>NZ_JACAPN010000015.1:0-400044 GCF_013385665.1 Pseudomonas sp. D4002
GGGCCAAGGATGGCCCATCGCGGCGGCCCACGGTCCAAAGCCGGAGTGAGGGCACTCCGAGCCTAGGCGAGGAGCCGAGTGGTGGGGCAAGAGCGTTTTGCTTACTTTTGCGCTGTTCAAAAGTGAGCCGCTGTAAGAGCGGAACCAATACCAGCCATCACCCAAATAACGGATATACACCCAAAACACGCCCAATCTCACCAAAGACAACACCCAGTGACCACTGAGGCAACCTGTCACGCGGCAAAAGACCACGCCTTGCTCTCGCGAAAATGGGACTACTCTTTCAGCAATGCTTGATCCAGATCAAAACCTTCGCCGGGATTGCTCTGGCGGCCGCAAGGCCAGAATCCCTGCGTGGTTGGTTATAAAAAGAAACGAATTTGAATTCGCCACACTCCATATCCGTGGGGGCAGTGGGTGCAGGCCTCCAGCCAGCATTCGGTATTACCTGACAGAGGAAGACTTATGTTCGGTTTGGAGGCGCTAGATCTCGCCCGAATTCAATTCGCGTTCACCATCTCATTCCATATCCTGTTCCCGGCCATCACCATCGGCCTGGCCAGTTACCTTGCGGTGCTGGAAGGCCTGTGGCTCAAGACCCACAACGACACCTACCGTGACCTCTACCATTTCTGGTCGAAGATCTTTGCCGTCAACTTCGGCATGGGCGTGGTCTCCGGCCTGGTCATGGCCTATCAGTTCGGCACCAACTGGAGCCGCTTCTCGGACTTCGCCGGTGCCGTCACCGGGCCGTTGCTGACTTATGAGGTGCTCACGGCGTTCTTCCTCGAAGCCGGCTTCCTTGGGGTCATGCTGTTCGGCTGGAACAAGGTCGGACGCAAGCTGCACTTCTTTGCCACGGTGATGGTGGCCGTCGGCACGCTGATCTCGACTTTCTGGATTCTTGCCTCCAACAGCTGGATGCAGACGCCACAGGGCTTTGAAATCATTGATGGCCGGGTGATTCCAACCGACTGGCTGGCCGTGATCTTCAACCCGTCGTTCCCCTACCGCCTGATGCACATGGCCACGGCCGCGTTCGTCGCTACCGCGTTCTTCGTCGGCTCCTCGGCGGCCTGGCACTTGCTGCGCGGCAAGGACAACCCGGCGATCCGCACCATGCTGTCGATGGCAATGTGGATGGCGCTGATCGTTGCGCCGATCCAGGCGGTCATCGGTGACTTCCACGGCCTGAATACCCTCAAGCATCAACCAGCGAAGATCGCCGCGATTGAAGGCCACTGGGAAAATATCGGCAACGAGCCCACGCCGCTGATCCTGTTCGGCTGGCCGGACATGAAGGCTGAAAAAACCAAGTTCGCAGTAGAAATTCCGTACCTGGGCAGCCTGATCCTGACCCACTCCCTGGACAAGCAGGTGCCGGCCCTCAAGGAGTTCCCGCCTGAGGACCGTCCCAACTCGACCATCGTGTTCTGGTCGTTCCGGGTCATGGTGGGCCTGGGCTTCCTGATGATCTTCACCGGCCTGTTCAGCCTCTGGCTGCGCCGTGGCGACAAGATGTACACGTCCAAGCCGTTCCTGTACCTGGCGCTGTGGATGGGCCCGTCCGGCCTGATCGCGATTCTCGCCGGCTGGTTCACCACCGAGATCGGCCGACAGCCGTGGGTGGTCTACGGGCTGATGCGCACGGCAGACGCCTCGTCCAACCACAGTTTTGCGCAGATGAGCATTACGTTGGTGTTGTTTGTGGTGGTGTACTTCGCGCTGTTCGGCGCGGGCCTGGGCTACATGATGCGCCTGGTGCGCAAAGGGCCTGTGACCCACGAAAGCACCGAGCCCACCCACGGTGGCCCTGGGCAGAAACGCACACCGGCGCGTCCGTTGTCGGCGGCTGATGACAGTGCCGATGCCGATCACGGCGACACCTTGAACAAGGGGAACTGAGCCATGGGTATTGATCTTCCGCTGATCTGGGCCGTGATCATCATCTTCGGCATCATGATGTACGTGGTCATGGACGGCTTCGACCTGGGGATCGGCATTCTCTTCCCGTTCATCCCGGGCAAGACCGACCGTGACGTGATGATGAACACCGTCGCCCCCGTGTGGGACGGCAACGAAACCTGGCTGGTACTCGGCGGCGCGGCGTTGTTTGGCGCGTTCCCGCTGGCCTATTCGGTGGTGCTCTCGGCGCTGTACCTGCCACTGATGCTGATGCTGATCGGGCTGATCTTTCGTGGCGTGGCGTTTGAATTCCGCTTCAAGGCCAAGGACGACAAGCGTCACTTGTGGGACAAGGCCTTCATCGGCGGCTCGCTGGCAGCGACGTTCTTCCAGGGCGTGGCGCTGGGGGCGTTCATTGATGGCATCCCGGTGGTCGACCGGCAGTTTGCCGGTGGCTCCCTGGACTGGCTGACGCCGTTCACGATGTTCTGCGGCGTGGCCCTGATCGTGGCGTATGCGCTGCTGGGCTGCACCTGGCTGATCATGAAGACCGAAGGCAGCTTGCAGGAGAAGATGCACAACCTGGCCCGGCCCCTGGCCTTCGTGGTGCTGGCGGTGATCGGTATCGTCAGCCTCTGGACGCCGCTGGCCCACCCGGAAATCGCCTCGCGCTGGTTCACCCTGCCGAACCTGTTCTGGTTCCTGCCGGTGCCGATCCTGGTGCTGGTAACCATGTACGGCCTGATTCGCGCCGTGGCCCGCAATGCGCACTACACGCCGTTCCTGCTGACGCTGGTGCTGATCTTCCTTGGCTACAGTGGCTTGGGGATCAGCCTGTGGCCGAACATCATCCCGCCGTCAGTTTCGATCTGGGACGCCGCCGCACCGCCGCAAAGCCAGGGCTTCATGCTGGTGGGCACCTTGTTCATCATTCCGTTCATCCTGGGCTACACCTTCTGGAGCTACTACGTGTTCCGCGGCAAGGTCACCCACGAAGACGGTTATCACTAGGAGGATTGACTCATGTCCGGCAAACCTTCGTTGCACGACATCGAACAGGCCGAGAAAAAGCCGCTCTGGCAGCGCCTGGGCTGGCTGGCGATGATCTGGACCGGCAGCGTCCTGGCCCTGTTCGTAGTGGCCAGCCTGATGCGCATGTTCATGAATGCCGCGGGCCTGACCACCCACTGACATCCCGTTGTAACTATTGCCCTCCTTCATGGAGGGCTTTTTTATTTGCGCGCCTTGAGGACCACGAACTTCGGCGTGGTCGCCACTTGCTCGACGCCACGGAACAACCGCGCCAACTTGGTGTGATAACCCAAGTGACGGTTGCCGACGATGTACAGGGCGCCGCCCACTACCAACGCTTCCCGCGCTTGCTGGAACATGCGCCAGGCGAGGAAGTCTCCCACCACTTGCTGCTGGTGGAATGGCGGGTTGCACAGCACCACATCCAGTGATTGCGGCTCCTGATCGGCCAGGCCGTCGCCGGGGCGAATCAGCACGTCACGTTCGCCCAGCGCCGCGCGCCAGTTCTCGGCCGCCGATTGCACCGCCATATAAGACTCGTCGACCAGCGTGTACTGCGCCTCGGGGTTTTGCAGCGCGCTGGCAATCGCCAGGACGCCATTACCGCAACCCAGGTCGGCTACGCGGGCGCCGCCCAGGTTTTGTGGCAGGTGCGGCAGGAAGGCCCGGGTGCCGATATCCAGGCCTTCGCGGCAGAACACGTTGGCGTGGTTGAGCAGTTCGATGGCCGGGGTTTCCAGGCTGTAGCGCGTAGGGTAGGGCGATACGGCGTGTGGCCGATCGGCCAGGGTGGCGATCAGCAATCGGGCCTTTTTTACCGCCAGTGAGGCGTGCATCGGGCCGACATAGCGCTCCAGCAGTTCGCCGGCAGCCCGTGGCAGGTGCTTGACCATCGCCCCGGCAATCACTTCGGCGCCGGGTGCCAGTTGACCTTGCAGGCGAATCAATTGTTCTTCGAGCAGGGCCAGGGTTTTCGGCACGCGGATCAGTACGCGGTCGAACGGCCCGGCAGGTGTCTGGCTGGCGGGCAGGAACGTTACCGCGTCGAAAGCCTTGCCGTTGCGCGCCAGGTTTTTCTCCAGGCCCAGGGCGCCGAGGAACGAGTCACCACTGGAGGTGACCTGCACATGCCCTTCGAGGCTGGCCGCCAGCGCGCCGAAACTGTCGTTGAGCACCAGGACGCGGGTCGCCGTCGTCAGCTGTTGTTCCGCCAGGTAGCTGAGCAAATACTCATCGGCTGCATCAAACGCTTGCAGCGGGTCGTTGTGCTGTTCTGGCTGACGGATCAGGTCGAGTTGGGCGAAGGGGCTGTCGAGCAGGGGCATGGCGGGGGAGACTCTGGGTAAGCGAACCATCGGGGTGAGCGGCGACGCGAGGCGCATCAGGGGCTCGCGTCATCACCCGGAACTGGCCGCAAATGTTACGTTTTTTTCCCCTGGATTACATGCGGTGTTTAAAACAACCCGCATTTGACTGCCGTGATCACTGCGGCAATCTTGTTACTGACCCCCAGTTTCTTCATCGCACTGCTGATATGGAAGCCGACCGTGCGTTCGGACAGGCACAGGATGGTGGCGATGTCCGAGGCGGTCTTGCCCAAGGCCGACCATTGCAGGATTTCGGTTTCCCGCGGGGTCAATTTGCTGGGCGCTTGCGGGCTGGGATTGTCTGCGTATTTTTTGGCCACCACCGCGTGCATGGCGTGGCAAATCCAGAGCACTTGCCCGGCTTTTTCATAGAGTTCTTCAGGGCCCACTGGGCCGGTGGCACGCCCCAGGCTCAACATGCTGAAAACACCCTGGAAGTCATGAACCGATTGGGTCCATCCGAAATTCAGTCCGTTGGACTGGGCATGGGCCCATAAGTCCGGTACCGAAGAAAAGGTTTTCTCGTCCCATACGATCGGTAGAACCGAGCGTTTGCAATGCGCAACCACAGGGTCGAGATCAAAGTAGTGCTCTTGTCTGTACAGCGTATTCCATTCATTGGAATAGTTGTTGAGGTTGACGGTTTTCGTTTGGTTGTTGGGTAGATGAGAACTAAGGGTGAATGCGCAGTATTGGAAGCCAAGCTCGTAGGTAAGGTTGAGGGCAGCTTCGTACATACTGGTTATTTCGCTTTCCCCTTCGAGTTTGGGAAGGCGAGTGTTGTGCCAGTTGACCATCGGTAACTCTCCATACGAACGGTTCTTACATGGGGTACTTCCAAGGCCCCCGTTTACAGCGTGAAAAATAGTGTAGGACAACGGCTACAGCTCGAAATAAAAATTTGGTTATGTTCAAGCGGGCGTTAGGCCAATAACATTTGTACAACCTGGCTACGGTGTACAGGTTTCAGGCGTTCGATAAGATTTTTTTCCATTAGTTTTAAGAACTTGCTCTAAATGCGCCTTGTTAATATTTAGTTGCACTCCCTCATCTAATGGCTTGTTGGAAGGCGACTAATAGCCAAATATTTAGTACCGCCCAGCGGTTGCCACAATGGGCAGCGGCAATGCCAGCACAAACCATCGGTGTTTCCAGGCGGCGCTTTGGGGGACACTAGGGGCCTCTGCAAATGGAGTTTCCCATGACGGCCAGTGCTGAAAAATACACCCGCCAGACCCTGCTCGACGTGAAATCGCTGACTCCCAGCCTGTTTACCCTGCGCACTACCCGAGACCCTGGTTTTCGTTTTCGCGCCGGACAATTCGTGCGTCTTGGGGTGACCAAGGCCGATGGCGGCATTGTGTGGCGTGCTTATTCGGTGGTGTCCTCGCCCTTTGATGAATACCTGGACTTCTTTTCCATCGTGGTGCCGGGCGGTGAGTTCACCAGTGAGCTGAGCCGCCTGCGGGAAGGCGATACCCTGCTGGTGGAGCGCCAGGCCACGGGCTTTTTGACCCTGGACCGGTTTGTGGATGGTCGCGATCTGTGGCTGCTGGGCACCGGGACCGGTATTGCGCCGTTTCTCTCGATCCTGCAGGACTTCGAAGTGTGGGAGAAATTCGAGCGGATTATCCTCGTCTATAGTGCCCGCGAAGCAAGGGAGCTGGCTTACCAGTCGTTGATCCATGAACTGGGCGAACGTGAGTACCTGGCAGAATACGCCCACAAGCTCACCTACATTCCCATTGTCACCCGCGAGCAACATCCGGGCGCGCTGAATGGGCGGATTACCACCCTGATCGAGAACGGCGAATTGGAGCGCGCCGCAGGCATCGAGCTGACCCCCGACCATTCCAGGGTGATGATTTGCGGTAACCCGCAGATGATCGACGACACGCGTCAGTTGCTGAAACAGCGCGACATGCAACTGAGCCTGACCCGCCGTCCGGGGCAGGTCGCGGTAGAAAACTACTGGTAAAACAAAGGCGCCCTGCAGGCGCCTTTACTTTTTGCCGAGCTTACTCGGGCTTGCTGTTCTGTGCCTTGAGCAGATCGCGGATCTCCCCCAGCAGCACTTCTTCCTTGGTCGGGACCGGCGGCAGGCTAGGTGCCACGGCCTCTTCACGCTTCAGGCGGTTGATGGCCTTCACGCCCATGAAGATCGCAAACGCAACGATCACAAAGTCGATCACGCTCTGGATGAACTTGCCGTACGCCAGTACGACGGCCGGCGCATCGCCCTGGGCGGCTTTAAGCGTTACGGCCAGGTCGCCGAAGTCGACACCCCCGATCAACAGGCCGATAGGTGGCATCACCACGTCGCCTACAAAGGATGAAACAATTTTGCCGAAGGCGGCGCCGATGATAATACCGACCGCCATGTCGACCACATTACCTTTGACCGCGAAGGCCTTGAACTCACTTAACACGCCCATAGGTTATTCCTTGTTACAGATGAGGAGGTAGAAGCCAGTGTAAGACAGTGTGGCGAGGCTTGCTCGACACAACTGCTAACAGTGTCCGTTTTTATCGACACATTAAATCGCAAATAGTTTGCAAAGTGCCACCAATCGCGCGCGGAATACCCGCTATTTCAGTGGGTTACCACACTATTTTCTTTATCGGGGTGGTACGGCTTTTCTATTTATCTTCTGACTCGCGGGTCACTAGCCTCTGGCAAGCACAACTCAATGTGCACTAAAAAAACCAGAGGATACCTCGATGAAAAACCCTATTAGCCGCGGGCCTATTTCTGCGCGACAGGTGCTGTTTGCAGTGAGCGCCAGTCTTCTTTCGCTGTCCGTACACGCCGCCAACCTCACGCGCGATAATGGCGCGGCGGTCGGTGACAATCAGAACTCTCAAACCGCCGGTGCGAATGGCCCGGTGCTGTTGCAAGACGTGCAACTGATCCAGAAGTTACAGCGCTTTGATCGCGAGCGTATTCCGGAGCGCGTTGTGCACGCCCGTGGCACCGGCGCTCACGGTACTTTCACCGTCACCGATAACCTCAGCGACCTGACCAAGGCCAAGGTGTTTGCCGCCGGCGAAGCCACGCCGGTATTTGTGCGCTTCTCTGCGGTCGTTCACGGCAACCATTCGCCGGAAACCCTGCGTGACCCGCGCGGCTTCGCCACCAAGTTCTACACCGCCGAAGGTAATTGGGACCTGGTCGGTAATAACTTCCCGACGTTTTTTATTCGCGATGCGATCAAGTTTCCGGACATGGTTCACGCCTTTAAACCAGATCCGCGCACTAACCTGGACGATGATTCCCGTCGCTTTGACTTCTTTTCCCATGTTCCGGAGTCCACTCGTACGTTGACCGAGTTGTACTCGGACTCCGGTACTCCAGCCAGTTACCGGGAAATGGACGGTAACGGTGTACATGCCTACAAGTTGATTAACGCCAAGGGCGAAGTGCACTACGTCAAGTTCCACTGGAAGAGCCTGCAAGGCATCAAGAACCTCGATCCTAAACAAGTGACTGAAGTACAGGGCCGTGACTACAGCCATATGACCAATGATTTGGTCACGCACATCAATAAGGGAGACTTCCCCAAGTGGGACCTGTATGTGCAAGTGCTGAAACCGGAAGACCTGGCCAAGTTTGATTTCGACCCGTTGGATGCCACCAAGATCTGGCCGGACGTGCCAGAGCGCAAAGTCGGGCAGATGGTGCTGAACCGCAACCCGGCCAACGTCTTCCAGGAAACCGAGCAAGTCGCCATGGCGCCGGCCAACCTGGTGCCGGGCATCGAGCCGTCGGAAGACCGCCTGCTGCAAGGCCGGGTGTTCTCCTATGCCGATACGCAAATGTACCGCCTGGGGCCAAACGCCCTGCAACTGCCGATCAACGCACCCCGGGTGACCGTCAACAACGGTAACCAGGACGGCGCGATGAATTTCGGCAAGACCACCACTGGCGTGAACTACCAGCCAAGCCGCCTGCTGCCACGGGAAGAGCCGCAAACCGCGCGGTACAGCCAGTTGGCCCTGTCGGGCAGTACCCAGCAGGCGAAGATCCAGCGTGAGCAGAACTTCAAGCAGGCCGGCGACCTGTACCGTTCGTTCAACAAGAAAGAGCGTCAGGACTTGATCGACAACTTCGGCGGCTCCCTGGCCACCACCGATGACGAGAGCAAGCACATCATCCTGTCGTTCCTCTACAAGGCGGATCCGGAGTACGGCACCGGCGTGACCAAAGTGGCCAAGGGCGACCTGGCCCGCGTCAAGGCACTGGCCGAAAAGCTGACCGACTAACCGCCCACGCTCCCTGTAGGAGCCGGCTTGCCGGCGATAGCGCCCACAAGTACGCCATCGCCGGCAAGCCGGCTCCTACAGGTGGCACATCACTGAGAATTTACCATGCGAATCTTTATAGGCGCTGTCCTTGCGTGTTTGTCGTTCAGCGTATTGGCCGAACAAGCTGACCCGGCCGCGCTTAAGGCACAACTGCAGGATTACTACTTCGACGCCGCCCGCCGTGGCGACGTGGAAATGCTCAACACCTTCATCGAATCCGGCTATTCGCTGAACACCCAGGATGAAAAAGGCTACACGGCGCTGATTCTCGCCGCCTATCACGGTGAAAGTGCCTACGTGGACCGATTGCTCGCCGCCGGCGCCGATGCCTGCGTGCAGGACAAACGCGGCAACACCGCGTTGATGGGCGCGATCTTCAAGGGTGAGCTGAAAATCGCCCAGCGCCTGCTCGCCACCGACTGCAACCCCGACCAGCGCAACGGCGCCGGACAAACGGCGGCCATGTATGCCGGGCTGTTCAAACGCGTGGAACTGCTGGATGAACTGAAAGCCAAGGGCGCCGATCTGAATGCCGAAGACCCGATCGGTAACAGCGCTTCACGTTTGGCCAGCGGTGAAATCCGTACCCCGGCGCCGCGCTGAGCTATCATCGCGGTTTTTCGGTTGGAGGTTCTCAAATGGCAAAGGCCAAGCGCATGTATGGCTGCACGGAGTGCGGCGCGACCTTTCCCAAGTGGGCCGGCCAGTGCACGGAATGCGGTGCGTGGAACACCCTGACCGAAACCATGATCGAAAGCGGCGGCGCCGTGGCCCCCAGCGGCCGTTCCGGCTGGACCGGGCAACAAACCCAGATCAAGACCCTGGCCGAAGTCAGCGTCGAAGAAATCCCGCGTTTCTCCACCGCTTCCGGTGAACTGGACCGGGTGCTGGGCGGCGGCCTGGTGGATGGTTCGGTGGTACTGATCGGCGGTGACCCGGGCATCGGTAAGTCCACGATCCTGCTGCAAACCCTGTGCAGCATCGCCAGCCGCATGCCGGCGCTGTATGTCACCGGCGAAGAATCCCAGCAGCAGGTGGCCATGCGTGCGCGCCGCCTGGGCTTGCCTCAGGACCAACTGCGGGTGATGACCGAAACCTGCATCGAAAGCATCATCGCCACCGCGCGCCTGGAAAAGCCCAAGGTGATGGTGATCGATTCGATCCAGACGATTTTCACCGAGCAACTGCAATCGGCACCGGGTGGCGTGTCCCAGGTGCGGGAAAGTGCCGCGCTGCTGGTGCGCTATGCGAAACAGAGCGGCACGGCGATTTTCCTGGTGGGCCACGTGACGAAAGAAGGCGCATTGGCCGGCCCACGGGTGCTGGAACACATGGTCGACACCGTGCTGTATTTCGAAGGCGAGTCCGATGGGCGGTTGCGTTTGTTGCGGGCGGTGAAGAACCGTTTTGGCGCAGTCAACGAGCTGGGTGTGTTCGCCATGACTGACCGGGGCTTGAAAGAGGTCTCCAACCCGTCAGCGATTTTTCTTACCCGTGCCCAGGAAGAAGTCCCGGGCAGCGTGGTGATGGCAACGTGGGAAGGCACCCGGCCGATGCTGGTGGAAGTCCAGGCGCTGGTGGACGACAGCCACTTGGCCAACCCGCGTCGTGTCACCCTGGGCCTGGACCAGAACCGGCTGGCGATGTTGCTGGCGGTATTGCACCGCCACGGCGGCATTCCCACCCATGACCAGGACGTGTTCCTCAACGTGGTGGGCGGGGTCAAGGTGCTGGAAACCGCGTCTGACCTGGCGTTGATGGCGGCGGTGATGTCCAGCCTGCGCAACCGGCCGTTGCCCCATGACTTGCTGGTGTTTGGCGAAGTGGGCCTGTCGGGTGAAGTGCGCCCGGTGCCCAGCGGCCAGGAGCGCCTGAAGGAAGCGGCCAAGCATGGCTTCAAGCGCGCCATCGTGCCCAAGGGCAATGCGCCGAAAGAAATGCCACCGGGGCTGCAAGTGATCGGGGTAACGCGCCTGGAGCAGGCGCTGGATGCCCTGTTCGAATAGTCGCCAGCCACACATCCCCCTTGTGGGAGCCGGGCTTGCCCGCGATGGCGGTGTATCAGCTGATTGATATGCAAACTGACACACCGCCATCACAGGCAAGCCAGCTCCCACATGCTCAGATCTCCAGCAAGGCGGCGAATTCCCGCTCCAGTTCTTCCTGATCGCCCAGGTTCAGCTCGATTATCCGCCGCAGGTGGCTTATGGAGTCGAGGTCGATGTGTTCGCACACAAAGCCGAGCTGCCCATGATCGTCGTGGGTCAGCCGCACCTGCATCTTCACGTCGGTCTCGGCGTCGAGATGAATGTCCACATCGAACGATTCGTAGCGATGGCCGTGCCATTCTTGCGGCCGTTGCACCAGCAAGCCCTTGAGCGACAAATCTACCAATTGCACCGGCCAGACACGGCCGTCTTGCGTGAGCTCGGTCCTGGCGTCGAAGGCAATGCGTCGGAAACGGCGTCGGTCTGAAGGCTGTTCGCTCATGGTGAAACCCTCTGTGGATAAAGGAATTGTAGCCGTGCGCCATCATGGGGCGGTTTTTTCTGCTTTTTTTGCCCCGGCAAGGCTCTAGACCAACGTAGGGGGGTGGCCTTTAAGGCCAGTAGCGCTAAACTCGGGATGGCTGTCTTTCTGTCCACCCTGGCTGGAATATAAAAATGAAAAATAATAATAGCCTGCTACGCCATCTACCCTGGCTGCTGCTGGCAATCGTAGGAGCGTGCGCCCTGGGCGTAGTGGCCTTGCGCCGCGGCGAGGCGATCAACGCCTTGTGGATCGTGGTCGCAGCAGTGGCCATTTATCTGGTTGCTTACCGTTACTACAGTCTGTTCATCGCTAACCATGTGATGCAGCTCGATCCACTGCGGGCTACCCCCGCTGTGCTGAACAACGACGGTCTGGACTATGTGCCGACCAACAAACACATCCTTTTTGGTCACCACTTCGCGGCAATCGCCGGCGCAGGGCCTTTGGTCGGCCCGGTACTGGCGGCGCAGATGGGCTACCTGCCCGGCACGTTGTGGCTGATCGCCGGCGTGGTGCTGGCCGGGGCGGTGCAGGACTTCATGGTCCTGTTCCTGTCCACTCGTCGCAACGGCCGTTCCCTGGGGGACATGGTCCGCGAAGAAATGGGCCGTGTGCCCGGGACCATCGCGCTGTTCGGCTGCTTCCTGATCATGATCATCATCCTCGCGGTGCTGGCGCTGATCGTGGTCAAGGCCCTGGCCGAAAGCCCGTGGGGCATCTTCACGGTGATGGCAACCATTCCGATCGCGATGTTCATGGGCATTTACATGCGCTACATCCGCCCGGGCCGCATCGGTGAAATCTCGATTGTCGGCGTGCTGTTGCTGCTGGGTTCGATCTGGCTGGGCGGGCAGATTGCCGCTGACCCGGTGTGGGCCAAGGCCTTCAGCTTCACCGGCATCCAGATCACCTGGATGCTGGTGGGTTATGGCTTCGTGGCTGCCGTGTTGCCGGTGTGGCTGATCCTCGCGCCACGGGACTACCTGTCTACGTTCCTGAAAATCGGCACCATCATCGCCCTGGCGATTGGCATCCTGGTGACCATGCCCGACCTGAAAATGCCGGCGCTGACCCAGTTCATCGATGGCACCGGCCCGGTGTGGAAGGGCGGCCTGTTCCCGTTCCTGTTCATCACCATCGCCTGTGGCGCGGTCTCGGGTTTCCACGCACTGATCTCCTCGGGCACCACGCCCAAGTTGCTGGCCAGTGAAGGGCACGCCCGTTACATCGGCTACGGCGGCATGTTGATGGAGTCGTTCGTGGCCATCATGGCGATGGTTGCCGCTTCGGTGATCGAGCCAGGGGTGTACTTCGCCATGAACAGCCCGGCCGCGATTGTCGGCGGTGACGTGGTGGCTGTGGCGCAAACCGTCAGCAGCTGGGGTTTTGCAATTACCCCGGAAGCGTTGCAGGCGGTGGCCCATGACATTGGTGAGTCCACCATCCTGGCCCGTGCCGGTGGTGCGCCGACCCTGGCGGTCGGTATCGCGCAGATCCTGCACAGCGTCCTGCCGGGTGAAAACACCATGGCGTTCTGGTACCACTTTGCGATCCTGTTCGAAGCGCTGTTCATCCTGACTGCGGTCGACGCCGGTACCCGTGCCGGTCGCTTCATGCTGCAGGATTTGCTCGGCTCCTTCGTGCCGGCGCTCAAGCGTACCGAGTCCTGGACGGCCAACCTGATCGCCACCGCAGGTTGCGTGGCGATGTGGGGTTACCTGCTGTACCAGGGCGTGATCGACCCACTGGGCGGCATCAACACCTTGTGGCCGCTGTTCGGTATCTCCAACCAGATGCTGGCCGGTATCGCGCTGATGCTCGCCACGGTTGTGCTGATCAAAATGAAACGCCAGCGCTACATCTGGGTGACCATGCTGCCAGCCGTATGGCTGCTGATCTGCACCGTGACCGCAGGCTTCATCAAGCTGTTCGACGCCAACCCGGCGATCGGCTTCCTGTCGCTGGCCAAGAAATACAGCGATGCCCTGGCCGGCGGCCAGATCCTCGCACCGGCCAAGAGCATCGACCAGATGCAACACGTGATCTGGAACGCCTACACCAACGCAACGCTGACGGCGCTGTTCCTGTTCGTGGTCTTCAGCATCCTGTTCTATGCGCTCAAGGTCGGCATTGCTGCCTGGGGCAAAAAGGAACGTACGGATAAAGAAGCGCCATACCAGGCCATCCCGGACGCTTGATAGAGGATTGCAATCATGTTCAATGACATCAGTCGCCTCGGTAAATACCTCGGTCAGGCCGCGCGCCTGATGGTCGGCATGCCCGACTACGACACCTACGTCGAGCATATGCAAACCAAACACCCGGACAAACCGATGATGGACTACAAGGCGTTCTTCCGGGAACGCCAGGAAGCCCGTTACGGCGGCAAGGGTGGGCCCAAGTGCTGCTAGCCCGGTAGTTCGGGCTGCGGTAATCCCTTGTGGGAGCGGGCTTGCTCGCGAAGGCGGTCTTTCAGTGATGCATGTGCTGACTGACACGCCGCCTTCGCGAGCAAGCCCGCTCCCACATTTGTTTTGTGTTTCTTCAAGGAGAATTCTTTGTCCTCTCCCATCCCCGTCACCGTCCTCAGCGGCTTCCTCGGCGCTGGCAAGACCACCTTGTTGCGTCACCTGCTCAAGGCCGAGCACGGCTTGAAAATCGCCGTGATCGAAAATGAATTCAGCGACGCCGGTATCGACACCCAACTGTTGGGCAGCGAGCCGGTGCAAGTCATGACCCTGTCCAATGGCTGCGTGTGCTGCACCATCCACACTGACCTGACCAAGGCCCTGTACCTGTTGCTGGAGCGCCTGGACAGCGGCGAGATCGCCTTCGACCGCCTGGTGATCGAGTGCACCGGCCTGGCCGACCCGGCCCCCGTGGCCCAGACCTTTTTCATCGATGAAGAACTGCGCGAGCGCTACATCCTCGACGGTATCATCACCCTGGTGGACGCGGCCCACGCGGAGCACCACCTGACCCAGACCATCGCCCAGGCGCAGATCGGGTTTGCCGACCGCCTGCTGGTGAGCAAGCGCGACCTGGTGGACGATGCCACCTTCGACGCCCTCAGCGAGCGCCTGACTCGTATCAACCGCCGGGCGCCGATTCGTGTGGTGGAACACGGCAAGATCGACCTCGCCGAACTGCTGGATGTGCGCGGCTTCAACCTCAACGCCGGCATGAGCCTGCGCCCGGTGAGCCAGGCGCCGTCCATCGACCGTATTTCCAGCCTGGTGCTGCGCACTGACCAGCCGCTGGATATCGACAAACTCAGCGAGTTCATGAACGAGCTGCTGGAAGACCACGGCAAGCAATTGCTGCGCTACAAAGGCGTGCTGAACATTGCCGGGGAAGACCGGCGCATGGTGTTCCAGGGCGTGCTGAAGCTCTACGGGTTCGATTGGGACACCGAATGGGCCGAAGGCGAAGCGCGGGAAAGTGTGATTGTGTTTATTGCTGACGAGTTGCCGGAAGAGAAGATTCGCGAAGGCTTTGCGCGGGTTTACCAATCCTGACTTGAAACGCAGTCAAAATGTGGGAGCGGGCTTGCTCGCGAAAGCGGTGTATCAGTCAGCCCATGCATCAACTGACACAGCGCTTTCGCGAGCAAGCCCGCTCCCACATTTGATGTCATTTCAAATTGAGAAAGCAGCGTTTTCAGGCATAAAAAAGCCCGGCTCAAGAGCCGGGCTTTTCATTCAAGCAACTGCAATCAAGCGCCGTATACCGGCAGCTTCTTGCAGATGGCCTTGACCTTCTCACGCACAGCGTCAATCACTGCTTCGTTGTTCAGGTCAGCCAGGATGTCGCAGATCCAGCCAGCCAGTTCCTTGCACTCTGCTTCCTTGAAGCCACGAGTGGTCACAGCCGGGGTGCCGAAGCGCAGGCCGGAGGTGACGAACGGCGAACGTGGGTCGTTCGGCACCGAGTTCTTGTTCACGGTGATGAAGGCTTTGCCCAGAGCGGCGTCAGCGTCTTTACCGGAGATGTCCTGCTTGATCAGCGACAGCAGGAACAGGTGGTTCTCAGTACCGCCGGACACCACGTCAAAACCGCGCTCGATGAACACGCCGGCCATGGCCTTGGCGTTTTTCACCACTTGCTGCTGGTAGGTCTTGAACTCAGGCTGCAGCGCTTCCTTGAAGCAGATTGCTTTGGCGGCGATCACGTGCTCCAGCGGGCCACCCTGGCCGCCTGGGAATACGGCGGAGTTCAGCTTCTTCTCGATCTCGGCGTTGGCGCGAGCCAGGATCAGGCCGCCACGTGGACCGCGCAGGGTCTTGTGGGTGGTGGTGGTCACGACGTCAGCGAACGGCACCGGGTTCGGGTAGACGCCAGCGGCGACCAGACCGGCCACGTGGGCCATGTCGACGAACAGGTAGGCGCCGACCTTGTCAGCGATTTCGCGGAAGCGTGGGAAATCCAGGATCTGCGAGTAGGCAGAGAAACCGGCCACGATCATTTTTGGCTTGTGCTCAATGGCCAGGCGCTCGACTTCGTCGTAGTCGATCAGGCCGTTGCCGTCGATGCCGTACTGAACGGCGTTGTACAGCTTGCCGGAGGAGGAAACGCTGGCGCCGTGGGTCAGGTGACCGCCGTGGGCCAGGCTCATGCCCAGGATGGTGTCGCCCGCTTGCAGCAGGGCCAGGTACACGGCGCTGTTGGCTTGGGAGCCGGCGTGTGGCTGGACGTTGGCGTAATCGGCGCCGAACAGTTCCTTGGCGCGGTCGATGGCCAGTTGCTCAACGATGTCGACGAACTCGCAACCGCCGTAGTAGCGCTTGCCCGGATAGCCTTCGGCGTACTTGTTGGTCAGAACCGAACCTTGAGCCTCCATCACGGCGGGGCTGGTGTAGTTTTCCGAAGCGATCAGCTCAATGTGCTCTTCCTGGCGCTGAGCTTCTTGCTCCATGGCGGCAAAGAGATCGGCGTCGTACTTGGCAATAGTCAAATCACGGCTGAACATGGCGGTCCTCAAGGATCGGGGGCAGAAAAGAAGCGCATTCTAACCCAATGGGTTTTAGATGGCATATGAAAGGACATCATGTCGCGGACAAGCGGGGCTCATCTGGGGATAGGTGGTGTTTGTTCGGGCCCCTTCGCGAGCAAGCCCGCTCCCACATTCAATCGGGTTCCTTCAGGTGGAATACGGTCGAATGTGGGAGCGGGCTTGCCCGCGAAGAGGCCATCAGCATCACCTGAGGATTTCAGTCGAACATGAACAGCGCATCATTGCTGAACTGCGCCTCAAACCGGTTCGCCGGCATCGGTCGCCCGAACAGGTAGCCCTGCACCTCATCGCAACCGTGCTCCCGCAGGAAGTCCAGCTGCTCATGGGTTTCCACACCCTCGGCGATCACCGCCAGGTTCAGGCTGTGGGCCATGGCGATAATCGCCCGGGCAATCTGCGCATCCTGCTCACCCGACGGCAGGCCGTCGACAAAGGTGCGGTCGATCTTCAGCACGTCGATGGGGAACTGCTTGAGGTAGTTCAGCGATGAATAACCGGTGCCGAAGTCATCTACCGCGATGCTCAGGCCGAGGTTTTTCAGGCTGGCGAGGATCTGCATCGCTTCGTTGACCTCGCGCATCAGGATACTTTCGGTCAGCTCCAGCTCCAGGCACGCCGGCGGCAGGCCGGTGTCCTTGAGGATGGTGGCGATGCGCTCGCCCAGTTGTCCGTCGGAGAACTGCCGGGCCGAAATGTTGACCGAGACCTTGGGTACCCGCACCTTGTTCTGGTGCCAGGTCTTGAGTTGGCGGCAGGCTTCGCTGATCACCCAGTCACCCACGTCCACCACCAGCCCCAACTCCTCCAACACCGGGATGAAATCCCCCGGCGGCACCAGCCCGCGACGCGGATGGCGCCAGCGCAGCAGGGCTTCGGCGCCGGTCAAACGTTTGCCGTCGCCGCTGAACTGCGGCTGGTAATACAGCACGAATTCGTTCTGTTCCAAGGCGTGGCGCAGGTCGCTTTCCAGCTCCAGGCGTTCCAGGGCGCTGGCGTTCATGTCGGCCTGGTAGAACTGGAAGTTGTTCTTGCCCCGCTCCTTGGCGTGGTACATCGCCGTGTCGGCGTTTTTCATCAACTGGCTGAGTTCGTTGCCGTCCTGCGGGCTCAGGGCGATGCCGATACTGGCGGTGACGAAGAACTCGCGGCCCTCCAGCACAAACGGCTTCACCAGGCTGGCCAGAATCTGCTCGGCCACGTGAATCGCCCGGTTCAGCGCCATCTCACGGTTGACCCGCGGTTGCAGCAGCAAGGTGAACTCGTCGCCACCCATGCGCGCCACGGTGTCGTCTTCGGCGACGCAGCCCAGCAGGCGGGTGGCCATTTCCTTGAGCATGCGGTCGCCGGCGGCGTGGCCCAGGGAGTCGTTGATCGGTTTGAAGCGGTCGAGGTCGAGGAACATCAACACCACCCACGACTTCTGCCGTTCCGCCGATTGCAGCGCGGTGTGCAGGCGGTCCTGGAACAGCGTGCGGTTGGGCAGGTGGGTCAGGGCGTCGTAGTAGGCCAGGCGGTGGATGCGCTGCTCGCTGGCCTTGCGTTCGCTGATGTCACTGAAGAAGCACACGTAGCTGGCCAGGTCGCCTTCGTCATCGAACACGGCAGTAATTCCGACCCAGGCCGGGTAATGCTCGCCGTTGCGGCGCTTGAGCCACACTTCGCCTTCCCAGGTGCTGTGCTGGTGCAATTGCTTGAGCACGTAGCGCAGGTGGGCTTCCTGCTGTTCGTCGACGGTGAGCATGTTCGGCAACTGGTCGAGCACGTCCGCCACCGCATAACCGCTGACCCGGCTGAACGCCTCGTTGGCCTGCACGATGTAGCCGGCCGGGTCGGTGATCAGGATCGCCGAGGTGGAGTGTTCGAATACCGTGGCCGCCATGCGCAGGTCTTTTTCCGCACGGCGCTGCTGGCTGATATCGCGACCCACGCCAAGGATGCCCTCGAACGCGCCGTGTTCGTCCCACACCAGCACCAGGCGCAGTTCGATGGGGATCTTGCGCCCGTCGGCCCGCAGGCAGTCGAACAGGAACAGTTGGGTCTGCACGTCGTTGCGCAAGGCCGCGAGGGATTCGGGTTGGTCCAGGGCGCGGCTGACTTGCTCCACCAGGGAGTAGATACCGGTCAGTTGCTGCGGGTTGGCGATGGTCGATTGCCAGCCGTTTTCGAAGATCCAGTCGACGTCATAGCCCAGCACCGCGTTCACCGAAGGGCTGACGTAGTTGAGGGCCAGCTTGCTGTCGGTGGAGAAGATTACGTCGCTGATGCTTTCCGCCAGCATGCGGTAGCGCTGTTCGCTGTCACGCAGTGATTCACTGGCTTCGATCTGGTCGGTGATGTCCTTGGCGACGCCGATGATGCGCGTCACCTGGTCAGTCTTGTCACGGGCCAGGGCCTGTTCGCGGATGTCGAAGCGCCGCCATTGGTTGTTGCGGTGGCGAAAGCGCAACTGGCACTGCAACTGGCTCAGGTAGCCGGCCTGGCGCTGTTGCAGGCGCAGGTCGTGGTAACGCTCGGCGTCTTCGGGGTGCAGCAGGATCTCCCAGAAGTACTCGCCCATCTGCTGCAGCTCGGGCTTGTTGTAGCCCAGGGTGTGGCCCAGGTGGTGGTTGCTGAAAATCATCCGCTGGCTGATCACGTCCTGCACATACAGGTGATCGGGCACGGTGCGCACCACGTCCGACCAGAAACTCTCGCGCTCCACCAGTGACAACTCGATCAGCTTGCGGCTGGTGATGTCGCTGATGCTCAGGATCACGGCCTTGAAGTCGTCCTGTTGTTCCGGCAGGCGCATCACCAGCCACAGGTATTGGTCGTTGCCTTCGATATCGCTGAGCTGGATTTCCAGTTCAAGCTGCTTCTGCTGGGTCAGCACCGCGTCGATCACCTGGTTGCCGATGGCGGTCGGGCTCGACGGGCAGGCGTCGATCAGGCGTTCCCAGGCCTGCTCGCAAGAGGCAACATTCAACAAGCGCACCGCCACCTGGTTGACCTCGGTGATGCGCAGTTCCTTGAGCAGTTGCTGGCGCTGTTCCGGGTTGTCTTGCAGCAACTGTTGCAACTGCTCGCGGGTTTGCAGTCGGGCTCTATCGAAGAACGCGCGCAGGCCCGACAGGTCGAGCACGCACAGCGCCACGCCGGTGCCTTCGAAAATATCCTGGTAGCGCCGGCGCCCCTCGTGCACCTGGCGCTGGCGGCGGCGCATGTTCAGCAGCACGATCACCGGGATCAGCGAGAAGGCCAGGCCCAGCAGGCATTTGCCGATAAAGGCCGGCAGCAGTTGCTCCAGCACGGCGGCGCGGTCGAACAAGCCGCGCAGTTGCCAGTCGCTCTTGCTCAGGGGCGTGACCAGTACACTTTTGTTCAACTCGTCCGGGGTCAACGCGGTGGCCCATTGGGCCGGCATCCCGCTGTCACGGCTGACCACCCGGTGGTTGAGGCGGTTTTCGATGACCCACATCGGGCGCTGGCCCTGGCCATCCTGGCGGGTCAGGTTGGCCAGGTAATTGGGGGCCAGGCGCAAGGCCCAGTACATCTTGGTGCCGCCGCTGGGCTGGTGCAGCAGCAGGTAGATGACGGTGCCGTCGTTGTTGTTGCTCAGGTAATAGGACTGGGCGTGGCTGCGCTTGACCAGTTCTTCGAGCCAGGCGCTGTCCTGGCTGTCGCTGGCGCTGTCACTGATCATCGCGCCGCTGGGGGCGAGCAGGGCGACGCTGCGCAACTCCGGCAGGGAGCGTTGCAAGGTGCGCATCAGGATTTGTTGCTGTTCGGCGTCCCGCGGCGGTTCGACGATCGGCAGCAGGTTCAGCGCAATCTGCGCACTGAGGGCCATGTTCAGGCTGATCTGTTCGGCCAGGTCGGCGCTGTAGTCGATGGTGTATTGCTGCTGGTTTTTCTGGTTTTGCTGCAACTGGTCCAGCAGTTGCCAGAACAATAACGCGAGCAGCAACAGGACCAGCGTCGCCAATGCGCCCTTCAGGGTTCCGTGCAGGGGCGCTCCCGGCGCTATATGAGCGGCGCGCAGGGGAGTTGGCGGCGTTACGTTGGACAAACTGTGATCCTGCGGTTTGGCTGGACTGGCGCGCGACGTGCACTATAAGCCGGACGCCCGGAGGGCGGCTAGCATGCCTTGTGTTGTGGCAAAGTGCCAGCCCCGCCTGGCTGGACTGCCCACCCGCATTCAGGTAGCTTTGCCGGTTACGCGAGGGCGTTCCAGCCCCAGACAATCAGGCATCTACCGCACGCAGGCATTGATAGACATCAACGGCCCGCGCGGCGCATGG
Organism: Pseudomonas sp. D4002; assembly: GCF_013385665.1. NCBI lineage: Bacteria > Pseudomonadati > Pseudomonadota > Gammaproteobacteria > Pseudomonadales > Pseudomonadaceae > Pseudomonas > Pseudomonas sp. D4002. The sequence goes on from NZ_JACAPN010000015.1 coordinate 20,439, forward strand.
CCTGGCACGGGTTTCGCCCGCTTAATTCATCAGTCACTGACGCTAGGTTCACCATGGCTCAATACGTCTTCACCATGCATCGGCTGGGAAAAGTTGTTCCGCCGAAGCGGGAAATCCTGAAAAACATTTCTCTGTCCTTCTTCCCGGGCGCCAAGATCGGCGTGCTCGGCCTCAACGGTTCGGGTAAATCCACCCTGTTGAAAATCATGGCCGGCGTCGACACCGAGTTCGACGGCGAAGCCCGCCCGATGCCCGACCTGAACATCGGCTACCTGCCACAGGAACCTATCCTGGACCCGACCAAGACCGTGCGTGAAGTGGTCGAGGAAGCGGTCAGCGTGATCAAGAACGCCCAGGCCCGCCTGGACGAGGTCTACGCGGCCTACGCTGAAGAAGACGCCGACTTCGACAAACTGGCGGCAGAACAGGCCAAGCTCGAAGCCATCCTGCAAGCCGCCGACGGTCACAACCTGGACCGCCAGCTGGAAGTCGCCGCCGACGCGCTGCGCCTGCCGGCGTGGGACGCCAAGGTTGAACACCTGTCCGGTGGTGAAAAGCGTCGTGTGGCCCTGTGCCGCCTGCTGCTGTCGGCCCCCGACATGCTGCTGCTCGACGAACCGACCAACCACCTGGACGCCGATTCCGTCGCCTGGCTGGAGCATTTCCTGCACGACTTCCCGGGCACCGTGGTTGCGATCACGCACGACCGGTACTTCCTGGACAACGTTGCTGGCTGGATCCTCGAGCTCGACCGTGGCGCCGGTATCCCTTACGAGGGCAACTACTCCGGTTGGCTGGAAGCCAAGTCCGACCGTCTGGCCGCCGAATCCAAGCAACAGTCGGCCCATGAAAAGGCCATGAAAGACGAGCTGGAATGGGTGCGTAAAGGCGCCAAGGCGCGTCAGTCGAAATCCAAGGCCCGTCTGGCGCGTTTCGAAGAGATGCAGTCCCAGGAATTCCAGAAGCGTTCCGAGACCAACGAAATCTACATCCCGGCCGGTCCGCGCCTGGGTGACAAGGTCATCGAGTTCAAGAACGTCTGCAAGGGCTACGGCGACCGCGTGTTGATCGACAACCTGTCGTTCTCCATGCCAAAAGGCGCCATCGTTGGCGTGATCGGCGGTAACGGTGCGGGTAAATCCACACTGTTCCGCATGCTGATGGGCAAGGAACAACCGGACTCGGGCACCATCGAAGTCGGCGAAACCGTGCAGCTGGCTTGCGTTGACCAGAGCCGCGACGACCTCGACGGCAGCAAGACGGTGTTCCAGCAGATTTCCGACGGTTCCGACCAGATCCGTATCGGCAACTACGAAATCCCGTCGCGCACCTACGTGGGTCGCTTCAACTTCAAGGGCGGCGACCAGCAGAAGTTCGTCAAGGACCTGTCCGGTGGTGAGCGCGGTCGCTTGCACCTGGCCCTGACCCTGAAAGAAGGCGGCAACGTATTGCTGCTCGACGAACCGTCCAACGACCTCGACGTTGAAACCCTGCGTTCCCTGGAAGAAGCCCTGCTGGACTTCCCGGGCGCCGCCATTGTGATCTCTCACGATCGGTGGTTCCTTGACCGCGTGGCCACTCACATCCTGGCGTACGAAGACGACTCCCAGGCGGTGTTCTTCGAAGGCAACTACACCGAATACGAAGCCGATCGCAAGAAACGCCTCGGCGAAGCTGCTGCCCAGCCGCATCGTGTACGGCACAAGAAACTGGCCTGATTCGGGTTGGTGGTTTGAACAAGCGGAGCCTTCGGGTTCCGCTTTTTTTTGCGTGTTTTCATGTGCACCGCGTCGTCTGCATCGCAGGCAAGCCAGCTCCCACAGTTGACCGCATTGTCATGGATGTACTGGATCAAATGTGGGAGCTGGCTTGCCTGCGATAGCGGATTAACTGTTGGTGCAAGGCCTGGATTGAAATCCTCATTAAGGTGCAAAAAACGCCTGTATTTATATCTAATGCACCATTTAAATTCACAAAAGCGACATTTTGCCCTGTCGCGGTGCGACATGAATTGATAAAGTCCGGGACAAATCTCCTTTAACGACAATAAATTTGCCGAGACTTTTCATGATCGAATCCGTTGAATCCTTCCTTGCCCGCCTCAAGAAACGCGACCCCGACCAGCCGGAATTCCACCAGGCCGTGGAAGAAGTCCTGCGCAGTTTGTGGCCGTTTCTTGAAGCCAATCCCCACTACCTGAACTCGGGCATCCTGGAGCGCATCTGCGAGCCGGAGCGTGCGATTGTGTTCCGGGTGTCGTGGGAAGATGACCAGGGCAAAGTACGGGTCAACCGCGGGTTCCGGATCCAGATGAACAGCGCCATCGGCCCTTATAAAGGTGGCCTGCGCTTCCACCCGTCGGTGAACCTGGGCGTGCTGAAATTTCTCGCCTTCGAACAAACCTTCAAGAACTCCCTGACCTCGCTGCCCATGGGCGGCGGCAAGGGCGGCTCGGACTTCGATCCCAAGGGCAAGAGCGACGCCGAGGTGATGCGTTTCTGCCAGGCGTTCATGAGCGAGCTGTATCGCCATATCGGCTCGGACGTGGACGTGCCCGCCGGTGATATTGGCGTGGGCGCCCGGGAGATCGGCTTCCTGTTCGGCCAGTACAAGCGCCTGAGCAACCAGTTCACCTCGGTGCTGACCGGCAAGGGCATGAGCTACGGCGGCAGCCTGATTCGCCCGGAGGCCACCGGTTTTGGCTGCGTGTACTTCGCTGAAGAAATGCTCAAGCGCAACGGCGAGCGGGTCGAAGGCAAGCGCGTGGCCATCTCCGGCTCCGGCAACGTCGCCCAGTACGCGGCGCGCAAGGTCATGGATCTGGGCGGCAAGGTGATTTCCTTGTCCGACTCCGAAGGCACTCTGTACTGCGAAAGCGGTTTGACCGAAGAACAATGGTCGGCACTGCTTGAACTGAAAAACGTACAGCGCGGGCGCATCAGCGAGCTGGCACCGCGTTTCGGCCTGGAATTCCGCGCCGGCAAAGCACCCTGGGAACTGGCCTGCGACATCGCGTTGCCCTGCGCCACCCAGAATGAACTGGACGCCGAAGCGGCGCGCACCCTGTTGCGCAATGGCTGCGTCTGCGTGGCCGAAGGCGCCAACATGCCGACCACCCTGGAGGCGGTGGATATCTTTATCGAGGCCGGCATCCTGTTCGCGCCGGGCAAGGCGTCCAATGCCGGCGGGGTGGCGGTGAGCGGGCTGGAGATGTCGCAGAACGCCATGCGCCTGCTGTGGACCGCCGGTGAAGTGGACAGCAAGCTGCACAACATCATGCAGTCGATCCACCATGCGTGCGTGCACTACGGCGAAGAGAACGGCCGGGTCAACTACGTGAAGGGCGCCAACATTGCAGGCTTCGTGAAGGTTGCGGATGCAATGCTGGCCCAGGGCATCGTTTAACCCTCGGGTTCGATGCGCAGGACTTCGATCAACTGATCACCGACGGGGCGCCTCCACAGCACCTCGTCGCCCACCTGTGCACCCAGCAGCGCGCGGCCCAGTGGCGAACCCCAGTTGATCAGGCCCACCGTGGCGTCGGCCTGGTCTTCGCCCACTAACTGAATGCGCTGCTCTTCGTCCTGTTCGTTGGCAAAGGTCACCCAGCTGCCGATTTGCACCTTGTCGGTGGAGGTTGCCGGCGCCACCACCTGTGCGCTTTGCAGGCGCTGGTTGAAGTAACGCAAATCCCGCTCAAGGTCGGCCTGGCGCTGTTTATCGGCCTGCTCGCCCTTGGCGGATTCTTCGCTGTGCTCATGCTGCAACTGCGCGACCCTGGCCTGCAATTGTGCAAGTCCGCGGGCAGTGAGGTGATTGGGTTGCGCGCTGACCTGGCGTTCCACCGGTTGGCTGGCCTGGGCAGCGGCGCTGTCTTCGTTGACGAAAGCTCGACTCATGACGTTCTCCTGCTATGGAGTTTGGGCCATGGTCGCAGGGGTTAAGTTTCGCTGGATGTCTGGAAGCGACCTATTGCGAGCGAAAGGCCCTGGCAGCGTCGCGGTCTTTTTCCTGTTGCCAGGCGCGTTCGCGGTCGTCCCAGTGGCGATTCTTGTAGTCGTTCAGGTCTTCGTTCTCGCGCATGGCCTTGCATTGGCGAAAGCCATCATCCCAGCCTTCGGCGTAGGTGCGGTCTTTCAGGTAGCGCGGGACGTTCTTGCGAAATTCCCCGGTGATCACCCCGGCGGCCTGGCGGCCGCTGCTGCAACCGTCGTCATAGCCATCGGCGAAGGCGGGTGGATAACCCTTGGCCAGCAAATCCTCATGGGTTGATTGGCAACCCGACAGCAGGGCCAACAGGCCCAGCACTCCAGCGTACCGCCACATCGCTTGCTCCCTGGCCGTTGAACGGCTGATGGGGGAAGTGTAGGAGTGGATTCGTTCGGGGTATGTGAAACGGATGTGAGAAATCCGTGTGACGCTGCGGCTTCGGGCGATCACGCGCCCCCTGTGGCGAGGGAGCTTGCTCCCGCTGGGGCGCGAAGCGGCCCCTGTTCAGGGTATTGAGATATTCCAGAGAGGGTGAGGTGTCTGGTTTTGGGGCTGCTGCGCAGCCCCGCGGGAGCAAGCTCCTTATGGACTAATTAGAGATCGTTCCCACGCTCTGCGTGGGCATGCCGCTCTGGACGCTCTGCGTCCGCTTTTAAAGGTCGTGACGCAGAGCGTCACAGGATGCATTCCCACGCGGAGCGTGGGAACGATCTACGGCTCAGGGATTAATAGTGATACCACTTCACTTCCAGCATCACTTCGTTCACCGGTGTCGCGAGGTGGCTGTATTCCCGCTGCGCACTCAGTCTCAGCCCCAGGTTGCGCGACAATTCCCACTGTTGATTCAGGCTGATACTGCGCCGCACCTCGCCATTGGTGAAGAAGTCACCCTTGGCTTCCAGGCTCAGGTTGCCCAGCGGGTTGCGCCACAACACACCTGTATTGAACCCGGCAGCCGGGGAGATGGCTTCACCGAAGTCGCTGTTGTGCTCCACGCGCACCGTGCCAAGGGCGAAGCCAAGCATGTCGTCGCGCAGTTGCCAGGTGCCGCCCGCGCCACCGTTGACGTGGCTGACGAGTGTCTCGTCGTCATGCTTGCCCGGTACGCGCTCCAGGCCGCCGGTGACTTGCCACGACCAGGGCTGCAGCAGCTCGTTGCGTGGGGTCAGTGAGCGGATGGTTGCCAGATCCAGTTGCTGCAATTGCCAGTGGTTGCCTTCGTACTGGCGCAGTTTCATTTGCAGGATTTCAATCTGCGCGCCCAAGGGGAAGCCTTCGGCGTTGTCGTTCAGGTCGTGGTAGGCCATGCGCAGGCCGTATTCGCCGAAAGCCTTGTCGCCCCGGGTGCCGATGCCGGCTTGCCAGGTGCGGGATTCGTGGCCGTCTTCGGGCAGGCCGGGGCGTTCGATCTTCAGGTCCGGCGCCGGGTTCTGGTTGATCGCCCGCAGCAGTTCGAAGCTGCGCTGGGAGCGTTCGGTGTCGCGCTCCAGGCCGTTGGCGCGGTAGCGGCCAAGGCGGTAGGCGGCGTCGATGATCAGGGCCTGGCGGTCTTTGGCGATGGCCTTGAACGCCGGGTCCTGCAGTTGTTTCTGGTCGTCGCTGATCTTCAGCACCCATTGCTGCTCGTCGCTGTCCAGCGGCTTGGCGCGTTCCAGCAGCTCCCGTTCACGGGAAGGGCGGTAATCGATTTTCTCCACCAGGCCGGCTTCTTTCACGGCTTTTACCGTGTCGGTAGGGATCGCGGTCAGCGGGAATTGTTCGGTTAACCGCAGGCTTGGGCGGGCCACTTGCAGCAGTTCCAGCAGGCGATAGGAGCAGTTTTCGTCGAAGAAGAAATAGTCGAATTGGATCTGCTTGAGTTCCCACACGTGCTCGACCATGCGCTCGGTCTCGACCTGGGTCAGGTTCAGGCGGTATTCCCACAGGTCGCGGTTCTCCAGGCTACGGTATTCCGAGAGTTTTTCCTGGTAGGGCACCAGCGCGAACAGGCCCGGGTAGCCGCCCATCAGGCCCTTCCAGGCGTAGAGGATGCTGTTGTCCGAGCCTTCGATATAGGCGCCAAAGTTGATCGCGTAGCTGAGCAGGGCGGTGTTGTTGCTCTGCACGTCAGCCTGGTCGATGCGCAGCAGGGTATGGCCGAACATTGATGACGGGCTGTTGAGGTAGGCCGCCGGGAAGATCATCACCGCGCTGTGGGGGGCGACGTCCTTGAACCATTGCTTGAACTCCTTGCAGTCCAGCGCCGGCAAGTCGCTCAGGTGCAACTGGTCCTTGAGCCAGCGTGTACGTGCCGGGTAAACGCATTGGGCGTGCTTTTCGCCGAGGCTGGCCGGGGCATACAGCGCCTCGACAGTGGCCTTCAGCTCCTGGTCCGGATGGTGGGCGCCATCGGGAGCGAGGAAGAATTTCTTGTCGCTGACATAGCTGCGCCAGCCTTTGAACTTGCCGGATTCGTAGTGCCCCAGTGAAAGCCAGAACGGGTCGTTGGCCAGTTGCTGCAAACGTTGATCATCAAGGTGCGGCGCCGCATACAGCGGGGCGCAGGCGAAGAGTGCCAGGTAGGCAAGGCGTTTGAGCATGTGGGCAACTTAAGTCGAGATAAAAAGACCCAAAGGGGAGGCAGGTCCAAAAATAATAAAACCCGTGCCTCGAAAGGCACGGGCGGGTCGAGCTTAAGCCTGGGTAGCGTATTTCGCCAGACGGGTGTCGCTTTTCAGTACAGCCAGGGTGTTGTTGTGCACGTCATCAGCGGTTACGTCAGCCTTGCTGAAGATTTGCTGGAAGTGCTCGTGAGTCACAGCGGCAAAGTGCTCGCGGTCTTCAGGAGCAACGCCCAGTACTACAGCGTAGGTAGTCAGCGCTTCGCCGTTACCCTTGGCCATGTCTTCGGACAGCTCGTTCATCATGCCATTCATGGCAATCCACGATTTGCCACCGTAGGTCAGTGCGCTGTTGGTGCTGCAGCCGTTGGTGCCCGAGGTCATGCCGAACGTGGCGTTACCCGAGGTACCGTTGGTGGTGGAGGCCAGGAAGTGAGCCGGAGTGCCGCGTTGGCCTTCGAACAACATGTTGCCCCAACCGCAGTTCGGGCCACCTGGCGCTTCTGCCATTGCATTGAGGGAGACGACGGTGAAGAGAGTACCGAGAAGGATCCGTTTCATAGCTTTGTTCTCTTTGTGTGCAAACCAATGGACAAGGGTTCAGGTGCCTGACAGCACCCTAGGGGTCGGTTATTAGTCCAACCCGCAGCAGGTTGGAGTTTAGGCATGATCCAAGGGTTCCGTGACTTTTTATGAAACAAGCCGGAAACACTCGGTTTTTTTACAGCCCCGAACACGGGGCTATGCTTTCCCCAAGCCGTCCTTGCCAGCCGGCCCAACCCGGCGCCAGAATGCCGTCATCTGCCCCGCCTGATGTAAGGAAGCCCGATGCCTGATCCTGTTGCTGCCAGCTTGCGTCTAGCGCCCGAAGCGCTGACTCGTCCTTTTTCCGCTGAACAGTTCAGCTTCTCGACCACCAATGATTTGGAGCCCTTTCGCGGTGTGCTTGGCCAGGAACGTGCGGTCGAAGCCTTGCAGTTTGGTGTGGCCATGCCACGCCCCGGTTACAACGTATTTGTGATGGGCGAGCCCGGTACCGGGCGCTTTTCGTTCGTCAAACGCTACCTCAAGGCCGAAGGCAAGCGCCTGCAGACCCCGGCCGACTGGGTCTACGTCAATAATTTCGATGAGCCTCGCGAACCCCGCGCGCTGGAACTGCCTGCGGGCGGTGCTGCCGCGTTCATCTCCGATATCAACGGCCTGATCGACAACTTGGTCGCGACCTTCCCGGCGGTGTTTGAACACCCGACGTATCAACAGCGCAAAAGCGCCATCGACCGTGCCTTCAACCAGCGTTACGACCGTGCCCTGGACGTCATCGAGCGCCTGGCCCTGGAAAAAGACGTGGCGCTGTACCGTGACAGCACTAACATTGCGTTTACCCCGATGCTCGACGGCAAGGCCCTGGACGAGGCCGAGTTCTCGCAGTTGCCCGAAGCCGACCGCGAGCGTTTCCACACCGATATTTCCGAACTGGAAGAACGCCTCAACGAAGAACTCGCCAGCCTGCCCCAGTGGAAGCGCGAGTCCAATAACCAGATGCGCCAGTTCAACGAAGAAACCATCACGCTGGCCTTGCAGCCACTGCTGGCGCCGTTGTCCGAAAAATATGCGGAGAACGCGGCCGTCTGCGGCTACTTGCAGGCGATGCAGGTCTACCTGCTGAAAACCGTGGTCGAGCAACTGGTGGACGATGCGAAAACCGACGCCCAGGCCCGCAAGTTGCTGGAAGAACAGTACTGCCCGAGCCTGGTGGTGGGGCATCCGATCAACGGTGGCGCGCCGGTGGTCTTCGAGCCGCATCCGACCTACGACAACCTGTTCGGTCGTATTGAATACAGCACCGACCAGGGCGCGCTCTACACCACCTATCGCCAATTGCGCCCGGGTGCGCTGCATCGTGCCAACGGTGGTTTCCTGATCCTTGAAGCCGAGAAGATGCTCAGCGAGCCGTTTGTATGGGACGCCCTCAAGCGTGCCTTGCAATCGCGCAAGCTGAAGATGGAATCACCGCTGGGCGAACTGGGCCGCCTGGCCACGGTGACCCTCAACCCGCAAGTGATCCCGTTGCAGCTCAAGGTGGTCATCATCGGCTCCCGCCAGTTGTACTACGCGTTGCAGGACGCGGATCCGGACTTCCAGGAGATGTTCCGGGTACTGGTGGATTTTGACGAAGACATCCCGATGGTGGATGAAAGCCTGGAACAGTTCGCCCAGTTGCTGAAAACCCGCACCTCGGAAGAAGGCATGGCGCCGTTGACCTCCGATGCGGTGGCGCGGCTGGCGACCTACAGCGCGCGGTTGGCGGAGAACCAGGGCCGCTTGTCGGCGCGTATCGGTGATTTGTTCCAGCTGGTCAGCGAGGCGGACTTCATTCGTCACCTGGCCGGTGATGAGCGCACCGACTCCGGGCACATCGAGCGCGCACTCAAGGCCAAGGCCACGCGCACCGGGCGGGTGTCGGCGCGGATTCTCGACGACATGCTCGCCGGGGTGATCCTGATCGACACCGCCGGCGCGGCGGTGGGCAAGTGCAACGGGCTGACGGTGCTGGAGGTGGGTGACTCGGCGTTTGGTGTGCCGGCGCGGATTTCTGCCACGGTGTACCCGGGCGGCAGCGGCATCGTCGATATCGAGCGTGAAGTTAACCTCGGCCAGCCGATTCACTCCAAGGGCGTGATGATCCTCACCGGTTACCTGGGCAGCCGTTATGCCCAGGAATTCCCGTTGGCGATCTCGGCGAGTATCGCCCTTGAGCAGTCCTACGGCTATGTCGACGGCGACAGCGCGTCCCTGGGCGAAGCCTGCACCTTGATCTCGGCCCTGTCGAAGACGCCGCTCAAGCAGTGCTTTGCCATCACCGGCTCGATCAACCAGTTTGGTGAGGTGCAGGCGGTCGGCGGGGTCAACGAGAAGATCGAAGGTTTCTTCCGTCTTTGCGAGGCCCGCGGGCTGACCGGCGAGCAGGGGGCGATCATTCCCCAGGCCAACGTCGCGACACTGATGCTCGATGAGAAGGTGTTGCAGGCCGTGCGGCAGGGGCAATTCCACGTCTATGCCGTGCGTCAGGCCGACGAGGCCTTGAGCCTGCTGGTGGGTGAGCCTGCGGGTTCGCCCGACGAAGAGGGGCAATTCCCCGAAGGCAGCGTCAATGCGCGGGTGGTGGAGCGTCTGCGGGCGATCGCCGAGATGATCAGTGAAGATGACCTGAAGGAAGCCGAGAAGGAGTTGGCGCAGGAAGCACTGGCTGAGACCAAGCCGGTGTAATCAATGCCGAAGGGGCCTGGTTCCAGGTCCCTTCGGCATATTTTTGACGCCGTCGTGACGGCAGTCATCCGTTGGTCCCCCAGCCTTGGTTTGTACCGGGTTTCTTCTATTCTCAGCTCAAGGGATAGCCACAGGAGTCGCTGGATAGAAACAGTCTTGCCCTGCGAGGCTGAATACCGGATCTACCGAGGGTCGCCGCCATGTCGCGCAACCTCTGCCTCACCCGCCAGTGCCTGGGCCTGGTCACCCGTATCGAATGTTCCATTCGCCCTCTCGCGGGGGATACCGGGATGTGGACCTTGTTGTTTGCCGCCGGAATGACCGGCGAACAACCCTCCACCATCAAGTCCCAAGGCCCGTTCCACGGACCTTTCGTGGCACAAACCATCCTCGATTCGATTGTTGAAAGCCTGACCCTGCACGGGTACGAGCTGGCTGACGACCCGCAGATCTGGTGCCTGCACCTGCAGGCGCACTTGCGACAACTCAATGGTGGGCGGCAGACGGTGCTAAGCGATATCCGCTGACCGCACTCCCCCCCGTAGCAGCTGTCGAGCGCCAGCGAGGCTGCGTCGGCCGCACCGCCGACATCGTGCCTGACTCCGAGCCCCGTTCGCACCCGACGCAGCCTCGCTGGTGCTCGACAGCTGCTACGGGGAAGGGGAGTTGTGTTCTAGGGCTTGGGGGCAGCGGCCGCCTCGGGTTTGTCCAGCTTCACCTCAAACCCATACTGCACCGTGTCCAGGCCGGTGCGCTGGTAGGTTTCCAATGTCGTCGGCTGGCCGTAGAAGTAATGCACGTCGAACAGCGCCGTGCCGTATTCCTCGGCGCGGTGGCTGACGCCGAGAATTTCCTTCAGGTAGTTGCCGCTGGCGTCCTTGGCATAGAACCGCCAGCTGTCAGAGGGGAACAGCTTCTGGTCGACAATCAGCGCGTTGTCCTTCAGCTCCAGGCCCTTGGGCAGTTGCCCGGCAGTGAGGCTGCCTTTCTCGATGGTCGCCAGGAACAGCGGCATCGATCCGACGGCAAACCCCGGGTTTTCAGGGAACAGGTTCAGGTCATAGGTGATGGTGCCGCGCCCCGGGTCGACCTCGTAGGCTTCGGCGGGCAGTTCGATCGGCTCGCCAAGCTTGCCTTCGTCGTTGGCGGTGAGGAACGTCACCGGGGCATCGCCGCCGCCGCGGTCCTCGCCCAGCAGGTCGTCGTTGAAGGTGTAGGGGTGATCGAACTCAACGTGCGCCGCACTGGCGTCATCCACCGACTGGTTGATGGTGACGCTTTTCTTCAGTTGGTCTTCAGACAGGGTGGCGTCCTTGAGCCAATCTGCGGCCTGGTCGTCATACACGGTGACGGGCATCGGCAACGGCTGTACGGTTTTTTCCAGGCTGTTCTTGTCGAAGCGCCGTACGGGCAGGTCCAGGTCCTTGCGGGTCACCGTGGCCTGGGAAAAGTCGAGCACGCTGACTTGCACATTGTCGATCAGGCCATTGAAGTACACCTTGGTGTAGTGGCTGTTCTGCTTGAGCTCGAAGGCTTTCTGCTCGTCTTCCAGCTGTTTCTCGAAGGCGTCGGACCAGGCCTTCTGCTTCTGCATTTCGGCCAGTTGCTTCTCGTAGAACGCCAGTTGCGCGGCGTTTTCGTTGATCGAGCCCGAGCGCGAGAGAAATTGCCCGGTGGTGTCACGAGCCTGCACCAGCAACGGGTTCGGCGATTCGTCCGCGACTTCCGGCGCCAGCGGGGCGCTGTTGGTCAGTTCGATCTCGGCGTAGTTCTTTTCCAGGGCCAGCAGGGTGACGGTGACGTTTTCTTCGGTGCGCTTGCGGCCCACGTCCTTTTTCGACAAGTCGAAGGTGAAGACTTTACGCGGGGCAATCACTTCCACCTTGCCCTTGAGGGTGACGGGCTGCGGCTGGCTTTTGTTCTCCGTCTCGACGCCTTCGACGAATGGGTAGGTCACCGTCAGGTCATCGGGGTTGGTCAGGTTGGAACTGGTGGGGCTCAACTGGATGCCCGGGTCGGTTTCCGACCATTCCGGCTGGAACGGGATGACCTTGCTGTTGCTCAGGGTCACCGACTGCCATTCCAGGCCGTGAGGGAAGGGGAACTGGTCGGGCATGTTGAAGTTGAACGGGAAGATCGGCTGCAGGTCCGTCAGGTAGTCCGAATGGGACGCCTTGCGCAGGACAAACAGGCCATTGATGTAGGTATCGACCAGCGCCTGCGGCGTAGGGTAATGCTTGAGCAGCGCCAGGGCGTCTTCGCTGTACTCGGCCTCGATGGGCTTGGTGGCGAGCTTGGCGCGCGCCCGTTCCAGCAACAGCAGCGAGCCTCCGAGCTCGGACACGGCGTCCTTGAGCTTGGGGTCCTGGATGGCGTCCAGGGATTGTTCGAACTTGGCGGTTTTCTCTTCGAGACTGGCTTGCTTGTGTTCATCGCTTGGGGAACAACCGCTGCCCATCAGCAACGCCGCACACAGGCCAAGGCTGGCCAAAGGGGATCGCACATCCATTATCTGAGTTTTCCTGTCCGACATCATCGAGCCGAGTTGATGAGCTCGACACTAGCAGAAAAATTCCTTAACAGATGCCGTACAGATCAGTTTTCTCGACGGTTTCTGGGGTTTGGGTGCGGCTGGTATACTCGCCGCCATTTTTAGCCAAGCTGTGTGAGATTCAATGGAACGCTTTATCGAAAATGCAATGTATGCCTCACGCTGGCTGTTGGCGCCGATCTATTTCGGGCTGTCCCTGGGGCTGCTGGCGCTGGGCCTGAAGTTCTTCCAGGAAGTGTTTCATGTGATTCCCATCGTGTTCACCATGAGCGAGTCGGATGTGATCCTGGTGCTGCTGTCGTTGATCGACATGGCCCTGGTGGGCGGCCTGCTGGTGATGGTGATGATCAGCGGCTACGAGAACTTCGTCTCCCAGCTGGACATCGACGAAAGCAAGGAGAAGCTCAACTGGCTGGGGACCATGGACTCCTCGTCGCTGAAGATGAAGGTCGCGGCGTCCATCGTAGCGATTTCGTCGATCCATCTGCTGCGGGTCTTCATGGACGCCAAGAACGTCGATCCCGAGCACCTGAAATGGTACGTGATCATTCACATGACCTTCGTGGTGTCGGCGTTTGCCATGGGCTACCTGGACAAGGTTACCAAGCATTAATCAGCCCCTGGCGCTCTCCTGCGCGGGGCTCATCAAGGGCGTGGCTTGTGTGCTAGTCTGCTCGCCCTTTTAGTTTGGACGGCACCTGTGTCGTCCTACAGCGGAGCCTTTCCATGTCCGAAGTTAATCTGTCCACCGACGAAACCCGCGTGAGCTACGGCATTGGCCGTCAGTTGGGCGACCAGCTGCGCGACAACCCGCCACCGGGCGTGAGCCTGGACGCGATCCTGGCTGGCCTGACCGACGCTTTTGCCGGCAAGCCTAGCCGTGTGGACCAGGAGCAAATGGCCGCCAGCTTCAAGGTCATCCGCGAAATCATGCAAGCCGAAGCCGCTGCAAAGGCTGAAGCTGCTGCTGGCGAAGGCCTGGCTTTCCTGGCTGAAAACGCCAAGCGTGACGGCATCACCACCCTGGCTTCCGGCCTGCAATTTGAAGTGCTGACTGCAGGTAGCGGCGCCAAGCCGACCCGTGAAGACCAGGTGCGTACTCACTACCACGGCACCCTGATCGACGGCACTGTGTTCGACAGCTCCTACGAGCGCGGCCAGCCTGCGGAATTCCCGGTTGGCGGCGTGATCGCCGGCTGGACCGAAGCCCTGCAACTGATGAATGCCGGCAGCAAATGGCGCCTGTACGTGCCGAGCGAACTGGCTTACGGCGCTCAAGGCGTTGGCAGCATCCCGCCGCACAGCGTTCTGGTGTTTGACGTCGAGCTGCTCGACGTTCTGTAAGACCTTACCTGCAGGAGCGAGCCTGCTCGCTCCTGCAGTGTTTTGCGCGGTTGCTCATGGATGAAACTTGCCATTGAGATCCGTCACCGGGCGCAACGCTCGGGCATAGCAGAACAGAAACAGATTTCTCACCACTTCCTTCAGCACCCCGGGCTCACTGGAACTCAGGCCATTGACGTCCAGGTCGCCCTGATCCTGCAGTTCGCTTAACGCCTCTTCTTCCAGCACCGCGCAGACTTCCCCGGTTTCCCGATGGAGGATTCGCAGGTAAGGGTGTGGACGGTCCAGCCAGGCATCGATCAAATAAGTCATGGGAAGTATCTCCTTGATGGGTTTCAATGAGAATAATTCTTATTCGTAGAATAGCAAGTCCCTATTGGCCATTTCCGGACTTTTCTGTGTGGATATTGTTTTTGATCAAAAGGCCTGGCCTTTTGCCGCCAGTGCGGAACTGACGCGGGGAGGGTGAAGCGCCATCCCGTGCAGGGCACGGGATGGAGGCAGCATATTCAGACCTTGCGGACGAACTCGGACTTGAGTTTCATCGGGCCGATACCGTCGATCTTGCAGTCGATATCGTGGTCGCCATCGCACAGGCGGATGTTCTTGACCTTGGTGCCGACCTTGACCACCAGGGACGTGCCCTTGACCTTGAGGTCCTTGATCACGGTGATGGTGTCGCCGTCCTGCAGGACGTTGCCCACAGAGTCTTTCTTCACGGATTCATCGCTGGCCGCCTCGGCTTCGCCGCCGACGGCCCACTCATGGGCGCATTCCGGGCAAATCAGCTGGGCGCCATCTTCGTAGGTGTATTCGGAATTGCATTTCGGGCAGGGTGGCAACGTGCTCACTAAAGCTCCTTGGTTTCAGGATGGCTAAAAAGCGCACATTGTATAGGGTTTTAGCCGGGCAGGGGGCAGCAACGCCAGAGAACGCTGTGGGAGCTGGCTTGCCTGCGATGCAGGCACCTCGGTTTGTCTGTTACACCGCAGTGATGCAATCGCAGGCAAGCCAGCTCCTACATGGAGCAGAGCAGAATCAGTGAGTACGGGCGACCGCGAACTCACTCAGCTCAACCAGGGCGTCCCGGTATTCGCTGGCTGGAAGGGCTTCCAGGCATTGGATCGCGCGAGCCACGTAGTCACGGGCCAGTTGCGCGGTGTATTCGAGGGAACCCGAGGCTTCCACGGCTTCGCGGATGCTTTCCAGGTCTTCGATCCCGCCTTTCTGGATCGCCTTGCGCACCAGGGCGGCCTGTTCCGGCGTGCCTTCGCGCATGGTGTAGATCAGTGGCAAGGTCGGCTTGCCCTCGGCCAGGTCGTCACCGACGTTCTTGCCCAGGGTTTCGGCGTCGCCGCGATAGTCCAGCAGGTCGTCCACGAGCTGGAAGGCCACGCCCAGGTGATCGCCGAACGTGCGCAGGGCTTCGCTCTGCTCGGGCGTCGCTTCGCACAGGGCGGCGGCGCTGTGGGTCGAGGCTTCGAAGAGCATCGCGGTTTTGCCGCGAATCACTTCCATGTAGGTTTCTTCGGTGGTGCTGGCGTCGCGAACCTTCGACAGCTGCAACACTTCGCCTTCGGCGATGATGCGCGTGGCCTGTGAAAGAATCTTCATCACCGGCATCGAGCCCAGCTCGACCATCATTTCGAACGAGCGCGAGTACAGGAAGTCGCCCACCAGTACGCTCGGCGCATTGCCCCACATCGCGTTGGCCGTCTCGCGACCACGGCGCATGCCGGACATGTCGACCACGTCGTCGTGCAGCAGGGTGGCGGTGTGCAGGAACTCGATGGTCGCGGCCAGCAGGCGCAGGTCATCGCCTTCGCGGCCCAGGGCCTTGCCACACAGCAACACTAATAAAGGACGCAGGCGTTTACCGCCGGCCGACGTAATGTAGTCGCCAATTTTGGAGACCAGCGGCACTTTAGAAGTCAGCTGCTTCTTGATGATGCCGTCGACGGCGCTAAAATCGTCCGCCACCGCGCGGTAGAAAGCTTGGGGTTGCATCAGCGACAGTCGCTCCAGAAGGGTTGCGCGGCATGCTAGGACCCGCGTCCCGTAGTGTCAAGGCGCGATAGACGGCTACTTGCAACACCTCCATAGCTTGCGTACAATCGCGCACCCTGAACTTCCTGGGCAGCACCTGCCTTACGCAATTGCATTCGGGACGTCCATCCCATGCAGCCATGCCAGCCAATACCTCTTCTTATAAAGCGCTGGGTGAGCAGGATTATCGGAGAAATACCATGTCGTACGCAGTAATTGTTACTGGTGGCAAGCAATACAAGGTCGCCCCAGGTGAATACCTGAAGATCGAGAAGCTGGAAATCGCTACTGGCGAATCCGTTACTTTTGATCGCGTTCTGTTGGTCGCCAATGGCGATGACGTGAACATCGGCGCTCCAGTTGTTGCAGGCGCTACCGTTGTGGCTGAAGTGATCTCCCAAGGTCGTCACGATAAAGTCCGCATCATCAAGTTCCGTCGTCGTAAGCACCACATGAAGCGTATGGGCCACCGCCAGTGGTACACCGAGATCAAAATCACCGGTATTCAGGCTTAATTTCAGCCTAATTCCTCACTAGGAGAATTGACTCATGGCACACAAAAAAGCTGGTGGTAGTACCCGTAACGGTCGCGACTCAGAAGCCAAACGCCTTGGCGTGAAGATGTATGGCGGCCAGGTTATCATTCCGGGCAACATCATCGTGCGTCAGCGCGGCACCCAATTCCACGCCGGTTACGGTGTTGGCATGGGTAAAGATCACACTCTGTTCGCTAAAATCGACGGCGTGATCAAGTTTGAAGTAAAAGGCGCTTTCAACCGCCGTTACGTGAGCATTGTCCCGAAGACTGAAGTCGTCGCGGCATAATTACGTAGTTGCTGGAAAAGCCCTGTCTCGCGACGGGGCTTTTTCGTTTGTGGGGTGAGTCTCTTGCAAA
This sequence comes from Pseudomonas sp. D4002, assembly GCF_013385665.1. Taxonomy (NCBI): domain Bacteria; kingdom Pseudomonadati; phylum Pseudomonadota; class Gammaproteobacteria; order Pseudomonadales; family Pseudomonadaceae; genus Pseudomonas; species Pseudomonas sp. D4002. The sequence goes on from NZ_JACAPN010000015.1 coordinate 37,132, forward strand.
GCTGTTTGTGATGGGCGAAAGCAGTGGATTTGCGGTCGTTGCTTGAGGTCGCTGCGCTCATTTTTGCAAGAGTCTTATGTCTTGGTTTCTTAAGCTCGTCCGTGTGGCGAGAGGCGTTTTGTTATGAAGTTCGTTGATGAAGTTTCGATCCGAGTAAAAGCTGGCGACGGCGGTAACGGTTGCATGAGTTTCCGTCGGGAAAAATTCATCGAAAACGGTGGTCCTAACGGTGGTGATGGTGGTGATGGCGGCTCGGTCTACATGATCGCCGACGAAAACCTCAACACCCTGGTGGACTACCGTTACACCCGGCACTTTGATGCCGAGCGTGGCTCCAACGGCGGCAGCACCGACTGCACCGGTAAAAAAGGCGAAGAGCTGGTACTGCGGGTTCCGGTCGGCACCACCGTGATCGACTCCGCAACCCAGGAAGTCATTGGTGACCTGACCAAAGCCGGTCAGCGCCTGCTGGTGGCTCATGGCGGCTGGCACGGTCTGGGTAACACCCGTTTCAAGTCCAGTACCAACCGTGCGCCACGCCAGACCACGCCGGGCAAGCCAGGCGAGCAGCGTGACCTGAAGCTGGAAATGAAGGTACTGGCTGATGTGGGCCTGCTGGGCTTGCCGAACGCCGGCAAAAGTACGTTCATTCGCTCGGTGTCTGCTGCCAAGCCGAAAGTCGCCGATTACCCGTTCACTACCCTGGTGCCGAACCTGGGTGTGGTTAGCGTCGACCGCTGGAAAAGCTTCGTGGTTGCGGACATTCCGGGCCTGATCGAAGGCGCTTCCGACGGCGCAGGCCTGGGGATCCGTTTCCTCAAGCACTTGTCCCGCACCCGTTTGCTGCTGCACCTCGTCGACATGGCGCCGCTGGATGACACCAGTGCACCGGACGCTGCTGAAGTGATCGTCAGCGAGCTGACCAAGTTCAGCCCGTCCCTGGCTGAGCGTGATCGCTGGTTGGTGCTGAACAAGTGCGACCAGATCCTCGAGGAAGAGCACGAAGAGCGCGTCAAGGAGATCGTTGATCGCCTGGAATGGACCGGTCCGGTCTACGTGATCTCGGCCATTGCCAAAGAAGGCACTGAGCGCCTGACTCGCGACATCATGCGTTACCTCGAAGACCGTGCCGATCGCCTGGCCGCCGACCCTGTCTACAAGGCCGAGCTGGCTGAACTGGATCAGCGCATCGAAGACGAGGCTCGTGCCCAGTTGCAGGCGCTGGATGATCAGCGTGCCCTGCGTCGCAGTGGCGTCAAGTCGGTCCATGATATCGGTGACGATGATTGGGACGAGGAAGACGTGGATGATGAAGATGGTCCGGAAATCATTTACGTGCGCGACTGATTCGTTGCAGTAAACTTAAGCGCCGCTCAATCGAGCGGCGTTTTGGTATCTGGAAATCGGTAGTCACGAATAACGTTATGGGCGGCGCTGGGTCGCGCGGCCCTCTATCTAAGGTTGAAGATGATGCGGAGCAAGGTGACAGGTGCGCAGCGTTGGGTCGTTAAGATCGGTAGCGCGCTGCTGACGGCGGATGGCAAGGGGCTGGATCGTGCGGCCATGAGTGTCTGGGTGGACCAGATGGTGGCCTTGCATGAGGCCGGCGTCGAGTTGGTGTTGGTGTCGTCCGGGGCGGTTGCCGCCGGCATGAGCCGCCTCGGCTGGACCGCGCGACCCAGCGCGATGCATGAGCTGCAGGCTGCCGCCGCCATTGGTCAGATGGGCCTGGTACAGGCCTGGGAGTCCAGCTTTGCCGAGCACGGGCGCCACACGGCGCAGATTCTGCTGACCCATGACGACTTGTCCGACCGCAAGCGCTACCTGAACGCCCGCAGCACCCTGCGTGCCCTGGTTGAACTCAAGGTGATCCCGGTGATCAACGAGAATGACACCGTGGTGACCGACGAGATTCGCTTCGGTGACAACGACACCCTGGCAGCGCTGGTGGCCAACCTGGTTGAGGCTGATTTGCTGGTGATCCTCACGGATCGCGACGGCATGTTCGACGCTGACCCGCGCAATAACCCTGAGGCCCAGCTGATTTACGAAGCGCGTGCCGATGATCCGGCGCTGGATGCGGTGGCTGGCAGTGTCGGCGGTGCCCTGGGGCGTGGCGGCATGCAGACCAAGCTGCGTGCGGCACGGCTGGCGGCGCGTTCCGGCGCGCATACCATCATCGTCGGTGGTCGGATTGAGCGGGTGCTGGATCGCCTCAAGGCGGGCGAGCGCATCGGTACGCTGCTGTCGCCTGAGCGTGGCATGCTGGCGGCGCGCAAGCAGTGGCTGGCGGGGCATCTTCAGACGCGCGGTACCCTGGTGTTGGATGCTGGTGCGGTTTCAGCGTTGTCCCAAGGCAACAAAAGCTTGCTGCCGGTGGGTGTAAAACTGGTCCAGGGCAGCTTCCGCCGTGGCGAAATGGTGGTGTGCGTGGCGCCGGACGGTCGTGAGATTGCCCGTGGCCTTGCCAACTACAGCGCCCTTGAGGCGCAGAAAATCATCGGGCAGTCGTCTGAGGCGATTGTCGGTCTGTTGGGTTACATGGCTGAGCCGGAGCTGGTTCACCGGGATAACCTGATTCTGGTTTAAGTAAAAAGGAAGTCTCGATGCGCGTAATGAAGGGATTGCTCGGTTTGCTGCTGGCGATGCCGTTGCTGGCGTCGGCCGAAGAGATTGGCCAGGTGTCGACGGTGTTCAAGTTTGTCGGCCCCAATGACCGGATCGTGGTCGAGGCCTTTGATGACCCGAAGGTGGATGGCGTGACCTGCTACCTGTCTCGCGCCAAGACGGGCGGGGTAAAGGGTGGGTTGGGTCTGGCGGAGGATCGCGCCGAGGCGTCGATTGCCTGTCGCCAGGTAGGTGCGATTCGCTTCAAGGGCGAGCTGAAGGATGGGGATGAGGTGTTCAAGGAGCGCACGTCCCTGGTCTTCAAGACCATGCAGGTGGTGCGTTTCCTCGACAAGAAGCGCAATACCCTGGTGTATCTGGTCTACAGCGACCGCTTGATCGAAGGCAGCCCGCAGAATGCGGTGACGGCGATTCCGATCCTGCCGTGGCCCACAGCGCAATAAATCTGAAGCAGAGCCGGCATGCCGGCTCTTTTTTTGGCTTTCCCAAATCGCAGGCAATAAAAAACCGACCCTGGGGTCGGTTTTTTAACAAGCTTATCGCTTAGGCTGCAGCAGCAAGGTTCAGAGCCTTGATGTGGCCATTCAGACGACCTTTATGGCGAGCAGCTTTGTTCTTGTGGATGATGCCTTTATCGGCCATACGGTCGATAACTGGCACAGCCAGAACGTAAGCAGCTTGAGCTTTTTCAGCGTCTTTTGCGTCAATGGCTTTAACTACATTCTTGATGTAGGTACGAACCATGGAACGCAGGCTGGCGTTGTGGCTGCGACGCTTCTCAGCCTGTTTTGCACGTTTTTTGGCGGAAGGTGTGTTGGCCACCGTCGAGCTCCTCGAAAGACTTTTTAGGAAATAGCAAACAAAATAGGCCGCGAATCATGCCGATGAGTTGAAGTCTTGTCAAGGGCGTGTGATGCGAACTGCTGAGTGGTCGATCTTAAGAGGCGGGTGATTTATTTCCGGCGCTTGACCTGTAAACTCGCGAGCTTTGGCTCTGTGCTTGTTGCAGGCGCGGAGTATCGCATATGTGGGCCGTTTGTTCGCCTGCTCTTTATCTATAGGCAAAAACTCTTTCAATGAATCTGCTCAAATCGTTGGCCGCTGTCAGCTCTATCACTATGATTTCCCGGGTTCTGGGGTTTGTGCGTGACACGCTGCTGGCACGTATTTTTGGCGCCAGCATGGCCACGGATGCCTTCTTCATTGCCTTTAAACTGCCCAACCTGCTGCGGCGGATCTTCGCCGAGGGGGCTTTTTCCCAGGCATTCGTGCCGATTCTGGCGGAGTACAAGGCCCAGCAAGGCGAGGAGGCGACCCGCACCTTCATTGCCTATGTTTCGGGTTTGCTGACGTTGGTGCTGACGCTGGTGACGATCGCCGGGATGCTCGCCGCGCCCTGGGTGATCTGGGCCACGGCCCCCGGTTTTGCCAATACACCGGAAAAATTCGCCCTGACCACTGATCTGTTGCGGGTGACCTTTCCTTATATATTGCTGATTTCCCTGTCGTCCCTGGCCGGGGCGATCCTCAATACCTGGAACCGTTTCTCGGTGCCGGCCTTCGTGCCGACCCTGCTTAACGTCAGCATGATTATTTTTGCGCTGTTCCTGACACCGTATTTCGATCCGCCTGTGATGGCCCTCGGCTGGGCGGTCCTGGCTGGTGGCCTGGCACAACTGCTGTACCAGCTGCCGCACCTGAAGAAAATCGGCATGCTCGTGCTGCCGCGTTTGAATCTCAAGGACACCGGCGTCTGGCGGGTGATGCGCAACATGCTGCCGGCCATCCTCGGGGTTTCCGTCAGCCAGATTTCCCTGATCATCAACACCGCCTTCGCCTCGCTGCTGGTCTCGGGTTCGGTGTCGTGGATGTACTACGCCGACCGTCTGATGGAATTGCCGTCCGGCGTGCTCGGCGTGGCACTCGGCACCATCCTGCTGCCAACGCTGTCGCGTACCTATGCCAGCAAAGACCGCCACGAATATTCGCGGATTCTCGACTGGGGCCTGCGCCTGTGCTTCGTGCTGGTGCTGCCGTGTGCCGTGGCCCTGGGGTTGCTCGCCGAGCCACTGACGGTCGCGCTGTTCCAGTACGGCCAGTTCACTGCGTTTGACGCCTCGATGACCCAGCGTGCGCTGATCGCCTATTCCGTTGGGCTGCTGGGCATTATCGTGATCAAGGTGCTGGCCCCCGGCTTTTATGCTCAACAAAACATCCGTACCCCGGTAAAGATCGCGATCTTCACCCTGGTGGTTACCCAGCTGCTCAACTTAGCGTTCATCGGTCCGCTGAAGCATGCCGGGCTGGCGCTGGCGATCAGTGTGGGGGCCTGCATCAACGCCGGGCTGCTGTTTTATCAGCTGCGTAAACAGAAAATGTTCCAGCCTCAGGCGGGCTGGGGCTTGTTTGCGCTCAAGTTGGTGGTGGCGGTGGGGACGATGGCCGCGGTACTGCTGGGCCTGATGCACTTCATGCCGGCCTGGGAGCAGGGCCATATGCTCGAGCGCTTCATGCGCCTGGGAGCGTTGGTGGCGGCTGGTGTGCTGGTGTACTTCGGCATGTTGCTGCTGATGGGCTTCCGCTTGCGGGATTTCAATCGCAAGTCGCTGAGCTAGAGACTTTTCGTCGATAAGACGGTTGTTTTATCGATTCGCGCAAATGGCCTGCGCTGTTGCCTGTCGTCCGGGGCCGGGTGTGGTTATAATCGACCACTTTATGAGCAAGAAGCGCGTTATGCAGCTGGTTCGAGGTCTCCACAACCTGCGCCCCCAGCATCGGGGCTGCGTCGCCACTATTGGCAACTTTGACGGTGTTCACCGTGGCCACCAGGCTATCCTGGCCCGCCTGCGTGAGCGTGCGGTTGAGTTGGGCGTGCCCAGCTGCGTGGTGATTTTTGAACCACAGCCGCGAGAATTCTTTACCCCGCAGACGGCGCCGGCGCGTCTGGCCCGCCTGCGGGACAAGCTGCAACTGCTGGCTGAAGAAGGTGTGGACCGCGTCCTCTGCCTGGCTTTCAACCAGCGCTTGCGCAGCCTCAGCGCCGCCGAGTTCGTCGACCGTATCCTGGTGGACGGCCTCGGCGTGCAGCATCTGGAGGTCGGCGACGACTTCCGTTTCGGTTGCGACCGGGTAGGGGATTTCGATTTCCTGCAGCAGGCCGGCGTCACCCAGGGTTTTACCGTCGAAGCCGCGCAAACCGTCGAACTGGACGGCCTGCGCGTGAGCAGTACCCAGGTGCGTAACGCCCTGGCCGCTGCCGACTTCGCCTTGGCCGAGCGTTTGCTCGGTCGCCCGTTCCGGATTGCCGGGCGGGTGCTGCACGGCCAGAAGCTGGCGCGCCAACTGGGCACGCCAACCGCCAACGTGCAGCTCAAGCGCCGTCGTGTGCCACTGACCGGGGTTTACCTGGTGAGTGTCGACATCGACGGCCAATCGTGGCCCGGAGTCGCCAACATAGGCGTCAGGCCCACGGTTGCAGGTGATGGCAAAGCCCACCTGGAAGTTCACCTTTTGGATTTTGCCGGTGATTTGTATGACCGGCGTTTGACGGTGGCTTTCCACCAAAAGCTGCGTGAAGAGCAGCGTTTCGCCTCCCTGGAGGCGTTGAAAACGGCGATCAATGCGGATGTCGCCGCCGCCCGTGCACTAGCCGCACCTAGCGCCCATCGCTAATGAAGAGCCTTAAATGACCGACTATAAAGCCACGCTAAACCTTCCGGACACCGCCTTCCCAATGAAGGCCGGCCTGCCACAGCGCGAACCGCAGATCCTGCAGCGCTGGGACAGTATTGGCCTGTACGGAAAGTTGCGCGAGATTGGCAAGGATCGTCCGAAATTCGTCCTGCACGACGGCCCTCCTTATGCCAACGGCACGATTCACATCGGTCATGCGCTGAACAAGATTCTCAAGGACATGATCATCCGCTCGAAAACCCTTTCGGGTTTCGACGCGCCTTATGTCCCGGGCTGGGACTGCCACGGCCTGCCGATTGAACACAAGGTCGAAGTGACCTACGGCAAGAACCTGGGCGCGGATAAAACCCGCGAACTGTGCCGTGCCTACGCCACCGAGCAGATCGAAGGGCAGAAGTCCGAATTCATCCGCCTGGGGGTGTTGGGCGACTGGGCCAACCCGTACAAGACCATGAACTTCAAGAACGAGGCCGGTGAAATCCGCGCCTTGGCCGAAATCGTCAAGGGCGGTTTCGTGTTCAAGGGCCTCAAGCCCGTGAACTGGTGCTTCGATTGCGGCTCGGCCCTGGCTGAAGCCGAAGTCGAGTACGAAGACAAGAAGTCCTCGACCATCGACGTGGCCTTCCCGATCGCCGACGAAGCCAAACTGGCGCAAGCCTTCGGTCTGGCGAGCCTGGCCAAGCCAGCCTCCATTGTGATCTGGACCACCACCCCGTGGACCATCCCGGCCAACCAGGCGCTGAACGTGCACCCGGAATTCACCTACGCCCTGGTGGACGTCGGTGACAAACTGCTGGTGCTGGCTGAAGAGCTGGTGGAGGCGTGCCTGGCCCGCTATAACCTGCAAGGCTCGGTGATCGCGACCACTACCGGGTCCGCGTTGGAACTGATCAACTTCCGTCACCCGTTCTACGACCGCCTGTCGCCAATCTACCTGGCCGAGTACGTTGAGCTGGGCGCCGGCACCGGCGTGGTTCACTGCTCGCCTGCCTATGGCGTTGACGACTTCGTGATCTGCAAGCAGTACGGCCTGGTCAACGACGACATCATCAATCCCGTGCAAAGCAACGGCGTGTACGTGCCGTCCCTGGAATTCTTCGGTGGCCAGTTCATCTTCAAGGCCAACCCGGCGATCGTCGACAAGCTGGCGGAAGTCGGTGCGCTGCTGCACACCGAAACCATCACCCACAGCTATATGCACTGCTGGCGTCACAAGACCCCGCTGATCTACCGCGCCACTGCGCAGTGGTTTATCGGCATGGACAAAGAGCCGACCAGCGGCGAAACCCTGCGCAAGCGTGCGATCAAGGCGATCGAAGACACCAAGTTCGTTCCGGCCTGGGGCCAGGCGCGCCTGCACTCGATGATCGCCAACCGTCCGGACTGGTGCATCTCCCGCCAGCGCAACTGGGGCGTGCCGATTCCGTTCTTCCTGAACAAGGAAAGCGGCGAGTTGCACCCACGTACCGTCGAGCTGATGGAAGAGGTTGCCCAGCGCGTTGAACAAGAGGGCATCGAAGCCTGGTTCAAGCTGGACGCCGCCGAGCTGCTGGGCGACGAAGCGCCGCTGTACGACAAGATCAGCGACACCCTCGACGTCTGGTTCGACTCGGGTACCACCCACTGGCACGTACTGCGCGGCTCGCACCCGATGGGCCACGAGACCGGCCCGCGTGCCGACCTGTACCTGGAAGGTTCGGACCAACACCGTGGCTGGTTCCACTCCTCGTTGCTGACCGGTTGCGCGATCGACGATCACGCCCCGTACCGCGAGCTGCTGACCCACGGTTTCACCGTCGACGAGAACGGTCGCAAGATGTCCAAGTCCCTGGGCAACGTGATCGCGCCGCAAAAGGTCAACGACACCCTGGGCGCCGACATCATGCGCCTGTGGGTTGCCTCTACCGATTATTCGGGCGAGATGGCCGTTTCCGAGCAGATCCTGCAGCGCAGCGCCGATGCCTACCGCCGGATCCGTAATACCGCACGCTTCATGCTGTCGAACCTGACCGGATTCAACCCGGCCACCGACATCCTGCCGGCCGAGGAAATGCTCGCCCTGGACCGTTGGGCCGTGGACCGTACCCTGTTGCTGCAGCGCGAGCTGCAAGAGCACTACGGCGAATACCGCTTCTGGAACGTCTACTCGAAGATCCACAACTTCTGCGTGCAGGAGTTGGGTGGTTTCTACCTCGACATCATCAAGGACCGCCAGTACACCACCGGCGCCAACAGCAAGGCCCGCCGTTCGGCGCAGACCGCGCTGTACCACATCTCTGAAGCGCTGGTGCGCTGGATCGCCCCGATCCTGGCATTCACCGCCGACGAACTGTGGGAATACCTGCCGGGCGAGCGGAACGAGTCCGTGATGCTCAACACCTGGTACGAAGGCCTGACCGAATTGCCGGCCGACTTCGAGCTGGGCCGCGAGTACTGGGAAGGCGTAATGGCCGTCAAGGTTGCCGTGAACAAGGAACTGGAAGTGCAGCGCGCGGCGAAGGCCGTTGGCGGCAACCTGCAGGCCGAGGTCACGCTGTTTGCCGAGGAAGGCCTGACCGCTGACCTGGCCAAGCTGAGCAACGAACTGCGCTTCGTCCTGATCACCTCGACCGCCAGCCTGGCGCCGTTTGCCCAGGCGCCTGCAGATGCCGTCGCGACCGAAGTCCCGGGTCTCAAGCTCAAGGTGGTCAAGTCCTCCTTCGCCAAGTGCGCCCGTTGCTGGCACTGCCGTGAAGATGTCGGCGTGAACCCCGAGCATCCGGAAATCTGCGGTCGCTGTGTCGACAACATCTCTGGCGCTGGCGAGGTTCGTCACTATGCCTGAAGCCAGTCGTTTTGGACGCCTGGGCTTGCTCGTGTTGAGCGTGCTGGTGCTGGTCATTGACCAGCTCAGCAAGGCTCACTTCGAAGGCGCCCTGGAGATGTACCAGCAGATCGTGGTGATTCCCGACTACTTCAGCTGGACCCTGGCCTACAACACCGGCGCTGCGTTCAGCTTCCTGGCTGACAGCTCCGGCTGGCAGCGCTGGCTGTTTGCCCTGATCGCCGTGGTGGTCAGTGCCGTGCTGGTAGTCTGGCTCAAGCGCCTGGGGCGTAACGACACCTGGCTGGCCGTTGCGTTGGCGCTGGTGCTGGGTGGCGCATTGGGCAACCTGTACGACCGCATTGCCCTGGGCCATGTGATCGACTTTATTCTGGTGCATTGGCAGAACCGCTGGTACTTCCCGGCGTTCAACTTTGCCGACAGCGCCATCACCGTCGGTGCAATCATGCTGGCGTTGGATATGTTCAAAAGCAAGAAAACCGGAGAGACCGTTCATGACTGAACAGGTATTGGCTGAGCAACGCATTGGCCAGAACACGGAAGTCACCTTGCATTTCGCATTGCGCCTGGAGAATGGCGACACGGTCGACAGCACGTTCGACAAGGCCCCGGCGACCTTCAAGGTCGGCGACGGCAACCTGCTGCCGGGTTTCGAAGCGGCACTGTTCGGTTTCAAGGCCGGCGACAAGCGCAACCTGCAGATCCTGCCGGAAAACGCCTTTGGCCAGCCCAACCCGCAAAACGTGCAGATCATCCCGCGTTCGCAGTTCCAGGACATGGAGCTGTCGGAAGGCTTGCTGGTGATCTTCAACGATGCGGCGAATACCGAGCTGCCGGGTGTGGTGAAAGCCTTTGATGACGCGCAAGTGACCATCGACTTCAACCACCCGTTGGCCGGGAAAACCTTGACCTTTGATGTTGAAATCATCGACGTTAAAGCGCTGTAACTAACGAAATCGGCCTACTGCAGGGGCGAGCTTGTTGGGGCTGCTTCGCAGCCCAGCGGGAGCAAGCGCCCTCGCCACACAAGCTCGATCCTACAGGGCAAGACACGAGGCACAGCATGCAAATCAAACTCGCCAACCCCCGTGGCTTCTGCGCCGGCGTGGACCGGGCGATTGAAATCGTCAACCGCGCCCTGGAAGTTTTCGGGCCGCCGATTTACGTGCGCCATGAAGTCGTCCACAACAAGTTTGTGGTCGAAGACCTGCGCAGCCGCGGGGCCATCTTCGTTGAAGAACTGGACCAGGTGCCGGACGACGTTATCGTCATCTTCAGCGCTCACGGCGTTTCCCAGGCGGTACGCACCGAAGCAGCAGGCCGTGGCCTGAAAGTGTTCGACGCCACCTGCCCGCTGGTGACCAAGGTGCACATCGAGGTCGCGCGCTACAGCCGTGATGGTCGTGAATGCATCCTGATCGGCCACGCCGGTCACCCGGAAGTCGAAGGCACCATGGGCCAGTACGATGGCAGCAATGGTGGGGCGATCTACCTGGTGGAAGACGAAAAAGACGTCGCTGCATTGCAGGTGCACAACCCTGAAAAGCTGGCTTTCGTTACCCAGACCACCTTGTCCATGGACGACACCAGCCGCGTCATCGATGCCTTGCGCTCGCGCTTCCCGGCCATCGGCGGTCCACGCAAGGATGACATCTGCTACGCCACCCAGAACCGCCAGGATGCGGTCAAGCAATTGGCCGACGAATGCGATGTTGTGCTGGTGGTGGGGAGCCCCAACAGCTCCAACTCCAACCGCCTGCGCGAACTGGCCGAGCGCATGGCCACCCCGGCCTACCTGATCGATGGTGCCGAAGACATGCAGCGCAGCTGGTTCGACGGTGTCGAACGCATTGGCATCACTGCCGGGGCGTCGGCCCCGGAAGTCCTGGTGCGTGGCGTTATTCAGCAACTGCAGGCCTGGGGCGCCACGGGCGCTGATGAACTGGCTGGCCGTGAAGAGAACATCACTTTCTCCATGCCCAAGGAGCTGCGGGTTCGTTCGCTGCTCTGAGGCCCAGAGTGCCGGCATAGCCCCGGCACAAAGCCTGCTCGGTCTTGTTACTGCGCAGGCTGATACGCCCGCTGGCGGCCAGCACTATTTGATACAGGCTCAGTTGCTGGTCCGTCGCACACACGTGGACGGTGCCGGCGCTGAATGCCCCTGCTGACAGCAGCGGTTCACCCAGGCTGCTGAAGCGTATCTGGGTTCTCACCGGCGTATTCCCCACAATCGGTATCTGCCCACTGTCCTGGCGCTCCAGCAGCACCGGGTTTTTGTCGTCCAGATGGCCGCGACCGTTCAGGTCCAGTATCACCCTCCAACCCCGGCTCCAGTCATCGTCCAATGCATGGATAACCACCGTGCGATTGCGTGCGATGGCTTCTGTGCGGGCATAACGCAGTCCGCCGGCAAGGGATTCGGCGGCGCTCTGGCGTCGTTGCGACTCGAGCAGTCCCTTGAGGCTCGGCACTGCCAGATTGGCCAGGATGCCGCTCAGGAACAGGCCGAGTATCAGTTCAATCAGCGAGAAACCTCGTTGTTTCATGGGCCGTCCCTCCGTGGACGCGGTGTGCTTTTTCAGTCGGTGCCGGATGGCAGACATAGTTATAGCGCCCAGTCCGGCGGGTCGAATGGTGGCCATTCTGTCCAAAGTATTTCGCTTTGTTCCGGGGGGCAGCGCTCAGGCAATACCGGCGCTAGTCTTGCGTCGCACAGCAGGTTTGCGCTGCTTTCTGATGACCTTCGACATGGATGGCGATGGTAATGAACGCTTTTCCCGTAACGCCCCACCCGCAACCGACCCAGGCCGGAATGACCCTGATCGAGGTCCTGGTATCTGTGCTGATACTCGCTGTCGGCCTGCTAGGGGCGGCAGTCATTCAGCTCAATGCATTGAAATATACCGACAGTTCCAGGATGACCAGTCAGGCCAGTTTCATTGCCTACGACATGCTCGACCGGATCCGCGCCAATTCGGGTGCTGATTACTCCTGGGGCCAGGGTGAACGCGCGCCCTCGAGTACCTCGGTAGCGAGTGTGCGTGATCTGGACCTGCACGACTTTGAAGCGAATATCGCCGGGTTCGCCGGGGAAAGCGCCAAGGGGTCGGTTGCGGTCAATCAGCGAGAAGTGACCATCAGCATCAGTTGGGACGACTCCCGTGGAGCGAAGGCTCAAGGCACCCGGGAAACGTTCACCCTGACCAGCCGGATTGCAGTCGACCCGAGGGTGTTGCCATGAGAGGTCCAGTGTGCGGTTTCAGCCTGGTGGAGATGCTGCTGGCATTGGCCCTCGGCCTGATGTTGATCCTGGGGGTGACCCAGATTGCACTCAGCTCCCGAACCACTTATGCCAGCCAGAGTGCGGCTTCGCTGTTGCAGGATGATGCACGGTTCGCCCTTGGCAAGCTGATTCAGGAAATACGCCAGGCGGGCATGTTTGGCTGCTTGTCCGCTGCATCAATCAGCAACGCTCCCGCAGGTTTTGATCGTCCCATTGGATGGAGTACCACCGGCAGTTCCCGGTCCCTGACGCTGGTGACCGCCGACGTCGGGGAGGGTGGCAGCAAGCCGGACTGGACGGTGCTTTCCGATTGCACCGGCTCTGCCCACGCCTATGTTGGAAGCCCGCCGGCAGCGACGCCCGGGCAAATCCACTTCCCACTGCGCAAGCTGACCTACACCTTTGAGGGCGGGCAGCTGAAGTTCAGCACGCTGGCGGCCCCGAGCAAAGCGGTGCTGGTGGATAACGTGGGGGCATTCGATATCAGTTTCGGCGTGGCCGACAAGCCTGGCTCAACGGTTGTCAGCCGATATGACCCCAACCCCGGCGATGAGTCGCTCATCCGCAGCGTGCGGATTCTGCTGACACTTCAGGATCCAAATGGGTTGGTGAAAGACCAGGCCTACAGCGTGGTCGCGGCACTACGTAATCGCCTGGAGTAGCGTGCCCATGGGTTATTACCTCTCCCGTTCGAGGCAGGCAGGCATGGTTTTGCTGATCAGCCTGGTATTCCTGCTGCTGTTGGCACTCCTCGGAGTGTCTTCGATGCAGGGAGCAATCTCGCAAGAAAAAATTACCGGCAGCCTTCGGCAGCGCAACCAGTCGTTTCAGCAGGCCGAAAGCGGCCTCAGGCTTGGCGAGTCTTTGGTGCAGGCGTCAGGTTTCGCCCTGCGCCCTTGCCACTCGACGGCTGCGTGCGCGCCACCTGCCGAATCGGTTTCGGTAGTGGGGCCGGGGACGAATCCCGTATCGACTGTGACCTGGATAGGGATGAAAGATGGCGTCTACGGTATTCAAAACCTGGGGCCGGGAACGGGTTTGGCTCAGCTCCCGGCAGAGGCCCAGGCCACGGTCTATCGCGTGACATCAGTGGGCGTCAGTGGGCACTCACGCTCCGTCCTGGAGTCTGTGTATGCCCGTGTGGGCAGTGGGCCCGGCGAGCGTTTTCGACGAATCATGTGGCGACAACTTCAATAGGTGAGCAGCACGATGGGCAAGGATTGCACAGGCTTCACCCTGATCGAATTACTGATCGCCGTGGCGATCGTCGGACTCCTGGCGGGCGTCGCCTATCCCGGGTATCTCAGCCATATGAAAAAGGTCTATCGCGCGGAAATTGCCGGGTTGCTGAGTGAGCAGGCACAGTACCTTGAGCGCTATTACGCGAGGAACGGCACTTTTATTGATGCGACTGGCGTCATCGCCGGCAATGATCGCTATAGAATCACCCCTGCATTGAACCCTCAGGATTTCGTTCTGCTTGCCACGCCGGCAATTGACTCGGTGATGGCGGGCGATCCCTGTGCCGCCTTCAGTCTGAGCAGTACCGGTGCGCGAAGCAATCCGGGAGCCGCGCCTGATATGACGCGCAAGGCGTGCTGGGGGCAATGATGAGGAAGCTGGACGATTGGGCGCCGGGCGTGCCTTTTTCTTTTTATCGGCTGGATCGAACAATGGCTAAGCAACAGCAAGTAGTGGTTGTGGGTGGTGGGGTAATCGGGTTGTTGACGGCGTTCAACCTGGCGACCCAAGGGCAAGCGGTTGTGTTGCTGGATCGTTCGGCGGTCGGTCAGGAGTCTTCCTGGGCCGGCGGCGGCATTGTCTCCCCGCTCTACCCGTGGCGCTACAGCCCGGCCGTGACGGCCCTGGCGCACTGGTCCCAGGATTTTTACCCGCAACTGGCAGAGCGTCTGTTCGCGGCTACTGGCATTGACCCGGAAGTTCACACCACCGGCCTGTATTGGCTGGACCTGGATGATGAAACCGAGGCGCTTGCCTGGGCAGCCCGCGAAGGGCGCCCGCTGAGCAAGGTGGATGTTTCAGCTGCCCATGACGCTGTGCCGGTGCTGGGTGCCGGGTTTTCCCAGGCGATCTATATGGCGGATGTGGCCAATGTGCGTAATCCGCGGTTGGTCAAATCCCTCAAGGCGGCCTTGTTGGCCCTGCCGGGCGTGACGATTCACGAGCAGTGTGCGGTTGATGGGTTTATTCAGCAGGGCGGCAAGGTTGTTGGGGTGAATACGGCGCTCGGGCCGATCCATGGCGATCAGGTAGTGCTGGCCGCCGGCGCCTGGAGCGGTGAGTTGCTGGGCCGCCTGGGGCTTGAGTTGCCCGTGGAGCCGGTCAAGGGGCAGATGATCTTGTACAAGTGTGCGTCGGACTTCTTGTCGTGCATGGTCCTGGCCAAGGGGCGTTATGCGATTCCCCGGCGGGATGGGCACATTCTGATTGGTAGCACGCTGGAGCACGAGGGGTTCGACAAGACGCCCACCGACTCTGCACTGGAAAGCCTGAAAGCCTCTGCCGTCGAGTTGATTCCGGCCCTGGCCGATGCCGAAGTGGTGGGGCATTGGGCCGGTTTGCGGCCCGGCTCGCCGGAGGGCATTCCGTATATTGGCAAGGTGCCAGGTTTCGACGGGCTGTGGCTCAACTGCGGGCACTACCGCAACGGCCTGGTGCTGGCGCCGGCGTCCTGCCAACTGTTTGCCGATTTGTTGCTGGGACATGAGCCGATCATTGATCCGGCCCCGTATGCGCCGGCAGGCCGAGTCAACGCTGGATAGATTTCGGCCCCTGCTCCAGATGCGCCTGGGTGCAATACCATTCCTGGCGCAGGCTCAAGGCTCGATCCTGTGGCAGGTGAAGGCCACAGTGGGCGCAACGAACCATCTGGATCGGGCCCTGTTCGCTGGGCCGCTGCTGTTTGGCGGCCGGGCTTTTGAATTTGCGCCAAAACCATACCGCGGCAGCAATAACGGCGATCCAGAACAGTAGACGAACCATGGTGGGCAGCTTCTCGACAAGGAATCCCGCAGTTTAGCCAAGGACGTGATGGGCGCACAGCGCAATTATGCAGCGCAATAAAAAAGGGAGCTCCGAAGAGCTCCCTTTTTGCATCGCGGCGAACAATCAGTCAAAGATGCCGAAAGTCATGTAGCTGAACCACGAGCGATCTTCGTTATTGCCCAGGGCTTGAGGCCCTTGCTCTTCGATGATGTCGCCGTTTTCGTCACGCGGCTTGAGGTCCGATGGAATCGAATCCTTGGCGTCCTGGTATTGCTTGATGATGTCCTGGTTGGCGCGGGTTTCGCCCGGCGGCAGCGGTGGACGGGACTCGATCAGGCCCAGGGTGTACTTGCTCAACCACGAGCGGTTGTCCGCTTCGGCAACCTGCGGTACGAACTGGCCGTCCTTCAGGCTTGGGTGGTCCGGGTAGTTGAGCTTCAGGGTTTCCAGGCTGGTGGCCGCCAGGGCGTCCAGGTGCAGGCGCTGGTAAGCCTCGGTCATCACGGCCAGGCCGTCACCCACCGATGGGGTTTCCTGGAAGTTTTCCACTACGTAACGGCCACGGTTCGCGGCAGCAACGTACGCCTGACGGGTCAGGTAGTAGTGGGCTACGTGGATTTCGTAGGAAGCCAGCAGGTTGCGCAGGTAGATCATGCGCTGCTTGGCGTCCGGCGCGTAGCGGCTGTTGGGGTAGCGGCTGGTGAGCTGGGCGAACTCGTTGTAGGAGTCGCGGGCAGCGCCCGGGTCACGCTTGGTCATGTCCAGCGGCAGGAAGCGCGCCAGCAGGCCAACGTCCTGGTCAAACGAGGTCAGGCCCTTGAGGTAGTAGGCGTAGTCCACGTTCGGGTGCTGAGGGTGCAGGCGGATAAAACGCTCGGCGGCGGACTTGGCAGCTTCCGGCTCGGCGTTCTTGTAGTTGGCGTAGATCAGCTCGAGCTGGGCCTGGTCGGCGTAACGCCCGAACGGATACCGCGACTCCAGTGCCTTCAGTTTTGCCGTGGCGCTGGTGTAGCTGTGGTTGTTCAGGTCGGTCTGAGCTTGTTGGTACAGCTCGACCTCGCTCAGGTTTTCGTCGACGACTTCCTTTGTTGACGAGCAAGCAGCAGTCATGGCGAGGATGGCGATCAGCAGCAGGTGTTTCACTTGCATGGCGGCTTGCGTCCCTATGACGGCCGCTGTCTTGGGCGGGGCCGTCCTGTTATGATGAGCGCCCCTTGGAAAGCCTCGGGGCAAAAGACGCCGTATTTAACCACAAGCGCGCAGCCGAAACCAAAGGCTGTGCCACGCCTAGTCTGAGCATGTCCGATAAAATTGAACTTCGCGCAGAGGTGCCGTCCGAATTGGGCGGCCAACGCCTCGATCAAGTCGCCGCACAATTATTCGCTGAGCACTCGCGCTCGCGCCTTTCCGCCTGGATCAAAGACGGCCGCCTGACTGTGGATGGAGCGGTTATCCGCCCGCGAGACATAGTCCATGGTGGTGCGATTCTTGAGCTGACTGCCGAGCAGGAAGCCCAGGGAGAATGGATCGCCCAGGACATTGAACTGGACATCGTCTACGAAGACGACGACATCCTGGTGATCAACAAACCTGCCGGCCTGGTGGTTCACCCGGCCGCCGGGCACGCTGATGGCACGCTGCTCAATGCCTTGTTGCACCACGTGCCGGACATCATCAATGTCCCGCGCTGCGGCATCGTGCACCGCCTGGACAAGGACACCACCGGCCTCATGGTGGTAGCCAAGACCATTCAGGCGCAGACGCAGCTGGTCACACAACTGCAGAGCCGCAGCGTCAGCCGGATCTACGAATGCATCGTGATCGGCGTGGTAACCGCCGGTGGCAAAATCAATGCCCCGATCGGCCGCCACGGCCAGCAGCGCCAGCGCATGGCGGTGATGGAAGGCGGCAAGCAAGCCGTCAGCCACTACCGCGTGCTTGAGCGTTTCCGCTCCCACACTCACGTGCGGGTAAAGCTGGAAACCGGTCGTACCCACCAGATTCGGGTGCACATGGCGCACATCAACTTCCCGTTGGTCGGAGATCCGGCCTACGGTGGCCGCTTCCGCATTCCGCCGGCGGCCAGTGCAACCATGGTTGATTCGCTGAAAACCTTCCCGCGCCAGGCGCTGCATGCACGCTTCCTGGAGCTGGATCATCCGACGAGCGGTAAACGGATGAGCTGGGAATCGCCACTCCCAGACGATTTTGTCTGGTTGTTGTCGCTGCTCAAGCAGGATCGCGAGGCGTTTATCGGATGAGTGACTGGCTGATTCCTGACTGGCCCGCGCCGGCCGGGGTGAAAGCCTGCGTTACCACCCGTGCGGGTGGCGTCAGCGTGGCGCCGTTCGACAGCCTAAATCTCGGCGATCATGTCGAGGACAGCCTCGAAGCCGTGCTCGAAAATCGCCGTCGTCTCTGCGCTGCCTTCAATATCCAGCCCGCCTGGTTGCGCCAGGTTCACGGTGTGGTTGTCGTCGAGGCGGATCCCGGCCGGACTGCCGAAGCCGATGGCAGTTGGACCAGCACTCCGGGCATCGCCTGCACTTCGATGACGGCTGATTGCCTGCCTGCCTTGTTTTGCAATCGCGCCGGTACCCGCGTCGCGGCAGCCCATGCCGGCTGGCGTGGCCTGGCCGCTGGCGTATTGGAAGCGACCGTTGAAAGCCTGGATACCGAGCCTGCCGACGTACTGGTGTGGCTGGGGCCGGCCATCGGTCCGCAAGCCTTTGAAGTCGGCCCGGAAGTGCGTGAAGCCTTTATGCAGCAACTTCCGGAAACGATTGAGGCGTTCGTGCCCAGTCAGAACCCGGGCAAGTTCATGGCCGACATTTACCAACTGGCTCGCCTGCGGCTTGCCGCCCGCGGCGTCACTGCCGTGTACGGTGGTGGCTTGTGCACCGTGACGGATCCCCGCTTCTATTCCTACCGTCGCAGCCCGCGCACCGGTCGGTTTGCCTCCCTTGTCTGGCTTGAACGCTAGACTCCTTTGACTTGGGTCAATCCTGACGCAAGTCAGCGGTCGCCCGCTTGAATCTTCCAGAATCCACCCCATCTATAAGGGTATCTGGCAGGTTTCTTCATTCAGGATGTGTTTGTTCATAGCTCCGGCCTGCTCAAAAGGAAGGTGACTAATGCGTATTGATCGTTTAACCAGCAAATTGCAGTTGGCTTTATCTGACGCCCAATCTTTGGCGGTTGGCCTGGATCATCCGGCCATCGAGCCTGCGCACTTGATGCAAGCGCTCCTGGAGCAGCAAGGCGGTTCTATCAAACCCTTGCTGATGCAGGTGGGCTTCGACGTCAACAGCCTGCGCAAGGAGTTGAGCAAAGAGCTCGACCAACTGCCGAAAATCCAAAACCCGACTGGCGACGTGAACATGTCCCAGGATCTGGCGCGTCTGCTTAACCAGGCGGATCGACTGGCGCAGCAAAAGGGTGACCAGTTCATCTCCAGTGAAGTAGTGCTGCTCGCCGCGATGGACGACAACAGCAAACTCGGCAAATTGTTGCTGGGCCAGGGCGTGAGCAAAAAAGCCCTGGAAAACGCCATCAACAACCTGCGCGGCGGCGAGGCGGTAAATGACCCTAACCACGAGGAGTCCCGCCAGGCCCTGGACAAATACACCGTCGACCTGACCAAGCGCGCCGAAGAAGGCAAGCTTGACCCGGTGATCGGCCGTGACGACGAAATTCGTCGCACCATCCAGGTCCTGCAGCGTCGCACCAAGAACAACCCGGTGCTGATCGGCGAACCTGGCGTGGGTAAAACCGCGATTGCCGAAGGCCTGGCCCAGCGCATCATCAATGGTGAAGTGCCGGACGGCCTTAAAGGCAAGCGCCTGCTGTCCCTGGACATGGGGTCGCTGATTGCCGGCGCCAAGTTCCGTGGCGAGTTCGAAGAGCGCCTCAAATCCCTGCTGAACGAACTGTCGAAGCAGGAAGGGCAGATCATTCTGTTTATCGACGAACTGCACACCATGGTCGGCGCCGGTAAAGGCGAAGGCTCGATGGACGCGGGCAACATGCTCAAGCCGGCACTGGCGCGGGGCGAGTTGCATTGCGTGGGTGCGACCACGCTGAACGAATACCGTCAGTACATCGAGAAGGACGCGGCCCTTGAGCGTCGCTTCCAGAAAGTATTGGTGGAAGAACCGAGCGAAGAAGACACCATCGCGATCCTGCGTGGCTTGAAAGAGCGGTATGAGGTCCACCATAAAGTCGCGATCACCGACGGTGCGATCATCGCGGCGGCGAAACTGAGCCATCGCTACATCACCGATCGGCAGTTGCCGGACAAGGCCATCGACTTGATCGACGAAGCGGCCAGCCGCATTCGGATGGAGATCGATTCGAAGCCCGAAGTGCTGGACCGTCTGGATCGGCGCCTGATTCAGCTGAAAGTTGAATCCCAGGCCCTGAAGAAAGAAGAAGACGAGCCGGCGAAGAAACGCCTGGAAAAACTCCAGGAAGAAATTGTTCGCCTCGAGCGTGAGTATTCGGACCTCGAAGAAATCTGGACCTCGGAAAAAGCCGAAGTGCAGGGTTCTGCGCAGATCCAGCAAAAGATCGAGCAGTCCCGTCAGGAACTGGAAGCAGCCCGCCGTAAAGGCGACCTGAACCGCATGGCCGAGTTGCAGTACGGGGTGATCCCGGACCTGGAGCGTAGCCTGCAGATGGTCGACCAGCACGGCAAGCCCGAGAACCAGCTGCTGCGCAGTAAGGTGACCGAGGAAGAAATCGCCGAAGTCGTCTCGAAGTGGACCGGTATCCCGGTGTCGAAAATGCTCGAAGGCGAGCGCGACAAGCTGCTGAAGATGGAAAGCTTGTTGCACCAGCGCGTCATCGGCCAGGAAGAGGCGGTGGTCGCGGTGTCCAACGCGGTGCGGCGTTCGCGGGCCGGGTTGTCCGACCCGAACCGTCCGAGCGGCTCGTTCATGTTCCTCGGCCCGACCGGCGTGGGCAAGACCGAGTTGTGCAAGGCCCTGGCCGAATTCCTCTTTGATACCGAAGAGGCGATGGTGCGGATCGATATGTCCGAGTTCATGGAGAAACATTCCGTGGCTCGCCTGATCGGGGCGCCACCAGGCTATGTAGGGTACGAGGAAGGCGGTTATCTGACCGAAGCGGTACGGCGCAAGCCTTACTCGGTGATCCTCCTGGACGAGGTCGAGAAGGCCCACCCGGATGTGTTCAACGTGTTGCTGCAAGTGCTGGAAGATGGCCGCCTGACGGACAGTCATGGGCGCACCGTGGACTTCCGCAATACGGTGATCGTGATGACCTCCAACCTGGGCTCGGTACAGATTCAGGAGCTGGTGGGTGACCGTGAGGCCCAGCGTGCAGCCGTAATGGACGCGCTGACCAGCCACTTCCGGCCGGAGTTCATCAACCGGGTCGACGAAGTGGTGATCTTCGAGCCTCTGGCGCGGGATCAGATCGCGGGCATTACCGAGATCCAGTTGGGCCGCCTGCGCAGCCGTCTGGCGGAGCGCGAGTTGTCCCTGGTGCTGAGCCGCGAGGCGTTGGACAAGCTGATCGCGGTTGGTTACGACCCGGTTTATGGCGCACGGCCGTTGAAACGTGCGATCCAGCGCTGGATCGAGAACCCGTTGGCGCAGCTGATCCTGTCGGGCAGCTTTATGCCGGGCACCAGCGTCGAGGCAACGGTGGAGAACGACGAAATCGTCTTCCACTAAGCCCAAGCGGTACTGCTATAAGAAGAGGCCCCGCATTGCGGGGCCTTTTTTTTCGATAGGGCGTTGAACTGTAAGGCAAAGGCTTGTAAAGTGCGCCCCGCAGCAACGTCAGCCCAACGGTTTCTTCTCCCCAAGGAGAAATCAGAAAGAAGCGCAAATCATTGTCTTAAAAGCAATTTAAAGGGTTGACAGGGGTTTTTAAGATTGTAGAATAGCGCGCCTCAGAGACACTAACGTAGCGATACGGAAGCGTCGAAGAGAAGGTAACATGCAACAACGTAACACTTTGAAATATGTAGTTCCGTGATAGCTCAGTCGGTAGAGCAAATGACTGTTAATCATTGGGTCCCAGGTTCGAGTCCTGGTCACGGAGCCAATTTCAAAACCGGGGTATAGCGCAGTCCGGTAGCGCGCCTGCTTTGGGAGCAGGATGTCAGGAGTTCGAATCCCCTTACCCCGACCATATTTGGGTCGTTAGCTCAGTTGGTAGAGCAGTTGGCTTTTAACCAATTGGTCGTAGGTTCGAATCCCACACGACCCACCATTTTTGAGACCAGTTAACGCTGGAATCGAATCTTAAGATCAGAGGCCAAAAGCGCTGATCGAAGAAGGCGACTGAGAGGTCGCCTTTTTTTTACCGGGGTATAGCGCAGTCCGGTAGCGCGCCTGCTTTGGGAGCAGGATGTCAGGAGTTCGAATCCCCTTACCCCGACCATATTAAAAATCCTCGTATCGAAAGATACGGGGATTTTTTTTGTGCGCGGAATCCTGTCCGCACCACAAAACAAATGTGGGAGCGGGCTTGCTCGCGAAAGCGGAGTGTCAGTCAGTGCATCTGGCACTGAACCACCGCTTTCGCGAGCAAGCCCGCTCCCACATTCACCGAGTCCTATCCCGGAACGTGCTGTCAGTGCAGTTTCAGGCGCGGCTCGGTCCCTCGCCCGATCTTGCTCCCCAGCATCAGCATCGCCGTGCGGAAGAAGCCATACAGCGCCATCTGGTGCATGCGATACAGCGACACATAGAACATCCGCGCCAGCCAGCCTTCCAGCATCACGCTGCCCGTCAGGTTGCCCATCAAGTTACCCACCGCCGAGAAGCGCGACAGCGAGATCAGCGAGCCGTAGTCGGTGTACTTGTATGACGGCAGGTCCTTGCCCTCGATCCGCAGTTTCAGCGACTTGGCCAGCAACGATGCCTGCTGGTGAGCTGCCTGGGCCCGTGGCGGCACATTGCGATCGGTGCCGGGTTGCGGGCAGGCCGCGCAGTCACCAAAGGCGAAGATGTTCTCGTCGCGGGTGGTTTGCAGGGTCGGCAGCACTTGCAGTTGGTTGATACGGTTGGTTTCCAGGCCGTCGATGTCCTTGAGGAAGCCTGGCGCACGAATCCCGGCGGCCCAGACCTTGAGACTGGCCGGGATTACCTGGCCGCTGCTGGTGATCAGGGCGTCGGCCGTCACCTCACTCACGGCGGAGTTGGTCAGGACGGTCACCCCGAGTTTCTCCAGGGTTTTATGCACAGGCCCGCCGATCCGCTCCGGCAGGGCAGGCAACACCCGTGGGCCGGCTTCGATCAGGGTGATGTGCATGTTTTCCGGCTTGATCTTGTCCAGGCCATAGGCGGCCAGTTCATGTGCGGCGTTATGCAGCTCGGCGGCCAGCTCGACGCCGGTGGCACCGGCGCCGACGATGGCGACGCTGATCTGCTCTACCACGTCCGTCTGCCCGGCATGGGCGCGCAGATAGTGATTGAGCAATTGCTGGTGGAAACGCTCAGCCTGCTTGCGGGTGTCGAGGAACAGGCAGTGTTGCGCCGCGCCTTCGGTGCCGAAGTCATTGGTGGTGCTGCCGACGGCGATCACCAGGCTGTCGTAGCCCAGCACGCGCGCGGGCACCAGTTCCCGGCCTTCCTCGTCGAGGGTGGCGGCCAGCTGGATTTTTTTCTGCTCGCGATCAAGCCCGCTCATGCGCCCCAGCTGGAACTCGAAGTGGTTCCATTTTGCTTGGGCAACATAATTGAGTTCGTCTTCCGAAGAGTTCAGCGAGCCGGCCGCCACCTCGTGGAGCAAGGGTTTCCAGATGTGGGTGAGGTTGGTATCCACCAGGGTGACGCTGGCGGTGCCGCGCTTGCCCAGAGTCTTACCCAGGCGGGTAGCCAACTCCAGGCCGCCGGCGCCGCCGCCGACGATAATAATACGATGGGTCATGGGGATATCTCGCAAGGCTAAAGGAAATCGGTGCAGTTACCCGAGCGAGCGCCAGGCAGCTCATAGCGTCAGGTAACTCAAAAGGCGGCTCAGCAAACCCAGGCCGATCACTGCAACCAGCACCACGGCAAGGAGCAGCCAGGGCCGGAAAGGCTTGCGCTCGACTTGGTTCTGGGACAGTTGCAGGTACTCTTCGACATGCTGTTGGTCGTCGGGGTTCAGGCGGCTGGTCATAAAGGCCTCGTCAGGTAGACGTTGCTGAAGGGCGCCACGTTACAGTCGGGTGATTGGCGGCATTGCCTGAAGCATAGTCGCCAACCCGATCACAGGCTGATGCCCACATCAAACACTATGCTGCGCCCCAGATTGTTGCGCAAGAAGTCCGGCGCGTCCGGGTGCGCGAACAGTACGCGGGCGAAGGTCGGCCCCACGAGGGACAGCGAGCGCCAGCCCTGGCGCAGGTACTCGGTGGGAGGAGGGAAGTGACTGTTGAGGTCCAGTACTTCGCGCTTGAGGCTGGCGAAGGCGATGAGGTCCAGCTCCCCCAGGTCCATCCCGCGCTCTTTATAGTTGTGGGCCTTCTTGCGCAGGGTGGGCGCCAGGCGCAACAGGAATTCGTGGGCGGGAATGCGCCGGGGCTTGGCTTCTCGCCGAACCAGTTGGCTCAGGGAAAACGCGCTGCGCCGCCGCAGCAGTTCGTCGCGCCATTCATCGTTCAGGCGCCGGCCTTCATCGAGTACGAAAAACACTTCGAAACTGGCGTCGCGAAACAGCACGTCCGGCGGTTCTTGCCCGGCGGCGTGGAATTCTTCGGCGCGATAGGGCACGTTCAAGCCTTGCAACAGGCGCTGGCAGACCCAACGCTCACGCTCCCATTTGCGGGCATTGGACAGGAAAGCATTGGCTTGTTCGGCCGCTACGGTGAGCAGGCGCAAGTAATCTGAGTCATCCATGTCACCAGCTTAGCGTCCAAATGATGACCGCAGGAAGTCCCGCGTCAAAAGGTCGGTGTAGACTGGCCACTCGACAGTTTCCCGTGGCATGAGGAGTATGCAGTGAAGGGTTTTGTGGTGCTGTTCTTGAGTCTTTTGCCCGTGTGGGCCCAAGCCGTCGAAGTGGGTGAGCGTGTTGCACCCTGGACGTTGCTTGATCAGTTCGACCAGGCCTACACCCTGGATGAGCAGGCGCAAACCTTGCTCGTAGCGCGCAGCATGGACGCCGCCAAGATCGTCGATGCGGCGCTGCAAGGCCAGCCCAAGGGTTACCTGGAGGCTCGGCATGCGGTGTTTCTCGCCGATATCCAGCGCATGCCCCGGCTGATCGCGAAGATGTTCGCGGTGCCGGCGATGCAGGCCTACAACTATCGCGTCATGCTCGACCGCGATGCCCGCGTAAGCCCGCGCTATCCCGCACCTGTGGATAAAGTGCTGTGGCTGCAACTGGATCACGGGACGCTGGTGGCGCAGCACGAATACGACTCCGCCGCTGAACTGCGCCAGGCCCTGGAGCAGGTGCAGCCGTGATCAGTGCAGCGGTGCTGGCGCCGGAAACCCTCAGCATCGGCTGGCTGCTGTATGCGCCGGTGGTGATGTGGGCGCTCCTGCGTTCGCCGTGGGTCGAGCTGTTTGCCGACCGCCGACGCCAGCACTTGCTGTTCGGCACCGTATTCGCACTGTTCATGTTGTGGTTGGTGCGCCGGGATTTCGACACCGGGGTGTCCTACCACTTCATCGGCATGACCGCCGTGACCTTGTTGCTCGATTGGCCCCTGGCGATCGTCGGAGGCTTTGCCGCGCAAATCGGCCTGGTGTTGCTCGGCCGCCAGGACCTGGCCGCCGTGGGGATCAACGGCATGCTGCTGATCCTGTTGCCGGTGCTGGTCACCGAAGGCTGTGCGCTGCTGGTGGAGCGGGCGAAGCCACGCAATCCCTTTGTGTATATCTTCTGTTCGGGCTTTTTCGCCGCCGCACTGTCGGCCTTGCTGTGCCTGCTGGCAGGCCTGGGGCTGCTTTGGTTCGATGGCCGTTTTGCGATGCCGGAATGGATCGAGGATTTTGTCGGCTACTTGTGGCTGATCATTTTCCCCGAGGCCTTTATCAACGGCATGGTGATCAGCGCCCTGGTGGTGTTCTGCCCCGAGTGGCTGGAGACATTCAACCGCACTCGCTACCTCTCGGCGCCCTGGAAGGATGACGATCCGCGGCCTTGATCCAGGTCAAATGCCGCACACGCAAGTGGTCGCATGCTCTGCAAAATTTCCAGGAGCACGGAATCATGAGTGTGTACGAGTGGGCACGGCAGGAGTTACGCAGAAGCCAGGACGCGGCGCAGGAAATCGGCTTTGACCCGGGCTTGACCCTGCGCGCCATGCTCAGTGCGGTGGTGCAGCAGAGCAAGGGCGTGCGCAGTTTTGAAGACCTGGCCGACGAGTTGCAATACCTTGCAGAGAATCTCGACGACCAGCAGGACTATGGCTTTATGCGGCCTTAGTGTTTGGGCTGAAAGTCTTCGGAGAACAGGTCGTCCTCGGCGTCGGGACTGACCGGGATCTTGTGTTCCTCGGACGCCCAGGCGCCCAGGTCGATCAGTTTGCAACGGTCCGAACAGAAGGGACGGTTGACGTTTTCTGCTTTCCATTCCACAGGTGCGCCGCAGGTTGGGCATTCGACGTTCAAGGGTTGGCTCATGATCGGCCTCCACGCAAAGTAAGGTAAAAGTGGTGCAGTCGCTCGACCTCGGCGTGCAGCCGGGCCAGGTCCTGGTCATTGACCAGCACGTCATCGGCATGGCGCAGGCGGTCTTCACGGGTGGCCTGGGCCTTGAGAATCGCCTGCACCTGCGCTTCGCTGATGCCATCGCGTTGCAGGGTACGCTGTATCTGCAACGATTGCGGCACGTCGATCACCAGCACCCGCTGGGTCATGGTGTACTGGCCGGACTCGATCAGCAGTGGTGACACCAGGATCGCGTAAGGCGATTGTGCACGCGCCAGGTGGCTGCGAATCTCCTCGGCGATCAGCGGGTGCAGCAACGCCTCCAGCCAGCGGCGCTCGTCGGGCACTTCGAAGATCAGCTTGCGCAACGCGCCGCGGTCCAGTTGCCCGTCAGGCTGCAGCACATCCGCACCGAAATGCCCGGCAATCTGCGCCAGGGCAGGGCGCCCGGGTTCGACTACCCAGCGCGCGGCGTGGTCGGCGTCAATCAAGTCCACGCCAAGCCGGACGAAGTGTTCGGCGGCCGCGCTTTTGCCACTGCCGATGCCGCCAGTGAGGCCAAGAATCCAGGGTGTTGCGACAGAAGTGGTCATCTGAAACCGACAGACTGCAAATAGAAGTCGGTTATTTGACCACCCCAGAGCAATGCAATCCAGCCGGCAATTGCCAGATACGGACCAAAAGGCATTGGAGTGGATGCCTGGGCTTTGCGCAGGCGCAATAGAATCAGGCCTCCCATCACACCCACCAGGGAAGACAGCAACAGCGTCATCGGCAGGATCTGCCAGCCGCCCCAGGCCCCGAGCATGGCCAGCAGCTTGAAATCCCCGTGCCCCATCCCGTCCTTGCCGGTAATCAGCTTGAACACCCAGAACACCGACCACAGGCTCATGTAACCGGCTACCGCGCCCCACAGCGCATCGTGCAATGACACAAAAACGCCAAAGCTGTTGAGGATCAGGCCCAGCCACAGCAACGGCAGCACCAGCACATCCGGCAGCAGTTGGTGGTCTGCATCGATCAGGCTCATCGCCAGCAAGCCCCAACTCAACAACAACACCGCCCCGGCTGCCCAGCCAAAACCGAAATGCCAGGCGACAACCGCCGAGATCAGCCCGCACGCCAGTTCAGTGATGGGATAACGCGCGCCAATAGATTGATGGCAACTTGAGCAACGTCCCTTGAGCAGTACATAACTGAGCAGCGGAATATTCTCCCAGGGGCGAATCGGGTGGCTGCAGTGTGGGCAACAGGAGTTGGGGCGCATCAGGTTATAGGGAGCCGCGATGGGCTCGGCGGGAAGGCCCAGTACTTCATGGGCCTGGGCTCGCCATTCACGTTCCAGCATCTTCGGCAGGCGCCATACCAGCACGTTGATAAAACTGCCGACAATCAAGCCCAGCAGCAACGCGCCTGACACAAACACCCACGGCTGATAAACGAGGATCTCAGTCAGTGGCGTGCTCAAAAGGCTGTACCGAGTTGAAAGATCGGCAGGTACATGGCCAGCACCAATGCCCCGACGATGCCGCCGAGTACCACCATGATCAGCGGCTCCATGAGGCTGGTAAGGTTGTCCACCAGGTTATCGACGTCAGCCTCGTAGTGGCAGGCGACTTTTTCCAGCATGTTATCGAGGGTGCCCGACTCCTCGCCGATAGCCGTCATCTGGATCGCCATGCCTGGAAACAGGCCGCTTATGGCCATGGATTCATTCAGCTGGATTCCGGTTGCAACGTCGTGCCGCATACGATTGATTGCCTGTTTGAACTGCCCGTTACCCGTGGCGCCGGCCACGGAATCCAATGCCTGCACCAATGGAACGCCCGCCGCAAAGGTGGTCGAGAGCGTGCGAGCATAGCGGGCGACCGCCGATTTTTTCAGCAGTGTGCCTGCCACGGGAGCTTTCAACAAACTGGCATCGAGCCAGTGGCGAAAGCCTGTGGACGAGCGATAGGCTTTGCGCATTCCTGCGAAACCGGCACCCGCGGCCAGGATCAGCATCCACCAGCTTTGCTGCATGAACTCCGACAGGCTGATGACGCCCAGGGTAAAGCCCGGCAGTTGTGCATCGACGCCGGCAAACAACCCCTGAAACTGCGGCACCACGTGAATCAGCAGGATTGTGCTGACAGCGGTGGCGACTGCCAGTACCGTCACGGGATAGGTCATGGCCTTCTTGATTCTGGCTTTCAGTTGTTCGCTTTTTTCCAGGTGAATGGCCACCCTTTCCAGCAGCGCTTCGAGTGCGCCCGCCTGTTCACCCGCCGCAACCAGGTTGCAGTACAGATCATCGAAGTAGCGTGGGTATTTCTGCAAGGCGACAGCCAGGCTGCTGCCGGCGGCGATCTCCTGCTTCAAGCCTTGTACCAGCGCCCCCATATGCCGGTTGTCGAAGCCCTCGGCGATGATATCCAGCGCCTGTAAAAGTGCGATACCAGCCTTCAGCAGCGTCGCCAATTGGCGGGTGAAGAGGGCGATCTCTGCCGGTTTGACCGGCAGGGCGAGGCTCGGCCAACCGGCGAATTTCTTGCGTACGCGCCCAGGATTGATACCTTGCTGGCGCAGCAGTGCCTTGATCAGGGCGGGATTGTGACCACGGGTTTCTCCGGATACCTTGCGCCCTTTGCGGTTGACGCCTTCCCAGGCATAGATCGCTGAAACATCATTCATTTCACGGTTCCGCACACAGACAGTGGAAGATTTATAGCTTAGTCAGGTGACGGATTCGGGCAGGCTCGCCGTGAGCGAAAAAATGTCAGTTTGTGCGTCTTGTTCAGCATTGGTTGCGCGGGGGTGAGTACACTGGCGCGGTTGCCGAGACGGGGTGCAGGATGCGCCTCGCGAAAGGTTTTATTCTGGAGAGTGAATGTGATGCGTCAGAAAGGTTTTACCTTGATCGAATTGTTGATCGTCGTGGCAATCATCGGCATTTTGGCCACCATCGGCCTGCCCATGTATACCAAGCACCAGGCCAAGGCCAAGTTCACCGCAGGGCTGGCCGAAGTCTCCGCGTTGAAGGCGGGCTTTGAAGACACGCTGAACCAGGGGACGCCACCGACCCTGGCGTTGATTGGCGGGACCAGCCCAACGGCCAACTGCAAGATTGACGTGACCGGCGACATCGCCACCGGTGCTGGCACGATTGCCTGTGAAATCCTCGACGCACCCGCGCCGGTCCTGGGCAAGATCATCACCTTGACCCGTAGCGCCACAACCGGCTGGAAGTGCACCACCACGGCAGAAGACCAATACGCCGCTAAAGGTTGTGCTTCCGGCGGCGCGTGATCATCAGGTCGTCTACTGTTTACGCAGCAAGGAAGAGCGTGTGTGTAAACCGCTCTACGCCCATCACAAGGAAGTAGAGGTTGCCGATGACGTCGTCTGTCCAGCAGCGGGGGAACATATTCCTCGTCGTGGTTATGTGTCTGCTGATGCTGGCGATCTGCGCGCCTTTCAGTAGTCATGACTGGCAACGTGCGGTGCAGATATGGGTGGCGCTGTGTGCGGTGGTGTATGGGCTGTGCTTGCCGCAGGCAGAGCGATGCGTAGACAGGTCGACAGCGCTCGGGGTGTCGCTGATCGGGGGCGCGGGGCTGGTTTCGGCCCTGTTGGCCCACCAGCCACTCTGGGCGTTGACCGAGCTGGCGCTGCTCATCAGTTGTTGCGCCACTGCTGTGGCTTTCAGCCGGGCCAGGCGCAATGGGGATGAGTCCCTGGATCGTGTATTGGTCCTGTTCGTATTGCTGCTGTGCATGGTTAAAAGTATTCAATATCTGCACGCCGGGGTCCTCGCCTTCACCAGCGGCGAAGCAATCGTGAATACCGATTTGCTGTTGTCCGGGTTCTCCAATAAACGTTTCTACGGTCAGTTCCAGACCTTCACCCTGCCGCTGCTGGCGCTTCCCTTGCTGGTTTCAAACGTCGCTCGTCCAGCGCGGGGCGCAGTGTTCGCCCTGCTGTGTGTCTGGTGGCTGATCGCGATCGGTGGCGGTACCCGCGGCACCTGGCTCGGTATGGGCGCTGCCGGCTGCGTGCTGATGTTCCTGGGGCCGCAGGGGCGCCGTTGGCTCGGCTGGCAGTTGGCGGCACTGGCCTGTGGGTTAGTGTTGTATTGGTTGGTCTTCACGGTGCTGGCAGGGTACTTGGGGATTGTAATTTCCAATGGTGCCGTAGATCGACTGACCACCAGCCTCTCGGGGCGTGGGCCGATATGGTGGCAGGCCTGGAGCATGATTATCGAGCGGCCCTGGCTGGGTTTCGGGCCGATGCATTTTGCCGACATCGCCAATGACATTGCCGCTCACCCCCACCAGGCGATTCTGCAGTGGGCCAGCGAATGGGGCGTACCGTCGACGCTCTGCATGATCGCGTTGGTTGCGTGGGCGGGTTGGTCAACCTTGGGCGTGTTGCGTGAGCGTGCGTGGTCATTGGCGCCCGTGGACCTGCTGCGCCTGTGCCTGTTTGCTTCGCTGATCGGTGCACTGGCCCAGGCACAGGTGGATGGGGTGATCGTGATGCCGGTGTCGCAACTCTGGCTGGCGCTGGTGGTTGGCTGGCTGATGGGATTGCATGTGTGGCGCGTTCCATCGGTCGCCCCGGTGCCGGCGTTGTACAGGGTGTGGATGGCCGCGAGCGTCGTGGCCGTGGGCTTGCTGGTGTTCGTCGCGATTCGTGACGTGCCCCGACTCACGGAGCGCAGCGAGCGCTACATGGGCCTGGGCAACGGTCACCTGCAGCCACGCTTTTGGGTGCAAGGTGTGATTGCCCTCGAAATGCAGTGAGTTGCCGGACGTCCAAGGCAGTGCTAGCTTTAGCCCACCGCCCGTGTAGCTCAGCCGGTAGAGCAGCGCACTCGTAACGCGAAGGTCGCAGGTTCGATTCCTGTCTCGGGCACAAAGGCAACACAGTTTTCAGATGATCCCAGAATGGTTCTGAAGGCCAGACGAACCGGTATTCATGCCTGTTCTTTTGTATCTGCGCGACCTTGATGACCCAGATGCATCCCCATTCCTCGATCTAAGAGAACGACATGACCACACAAGAAATGACCCAGGAAGCGCGGCACGAAGCAGCCCTCAAAAAGTACGTCGCGGAGTCGCCGGAACTGCTGGATGAGATCAAGGACCTGAGCGCCGATGATCAAAGGGACCAGATCCAATGGGCGTTTGAGGATGAGGCCGAGGCCCAGGGCCTGCAGCCATGGGAACTGACCCTGAAGTACACCTCCACCCCCGAAGCGTTCGAGGCGGCGCGCCTGGCTTTGCACAAGGAAGCGGCCGAGGTGTTGGGTGTCGACTGGAACGAGTATTGCGGGATGAACAATCTCGCGATCTGACACAAGTTTGATGTGGCGAGGGAGCTTGCTCCCGCTGGGTTGCCAAGCGACCCCAAAAACCTTGGGAGCGCTGCGCACTCCAGCGGGAGCAAGCTCCCTCGCCACAAAAGCATGCGCTTACATTCAAGGGCGTTTCAGAGACTAAGCCGCATCGACAAATCCACCGCCTTCACATCCTTGGTCATCGCCCCGATGGAGATGTAGTCCACGCCGGTTTCAGCGATGGGCAGCAGGGTGCTTTCGTTGATCCCGCCACTGGCCTCCAGCTTGGCTTTGCCGTTGTTCAGGCGCACCGCTTCGCGCATGTCATCCAGGCTCAGCTCATCCAGCATGATGATGTCGGCGCCCGCCGCCAGTGCCTCACGCAGTTCCTCCAGGCTTTCCACTTCGATTTCCACCGGCTTGCCCGGGGCGATCTTGTGGGCGGCGCTGATGGCCTGGGCAATGCCGCCGCAGGCTGCGATATGGTTTTCCTTGATCAGGAACGCGTCATACAGGCCGATGCGGTGGTTGTGGCAACCACCGCAGGTCACTGCATATTTTTGCGCCAGGCGCAGGCCGGGCAGGGTCTTGCGGGTATCCAGCAGCTTGACCTGGGTGGACGCGACAAAGTCCGCCAGGTATTGGGCGCGGGTGGCAACGCCTGACAACAGTTGCAGGAAATTCAGCGCGCAACGCTCGCCACTGAGCAGCGAGCGGGCCGGGCCTTCGAGGTGAAACAGCGCCTGGTTGGGGCTGACACGTTCGCCGTCGCGCACCTGCCAATGCACCGCGACGCGTGGGTCCAATTGGCGAAACACCGCTTCCACCCAGGCCGTGCCGCTGATGACGGCGGCGTCGCGCGTGATGATCGTGGCCTTGGCCAGGCGTTCGGCGGGGATCAGTTGTGCGGTGATATCCCCGCTGCCGATGTCTTCCAGCAGTGCGCGACGCACGTTGGCTTCGATTTCGGCGGTCAGGTCGGCTAGACGAAGATTGGGCATAACAGGCTCCACAAACAAAGTGCCTGGATTATAGGGGCAGGGCGGGCCTGAACCCAAGGCAACTGGCACCTCGGGTGCGGTGCGCGATGTTCATTTACACGGCAATCACAGAGTTCGCTGGCGCAACAACCCTCATTTGCAAGATAATCTCGCGCCTTGCAATTGGCGTCATAGCTTTGACGTCACGGTGATAGCCCGATTTTCGCAGTGCCCCGGCGTGCTTCGCGCCGTTGCTGCACCGATCTTTCACACAATCGAATACCGCCGTTTCAGGAGGCCAGGATGCACAATGACGGGAAGGTGGTGCCGATCAATAAGGCACGGGCGACGCCATCGCCGCTCGCCCGCCTGCCGGTGGTGTTGCTCCAGGTCCGTGACAAGGCGGCGCAGCAACTCAGGCAGGGACTGCAGGAGCTGTTTGATAACGCCGACGACACCCTGTTCGAAATGGCCGACAAGACCCGCAGTAACGTCGACCACGGTATTTTCTTTGAAGCCATGCGCGACCTGCGCCTCAAGCGCAAGAATTTCGAGCGTGGCTTCATGGAGCAACTCTACGAAGCGTTTGCCAATCTTGGCAACGTGGAGCGCGGTGAGCTGCAACTGATTCCGGTGGTGTCCTACACCGAGGCGCCCGGGGTCTCGGGCGATGAACTGGAAAAAGCCGTCGCGCTCGAGGCCATGCTGGGCAAGGTGCTGCGCCGTGACGGGCTCGCCCTTGGGCAATTGACAGCCCGGCTCAATGCCTTGCTCGACAAACGCCTGGATGATCGGGACAACCCCCTGGGCCCGGCAATGCTGTGCGCGTTTTTTCTGCAAGCAGGACGCAGCCTTGGCGTGGAAATCCGGGTCAAGCTGATCATTCTCAAGCTGTTTGAGAAATACGTGCTCAGTGACGCTGATCTGTTGTACGGCGAAGCCAATCAGTTGCTGATCGCCACCGGCGTATTGCCCGAACTCAAGGCCGTGCCATCGCGGCGCGCCGTCGCCACGGCCGAGTTGCCTGAAGACACCCCGCCGATTGCCGGCCACCCGGCAGACGACAGCGGCCAGGAAGTTTTCGTGGCGTTGCAGGAATTGCTGTCGGCAGTGCGCGGCAGTGTGGCACCCACGCTGGAAGCCAGCGCCGAGACCCAGCCCATCTCCACCCGTGACCTGCTGCGCCTGCTCTCCCATTTGCAGCAATATGTGCCTGAGCCTGAGGTCGAGGACGATTTCGACCTGCGCAACCAGCTTGAACAACTGCTGACCCGGGTCAGCGTCAAGAGCGGCAAGTCGCGGGTGGTGGAGGATGCGGACGAGGATGTGATCAACCTGATCGCCATGCTGTTCGAGTTCATCCTCAATGACGGTACGGTGCCCGAATCCCTCAAGGCGCTGATCGCGCGCCTGCAGATCCCGATGCTGAAAGTGGCGGTGCTGGACAAGAGTTTTTTCAGCCGCACCAATCACCCGGCGCGACGCTTGCTCAATGAAATCGCTTCGGCGGCCATGGGCTGGAGCCAGCGCGACGATTATCAGCGCGACAGCCTGTACCTGCACATCGAGCAGGTGGTGCAGCGGTTGTTGAACGATTTTGTGGATGATCCGGCGATCTTTTCCCAGTTACTGACCGAGTTCACCGCGTTTACCCATGACGAGCGACGCCGCAGCGAATTGCTGGAGCAACGTACCCGCGATGCGGAAGAAGGGCGCGCCCGTACCGAAATCGCTCGTCAGCGTGTAGCCGAAGCCCTCAATCTGCGGTTGCTGGGCAAAGTACTGCCCGAGGTCGTGGTGCAGTTCCTGCAACAGGCCTGGAGCCAGGTGCTGTTGCTGGCGTGCCTGAAGCATGGCGAGCACTCGCCACAATGGCTGGCCGGGTTGCGCACCATGGACGAGTTGATCTGGAGTGTCGGCCTCAGCGAAGACACCGAAGCCGGCCGGCACCTGCTGGAGCAGTTGCCAGGCTTGCTGAAAGCCTTGCGCGATGGGTTGAGCGGCGCGGCATTCGATCCCTTCATTACCCGGGAATTTTTCACCCGCTTGCAAACCCTGCATGTCCAATCGTTCCGGGGCAGTGCCGAGGAGCAACCGTCGCTGTCGCAAATCGAGGTGCGCGAGGCATTCGTCCTCAGTCCCGCGGCACCGGCCATCGAGGCGAGCCTGCCGGAAGATGATCCCGACCTGCTCAAGGTTCGCCAACTGCGGATCGGTTGCTGGGTGGAATTTCAGGAAGACGCCGAAAACACCCTGCGTTGCAAGCTGACGGCGATTATTGCGCCGGGCAATACCTGCATTTTCGTCAATCGAACCGGCCTCAAGGTATTGGAAAAAAATCCGCTTGAACTGGCCCTGGAGTTCAAGCGTGGCGCGGTGCGAACCCTGGATGATGCGCTGTTGTTCGACCGCGCCCTGGCTTCGGTGATTGGCAACCTGCGCCAACTTCATCGCGCCAAGTGATCGCAACCAGACAGCGGAACGCGGCATACTGAGTCACCCCAGCCTCGTTCAAGGAACCAGTATGCAGTTGGACCCCGCCAGCGGTTGGTGCCAGGGCATTCGTCATTGCCCCTCGCCCAACTTCAACGAGCGCCCCGGTGGCGAGATTTCCCTGTTGGTGGTGCACAACATCAGCCTGCCACCGGCGCAATTCGCCACCGGCAAGGTGCACGAGTTTTTCCAGAATCGCCTGGATGTCACGGAACATCCCTACTTTGAAGGTATTGCCGACCTACGGGTTTCTGCGCATTTTCTGATTGAGCGTGATGGCGCGGTGACGCAGTTTGTCTCGTGCCGGGACCGGGCCTGGCATGCCGGGGTATCGAGCTTCGAGGGGCGTGAGACGTGTAACGACTTTTCCCTGGGGATCGAGCTGGAGGGCACTGATGACCTGCCCTTCACCGATGCCCAGTATCAATCCCTGATCGCCCTGACGCGCCAGTTGCTGGCGGCGTACACGGGCATTACCCGCCAGCGCATTTGTGGCCATAGCGATATCGCCCCGGGACGCAAGACCGACCCCGGACCCGAATTTGATTGGGCGCGCTTTCGCAGCGCCTTGCAGGATGGAGGACACGCACAATGAGTTTTCTGGTGTTGGTGCTGGCGGTATGGATCGAGAAGTTCTCGGCCCTGCGTCACCGAATACAACGTGATGGCGGTTGGTTGCGGGAACTGGCCAAGCTGGAGTCGAGCGCCAGCCTGGGCAAGCAGCCGTGGCTGATCCTCACATTGCTGGTGCTGCTGCCGGTGGCCTTGCTTGCGTTGTTGTTGCTGGTGCTGGAGCCAGTGGCCTATGGCCTGTTGGCGCTGCCGGTGCACCTGCTGGTGGTGATCTACAGCCTGGGCCGTGGCGATCTCCTGGCCGGATTGGGCCCGTTCCGTGATGCCTGGCGCCGGGGTGACCTGCAAGCGGCCGAACATGTGGCCGAACGTGACTTGAGCATCAGTGCCGACAGTGGTGAGCAGTTGCTGGAGCGGGTCCAGGGCCATCTGTTGTGGCAGGCCTACCAAAGCTTCTTCGCGGTGATTTTCTGGTACTTCCTCCTCGGGCCGGTGGCCGCCCTGGCCTACCGTCTGCTGGCGCTGGCGACCGAGAACAGCAAGAACCCACTGGTGGCCGAGCGTGCCGGGCAATTGCGCCATGCCTTCGACTGGTTGCCGGTACGTTTGCTGGCGGCGAGTTTCGCCCTGGTCGGCAACTTTGTGGCGGTCGGCCGGGTGATGCTGCATGAGCTGCTGAGCTGGGACATCAGTGCTGCGCAACTGGTGGAGAAGGTGGGCCTGGTGGCCGCGGAGATCCCGCCACCGGTGGTAGGCGCCGAGGGCATCAACAGCCTTGATCGTATCTGGGAGTTGCTGCTGCGTGCCGCCGTGCTGTGGTACGCCGGCTTTGCCATCTGGACCGTGCTGCCCTGATTTGCCTCCCTGTAGGAGCGGGCAAGCTCGCTCCTACCTCGTTAACCTTAAGTTACAAACCTCCTTTTCGAATTGAGCTATACAGACAGAGCGCCAAATAGTGGCTATCTGCCGCCGCCCTGCGCCCTCAATAAAAATAAAAGAAAAGGGAGTTCACCTGTGAAGAGCTTGCTCTATCCCGCCGTCGCGTTCATGAACCGCCTGACCTTCGGCATGAAGTTCAGCCTTATCAGCGTGCTGTTCCTGTTGCCGATGCTGGCCACCAACTACTACCTGGTGCGCGATTCCTGGCGTGAATTCCAGGGCACTCGCATCGAGCTGCAAAGCCTCGACCTGCTGGGAAGCAGCCTGGCCCTGCGCCGCGACCTGGAAACCCTGAACAACCAGGTACAGATCAACGCAACCCTCGGCCAATCAGGCAAGGCCGGTGATATCGAAAACAAAATCACCGCCCTCGAAGACAGCCTGCTGCAGCGCCTGCAAAGCTTCCACGCCCTGTCCGCCGACCCTGAGCAGGCCGCCGCCTTCGAAGCCAAGCGCGATGAAATGATCGCCGCCTTCAAGGCCCAGCAACAGGAAACTTCACTGCTCAGCAAAAGCGCGCTGATCGGCAAACTCCTCAACAAGGCGCAGATGCTCAGCCAGATCATCGCCAGCCAGTCGGGTTTGAGCCGTGACCCCCAGGGCGACCTGCGCCAACTCAGTGAACTGATCACCAGCGTCACCCCGCAAGTCACCCAGACCCTGGGGGAAGGCCGGGCCATGGGGGCTTATTCGTTGGGCCAGGGTTTTCTCAATTCGTCGTCCAGCACTCGTTTTGACGAGCTGCTGCAGCAACTGGAAAAGCTCCAGGCGGAATACGGCCTGAAACTGCAGGATGCCCTCGGCTCCAGCAAGCCCGCCCACGCAGCGTTGGCGAGCCTGGCGGACGCGAGCAAGGCCAGCCTCAAGCAAGGCAGTGAGTTGTTCGAAGAGCAGGTCGTGGTGGCCGAAACCCTCGACGCCCCATGGCAAGACTTCTACGACGACGTCAGCACGTTGATGGCCAA
Source organism: Pseudomonas sp. D4002 (assembly GCF_013385665.1). NCBI lineage: Bacteria > Pseudomonadati > Pseudomonadota > Gammaproteobacteria > Pseudomonadales > Pseudomonadaceae > Pseudomonas > Pseudomonas sp. D4002. The sequence continues at coordinate 74,455 of NZ_JACAPN010000015.1, forward strand.
GACCTATCAGCTCGACGAAGCCACCCTGACCTTTCTCGAGCAGCAACTGGAGCAACGCCTGTCAGAAAACCGCACGCACATGATCGGATTGGTGGCGGCACTGGCGTCGGTGTTTTTGCTGATCTTCTATTTGTATGCCGGTTTCTACGCCTCCACCCGCACCACCTTGCGCCGCCTGGGGGCGACGATGGACAAGGTGGCGGCCGGTGACATGACCGTCACCTTCATCGCCCACAGCCGCGACGAACTGGGGGATTTGGGCCAGGTGTTCAACGCTACCGTGGCCAAGATCCATGACCTGATCGAGCGGGTAGGGCACACCGTCAACCAGGTCGAACACCAGGCCGGGCAAGTGGAGTCAGTCTCGGCCAGCAGCAACCAGGCCGTGTCCGGCCAACGCAGCCAGATCGAGCAAGTGGCGACCGCCATGAACCAGATGTCCTCCACTGCCCAGGAAGTGGCGCGCAGTGCAGCGGCGGCGGTCAGCAGCGCCCACAGCGTCAACGATGAAACCGTCAGCGGACGCGGCCTGGTGCAGTCCCAGCAAGGCAGTATCGCGGCGTTGGCTTCGGAGATCGATCAATCGGTACGGGTCATCAACCAATTGGCCATCGACAGCCAATCCATCAGTCGCGTACTGGAAGTGATCAAGAGCATTGCCGAACAGACCAATCTGCTGGCGTTGAATGCCGCCATCGAGGCCGCGCGCGCGGGTGAGCAAGGACGCGGTTTCGCCGTGGTGGCCGATGAAGTGCGCACTTTGGCCCGGCGCACCCAGCACTCCACCGAGGAAATCGAGCAGATGATTGCCAAGCTCCACAGCGGTGTCGGCGCTGCGGTGAAGGCCATGGGCACCAGCCACGAGATGGCCAATGGCACGGTGGGGCAGTCGGAAAAAGTCCAGCAGGCCCTCGAAAACATCCTCGGCGCGGTAGGCATGATCGTCGACCAGAACCAGCAGATTGCCGCCGCCGTCGAACAGCAGACTGCCGTGGCCCATGACATCGATCAGAACATCGTCGAGATCAATCGCGCCGGTGAACATGCAGCGCAGGGCGCGCACCAGACTGAAGAGGCCAGCCGGCAATTGTCCTTGCAAGTGATCGAGCTGAAGCAGTTGATCGGGGCCTTTCGAGTGTGAGGCATGGCCAGGCATGCATCGGGGATGGGCCCCTACCAGTTGAACAGCTCGCAGGCATTGCGGGTGCTCGCCTCGGCCAGCGCTGAGGAGCTGATGCCCATGCGCTCCGCCAGGGCGGCACAGATGTCTGGCAGGTGTTCGGGGCTGTTGCGCTGGCCGGGGTACATCACGGGGGCCATGTCCGGTGAGTCGGTTTCCAGCACCACGCTTTCCAGCGGCAGCCGGGCGATCACCTTGTGCATGCGCAGGGCTTGCGGCCATGTGGCCGCGCCGCCCAGGCCCAGTTTGAAGCCGAGCTTGGTGTACTCGCGGGCCTCTTCCTGGCTGCCGGCAAACGCGTGGATGATTCCGCCTCGTGGCAGCCGAATGCGCTTGAGGGTGGCGATCACGGCAGCGTGGCTGCGGCGCACATGCAGCAGCGCCGGCAGTTGGAAATCCACCGCCAGCTTCAGTTGCGCTTCAAACAGGCTTTGCTGGCGTTCGCGGTCCAGCTGTTCGAGGAAATAATCCAGGCCGATTTCGCCCACCGCGCACAGTTGCCGGTGGCCGTTCAGGCGGGTCAGCCAGTCGCCCAGTTCCGTCAGGTCGGCGGGGCGATGGTCGTCGAGATACACCGGGTGCAGGCCGAAGGCGGCGAATAAATCCGCGTCGGTTTGCACCAGGTCCCACAACCGTTGCCAATTCTGCTGATAGACCCCGAGCACCACCATCCTGCGCACGCCCAGGCGGCGACTGCGGCTCAGGACTTCGCGGCGGTCCGTATCGAAGTCCGGAAAATCCAGATGGGTGTGGCTGTCGATCAGCTCCACACCGCTTACTCCGAGTGAATCCGCTGCTTGAACGTACGGCCGATGGCATGCACGCCGGGTTCGTAGTGCTGTTCTTCAATGGCCGCCAGCGCCAGGCGCAGCGCGGTGTCGGCAATCAACTGATGCTGCTGGGCCATGGCATTCACCGGCAGCGGCAGGAAATCCAGCAGTTGGGTGTCGCCAAACGTCCCCAGTCGCAGTGGCCGGGATTTGAGCGGGAAGTCATGCAGCGCGTCAAACACCCCTTGCAGCAGGACGTAGGACGTAGTCACCAGTGCGTCAGGCAAATGCCCCAGGCTTTGCAGCAACTGCTCCATCAGCTGTCGGCCACAGTCGCGGCTAAACGACTCGCCTTGTTCGATCAGCACTTCGCCGCTGAAGTCTTTCAGCGCTTGCTTGAAACCGGCGGTACGTTCCTGGCTGATGCTCAGCTCTGGCCGCGCGCCGATCAACACGATCTGCTTGGGCAGCGGGTGCAGCAGGCTGCTGGTCAATTGCTGGCAGGCCTGGCGATCATCGCTGACCACCGAGCAAAACTGCGTAGACTCCATCACCCGGTCGATGGCGATCACCGGCAAACCCTTGGCTTGCAGTTCGCGGTAGCTGTCGTCGGTGGCCGGCAGGCAGCTGGCGACAAACAGCGCATCGCAACGGCGGGCGCGGAACAGTTGCAGCAGTTGCCGCTCACTGTTGGCGTCGTCGTCGGAGCTGGCGATCAGCAATTGATAGCCGCGGGCACGGGCGCCTTGTTCGAGCAGCTTGGCGATGCGTGCGTAACTGGGGTTTTCCAGGTCCGGCAGGATAAAACCCAGGGTACGGGTGTGCCGGCTGCGCAGCCCGGCGGCCTGGGGGTTGGGCGTAAAGCCATGTTCTTCAACCACGGCGCGCACCCGTTCGACGGTTGCGCTGCTGATCCGTTGCTGTTCGGCCTTGCCATTGATGACGTAGCTGGCGGTGGTCACAGACACACCGGCAATGCGCGCGATATCACTGAGTTTCAAACCGGGATTTCCTTGTTTTTTAGAGCTTGCCCCGACATTTTGTCCAATCGTAACCGATTACTGCAGGCGACCATTGTCGCAACTCAACAGCCGAGTGGCTCTTCAATCATGGGAAATTAACGCGTAATCTGCCATAAATTCTAGATTAAACGTTTCAGCAAGCGTATTTTTACGATTATCGCGACGAGTGTGGTCCTGCCAACTGACCACTCAGTCAATTTTATTCGAACGCTTTTGCACTGATTTATTCAAAATAATACCTAGTGCGCCCGCCGCACTAACTAGGAGAACGGCATGCTTGAGCTCACCCACGAGCAGATATCCATGGGCCAGACGGCTGTGGATAAGTCTGCTGCCTTGCAACTGCTCGCTGAAAAACTGGTGGCCGATGGCCTGGTCGCCGAGGGTTACCTCAGTGGCTTGCAAGCGCGTGAAGCCCAAGGCTCGACCTTTCTCGGCCAGGGTATCGCCATCCCCCACGGCACCCCCGAAACCCGCGACCAAGTGTTCGCCACCGGCGTGCGCCTGCTGCAATTTCCCGACGGCGTGGATTGGGGCGATGGCCAGATCGTCTACCTGGCGATCGGCATTGCCGCCAAATCCGACGAACACCTGCGCCTGCTGCAACTGCTGACCCGCGCCCTCGGCGAGACCGACCTGGGCCAGGCCCTGCGCCGCGCCAGTTCTGCCGAGGCCTTGCTGAAACTGCTGCAAGGCGCGCCGCAGGAGCTGGCGCTGGACGCACAGATGATTGGCCTGGGCGTGTCGGCTGATGATTTCGAAGAACTGGTGTGGAGAGGCGCACGCCTGTTGCGCCAGGCCGATTGCGTGAGCAATGGCTTTGCCGCCGTGCTGCAGCAAGTCGACGCGCTGCCCCTGGGCGATGGCCTGTGGTGGCTGCACAGCGAGCAGACGGTGAAGCGTCCCGGCCTGGCCTTCGTCACCCCGGACAAACCCATGCGTTACCTGGGCCAGCCCTTGAGCGGCCTGTTCTGCCTGGCCAGCCTCGGCGAGGCCCACCAGACCTTGCTCGAACGCCTGTGTGCCTTGCTGATCGAAGGCCGTGGCCAGGAACTCGGCCGCGCCACCAGCAGCCGGGCCGTATTGGAAGTGCTCGGCGGTGAACTGCCCGCCGACTGGCCAAGCGTGCGCATTGCCCTGGCCAACGCCCACGGGCTGCATGCGCGCCCGGCGAAGATCCTCGCGCAATTGGCGAAAAGTTTTGCCGGTGAAATCCGTGTGCGCATCGTCGATGGAGACGTCGGCGCGGTATCGGTAAAAAGCCTGAGCAAGTTGCTCAGCCTCGGTGCGCGTCGCGGCCAGGTACTGGAGTTTGTCGCTGAGCCAACCATTGCCGGTGACGCCTTGCCCGCCTTGCTGGCGGCAGTGGAAGACGGCCTCGGCGAAGAAGTCGAGCCGTTGCCGGCAGTCAGCGCCCAACAAGCCGTGGTCGAGATCGAACCGGTCATCAGCGCGCCAGTGTCCGGCAGCCTGATCCAGGCCATTGCCGCCGCCCCCGGCATTGCGATTGGCCCGGCGCATATCCAGGTGCTGCAACCTTTCGAATACCCGCTGCGCGGCGAGTCGCCGGTGATCGAGCGCCAACGCCTGCACGCGGCATTGACCGACGTGCGCCGGGACATCCAAGGCCTGATCGAGCGCAGCAAATCCAAGGCCATCCGCGAGATCTTCATCACCCACCAGGAGATGCTCGACGACCCGGAACTGACCGACGAAGTCGAGACGCGCCTCAAGCAGGGCGAAAGCGCCGAAGCCGCGTGGATGAGCGTGATCGAAGCCGCCGCCAAACAGCAGGAATCGTTGCAGGACGCCTTGCTCGCCGAGCGCGCTGCCGATCTGCGTGACATTGGCCGCCGCGTGCTGGCACAACTGTGCGGCGTCGAAACCGCCCAGGAGCCGGACGAACCCTACATCCTGGTGATGGACGAAGTGGGTCCCTCGGACGTGGCGCGCCTGGACCCGGTGCGTGTCGCCGGCATCCTCACTGCCCGTGGCGGCGCCACCGCCCACAGCGCCATCGTCGCCCGTGCTTTGGGCATTCCCGCGCTGGTGGGTGCAGGCCCTGCTGTATTGCTGTTGGCTTCGGGCACGCCGTTGTTGCTGGATGGCCAGCGCGGTCGCCTGCATGTGGACGCCGACGCCGCCACCTTGCAGCGCGCCACCGTCGAACGCGACACCCGCGAACAACGTCTGCAAGCCGCCGCCGCCCAACGCCATGAACCGGCCCTGACCCGCGATGGCCATGCCGTCGAAGTATTCGCCAATATCGGCGAAAGCGCCGGGGTTGCCGGCGCGGTGGAGCAGGGCGCCGAAGGCATCGGCCTGCTGCGCACCGAACTGATTTTCATGGCCCACAAACAAGCGCCCGACGAAGCCACCCAGGAAGCCGAATACCGCCGCGTGCTCGACGGCCTCGGCGGCCGGCCGCTGGTGGTGCGCACCCTTGATGTGGGCGGCGACAAACCGCTGCCGTACTGGCCGATCGCCAAGGAAGAAAACCCCTTCCTCGGCGTGCGCGGCATTCGCCTGACCCTGCAACGCCCGCAGATCATGGAAGCGCAATTGCGCGCGCTGTTGCGTTCGGCAGACAACCGTCCACTGCGCATCATGTTCCCCATGGTTGGCAGTGTTGACGAGTGGCGCCAGGCCCGGGACATGACCGAGCGCCTGCGCCTGGAAATCCCGGTGGCCGACCTGCAACTGGGGATCATGATCGAAGTGCCGTCGGCCGCGTTGCTGGCGCCGGTACTGGCCAAGGAAGTGGACTTCTTCAGCGTCGGCACCAACGACCTGACCCAGTACACCCTGGCCATCGACCGCGGCCACCCGACGCTGTCGGCCCAGGCGGATGGCCTGCACCCGGCGGTGTTGCAACTGATCGACATCACCGTGCGCGCGGCTCATGCCCATGGCAAATGGGTCGGCGTGTGCGGCGAGTTGGCGGCCGACCCGCTGGCGGTGCCGGTGCTGGTCGGCCTGGGGGTGGATGAGCTGAGCGTCTCGGCGCGCAGCATCCCCGAGGTCAAGGCACGGGTGCGTGAATTCAGTCTGAGCGAGGCCCAGGGCCTGGCACAAAAAGCCCTGGCGGTGGGTTCTCCCGCCGAAGTGCGTGCGCTTGTGGAGGCCGTGTAAATGGCAAGGATTTTAAGCCTGACGCTGAACCCGGCGTTGGACCTGACGGTGCGCCTGGCGCGCCTGGAACCGGGCGAGGTCAATCGCAGCGAAGCGATGATCACCCACGCTGCCGGCAAGGGTGTGAACGTCGCGCAGGTGCTGGCGGACCTTGGTCATCAGGTGACCGTGGGCGGCTTTCTTGGAGAGGACAATCCCCAGGCATTCGAGATGCTGATTGCCCGTCGTGGTTTTACCGATGCCTTTATTCGGGTGCCGGGAGAAACCCGCAGCAATATCAAGATCGCCGAGCAGGATGGGCGGGTCACGGATGTCAATGCGCCGGGCCCGTTGGTCAGCGAGCAGGCGCAACACGCACTGCTTGAGCAACTGGCGCGGATTGCTCCGGGCTACGACGCCGTCGTCGTGGCCGGCAGCCTGCCACGCGGCATCACCCCTCAGTGGTTCCAGGGCCTGCTGCAGCAACTGAAAAACCTCGGCTTGAAAGTCGCCCTGGACACCAGCGGCGAAGCGCTGCGCGCTGGATTGAACGCCGGCCCGTGGTTGGTCAAACCCAATACCGAAGAACTGGCCGATGCCCTTGGTCATTCCACAGATGCCATCCGCCAACTGCATCGGCAAGGTGTGGAGCATGTGGTGGTCTCCGACGGTGCCGCGGGTGTGAGCTGGTACAGCCCGGATACCGCGCTGCACGCCACGCCGCCCAAGGTAACCGTGGCCAGTACCGTAGGCGCCGGCGACTCGCTGCTGGCCGGGATGCTTCACGGTTTGCTCAGTGGCGATACGCCGGAGCAGACCTTGGGCCGCGCCACCGCCATTGCCGCGATGGCGGTCACGCAGATCGGCTTTGGCATCACCGACGAAGCGCAGCTTGAGACTTTGCAGAGCGGCGTCCACGTGCGGCCGCTGACAGAACAATAAGAGGGTTGGTCATGAAGTTAGCCATTGTTACTGCCTGCCCGAACGGCATGGTCACCAGTGTGCTGTGCGCCCGCTTGCTGGATGCCGCCGCGCAACGCCAGGGCTGGAGCACCAGCGTCGAAGTGGTCGACGTGCAGCATCCGGAACGCCAATTGTCGGCGGCCACCATTGAAGCCGCCGAGTGGGTATTGCTGGTCAGCAGCACGCCGGTGGACATGCAGCGTTTTGTCGGCAAACGTGTATTCCGCAGCACGCCGGCCCAGGCGTTGCAGGATGTGGACGCGGTGTTGCGTCGCGGGGCCGAGGAGGCCCAGGTGCAGGTAGCTGACGCGGCACCGGCGAAAAGCACGCCGCGTATCGTCGCGATCACCGCGTGCCCGACCGGCGTCGCCCACACCTTCATGGCTGCCGAAGCGTTGCAGCAAACCGCCAAGCGCCTCGGGTATGACTTGCAGGTGGAAACCCAGGGCTCCGTGGGCGCCCGCACGCCGCTGAGTCCCGAGGCGATTCGTGACGCCGACGTGGTGCTGCTCGCCGCCGACATCGAAGTCGCCACCGAGCGCTTTGCCGGCAAGAAAATCTATCGCTGCGGCACCGGGATCGCGCTCAAGCAATCCGAGGCGACCCTCAACAAGGCGCTGGCCGAAGGCAAGCAGGAATCCGCTGCCAGTGGTGCCGCTGCCAAACCGGAGAAGACCGGTGTCTACAAACACTTGCTCACCGGCGTGTCGTTCATGCTGCCGATGGTGGTGGCGGGCGGTCTGCTGATCGCCCTGTCATTCGTGTTCGGCATTCATGCCTTTGAAGAAAAAGGCACTCTTGCCGCCGCGCTGAAAACCGTCGGCGACCAGGCGTTCATGCTGATGGTGCCGCTGCTGGCGGGTTACATCGCCTACTCGATTGCCGACCGTCCTGGATTGGCCCCCGGCATGATCGGTGGCCTGCTGGCCAGCACTTTGGGCGCGGGGTTTATCGGCGGTATTTTTGCCGGTTTCCTCGCCGGCTACTGCGTCAAATTCATCAGCCGCGCGATCCGTTTGCCCCAGAGCCTGGAAGCCCTCAAGCCGATCCTGATCATCCCGTTGCTGGCGAGCCTGTTCACCGGCCTGGCGATGATTTACCTGGTAGGGCCGCCGGTGGCGAAGATGCTCACCGGCCTCACGGATTTTCTCAGCACCATGGGCACCACTAACGCCGTGCTGCTGGGCATCTTGCTGGGCGGCATGATGTGCGTCGATCTCGGTGGCCCGATCAACAAGGCGGCCTACGCGTTTTCCGTCGGCCTGCTGGCAGCGCAAAGCGGTGCCCCCATGGCCGCGACCATGGCCGCCGGCATGGTGCCGCCGATTGGCATGGGCATCGCCACCTTCCTGGCGCGGCGCAAGTTCGCCCAGACCGAGCGTGAAGCCGGCAAGGCCGCGCTGATCCTCGGCATGTGCTTTATCTCTGAAGGCGCAATTCCGTTTGCTGCCAAGGACCCGCTGCGGGTAATCCCGGCAAGCATCGCTGGCGGCGCGCTGACCGGTGCGCTGTCGATGTATTTCGGCTGCAAACTGATGGCGCCCCATGGTGGATTGTTTGTGATGCTGATCCCGAATGCGATCAACCATGCGCTGCTGTACCTGCTGGCGATTGTGGCGGGGAGTTTGTTGACCGCTGTGGTGTATGCCTTCCTCAAACGCCCGGAGACCGTAGAGCTTTCTGTCGCACCCGCCCAGGCATAACTCGGTTCATGTGGGAGCCGGCTTGCCTGCGATGCAGGCACCTCGGTGTATCAGCGTAACCGAGGTGATGCGATCGCAGGCAAGCCAGCTCCCACATTTGATCTTCGTTATGAATAAGGTCTGTGTCATATCCCCTTCATCCCTTCATGCTTAAGTTTCCCTTTTGCTGCTCGAGAGGGAACCTGCATGACCCACTTCAACCTCGGTCGCCGCCGCGTGATGCAAGCCGTCGGCGCCGGCCTGTTGCTGCCGGGCCTCGCGCCTGCGGTGATCGCCTCGGTCAAGGATCGCCCGCAACTCACCGACGGCGTGCAGTCCGGCGACCTGCTGGGCGACCGCGCGATGATCTGGAGCCGCAGCGACCGTCCGGCCCGGATGGTGGTGGAGTGGGACACCCGCAGCGTATTCAGCAACCCGCGCAAATTCGTCTCGCCCCTGGCCGACAGCCGCACCGATTTCACCGCCCGTGTCGAACTCACCGGCCTGCCCGTCGACCAGGCGATTTTCTACCGTGTGCACTTTGAAGATGCCCAGACCGGCGTGGCCAGCGAGCCCTGGTTCGGTCACCTGCGCAGCGTGCCGCAGCAGCGCCGGGATATCCGCTTTGTGTGGAGCGGCGACACCGTCGGCCAGGGCTTCGGCATCAACCCGGACATCGGCGGCATGCGCATCTACGAAGCCATGCGCCTGCGCCTGCCGGACTTCTTCATTCACAGCGGCGACACCATCTACGCCGACGGCCCGGTGCCCGCGCAACTGACCACCGAGGACGGACGCATCTGGCGCAACATCACCACCGAAGCCAAAAGCAAAGTCGCTGAAACCCTGAATGAATACCGGGGCAACTACCGCTACAACCTGATGGACGAGAACGTACGTCGCTTCAACGCCGAAGTGCCGCAGATCTGGCAGTGGGACGACCACGAGGTGATCAACAACTGGTCGCCGAGCAAGCAACTGGATGAGCGCTACAAAACCCGCGACATCAACACCCTGGTGGGCCGTGCGCGCCAGGCCTGGCTGGAATATTCACCGATGCGCCGGCAAAGCGCCGACCAGGGCGGGCGGATTTATCGCAAGCTCAGCTACGGCCCGTTGCTGGATGTGTTTGTGCTGGACATGCGCAGCTATCGCGGGCCGAACGATGACAACCTTGGCGGTGAAAAACCGTTCCTTGGGCGTGAGCAACTGGACTGGCTGAAGCGCGAATTGAAGGCCTCCCAGGCGCAGTGGAAAGTCATCGCCGCCGACATGCCCATTGGCCTGGGCGTGCCCGACGGTGAGGTCAGCCCCGGCGTGCCGCGTTGGGAAGCGATCGCCAACGGCGACCCGGGCCCGGCCCAGGGGCGCGAGTTGGAAATTGCCGAATTGCTCGCGTTTCTGCGGGCGCAGCAGGTGCGTAATCACGTGTGGCTGACGGCGGATGTGCATTACTGCGCGGCCCATCATTACCATCCGGATCGGGCGGCGTTTCAGGATTTTGAGCCGTTCTGGGAGTTTGTCGCCGGGCCGTTGAATGCCGGGAGTTTCGGGCCTAATCCGCTGGATAAAACCTTTGGCCCGGAAGTGGTGTTCGAGAAGGCGCCGACGGTGCAGAACAGCTCGCCGTTTGCCGGGTTCCAGTTTTTTGGCGAGGTGCAGATTGATGGACAGACGGCGGAGCTGACGGTGATTTTGCGGGACCTGGATGGGGTTTCGGTGTTTGAGCAGAAGCTGGCGCCAGTGTGATTGCAATGCAATCTACCTACTGAAGAAGAGCCAATGTGGGAGCGGGCTTGCTCGCGAAGGCGGTGTGTCAGTCAACAGATATATCGACTGATCCACTGCCTTCGCGAGCAAGCCCGCTCCCACATTTTGATCGGTGTATCTTCAGGGGGTCAGTAAACATCCCGGCGGTAGCGGCCCTGCTCGATCAAGCGTTCGACGGCTTCGCTGCCCAGCACATCGTGCAGCACCTGATCCACACCCGCCGCCATCCCCTGCAAACTGCCGCAGACGTAAATCGCGGCGCCATCGGCCACCCATTTACGCAGCACATCCGCTGATTCGCGCAGGCGATCCTGCACGTAGATTTTCTCTGCCTGGTCCCGGGAAAAGGCCAGGTCCAGTAGCGCCAGGTCACCGCTGGCCAGCCAGCCTTGCAGCTCGTCCTGGCAGTGGTAGTCATGGGCGATATTGCGTTCGCCAAACAGCAGCCAGTTGCGCTGCTGGCCGTCGGCAACCCGCGCCTTGAGCAGGCTGCGCAACCCGGCAAGGCCGGTGCCGTTGCCTAGCAGGATCATCGGGAGCGGCTCGGTCGGCAGATGGAAACCACTGTTGCGCCGCACTCGCAGGCTGATGGTCGAACCCAGCGGTGCATGTTCGGTCAACCAGCCGGAACCCACGCCCACGCTGCCATCGGGGTGACGCTCCTGGCGCACGATCAGCTCCAGCACACCGTCGCTGGCAATCGAGGCGATGGAGTATTCGCGCATGCCCAGCGGCACCAGTGCATTGACCAGCGCCTGGGCATGCAGGCCCACCAGGTGTGCGCGATTGTCCGGCAGTTGGCGGCCGGCCAGGGCCTGGTCGAGGGTGTGTGCAAGGCCGTCGACTACCACACCTTCGCTGCCGGCCAGTCCCAGGCCTTCCAGGAAGTGTTCGATGGCCCATGGGCAATTGCGTGGCAGCACTTCCACTAGGTCGCCGGCCAGCCAGTCCCGGGGGGCTGGCGGGGTGAGCCCGAGCAAATAGACGCCGGAGCCACTGCTGTGCGGGTTGAGCAGGGTGCGTTGCTTCAGGGTCCAGTTTTCATAGGTCGCGCTGGCCCATGCCGCAGCGGGTGCATGGCCGGTCAGTTGGCCCAGTTGTTGTTGCCAGTGCAGCAACGCATCGGTGTCGCCGCTGTCGACTTCCACCGGGGCGAACAGCGGGTTGCCGCCCTGGTTGGTCAGCCAGAAATGCAGGCGCCGGGCGAAGCCGCAGAAGTGTTGGTACTGGCGATCACCCAGGGCCAACACCGAGTAGTTCAGGCCCTTGAGGGACAGGTCCTGGCCGAGCACGCTGCGCTCGAAACCGCGGGCGCTGTCTGGTGCCTCGCCGTCGCCGAAGGTGCTGACCACGAACAGCGCATGGCTCGATTGGCGCAAATCCTCTTCGCTGACGCTGCCCAGCGACTGCACGTTCACTGGCACGCCGGCGGCCTGCAACTGCCCGGCGGTCTGCCAGGCCAGTTGCTCGGCAAAGCCGCTCTGGCTGGCAAAGCCGATCAGCCAGGCCGGCGCGTCGCTGTGGTTGCCGGTCAGGCCTTTGCGGGCATCGCGCACCTGGCGTTTCTTGCGGCGGCGGTCCAGGTACAACAGCCAGCCGGTGATGAAGAACAGCGGCATCAGCAGCGCGCTGAACGTCAGGATGATCCGGCCGGGCAGGCCGAAGTAGCTGCCGGTGTGCAGCGCATAGATACTGGTCAGGATCTGCGCCTTGAAGCTTTTGCCGGCGTAGGTGTCATGGGATTTGACTTCGCCGGTGGCCGGGTCGAGGTTGATCTGGTTCAGCGCGCGATCGTGGGGCGAGGTCTTCAGCAGGTAGTAGACGGTGGCGGGTTGGCCGGCGACCGCGGGCATGCGGATGTTGTAGCCGCTCAAGCCGGGGCCGGCGTTGCTGTAGATGCTGCTCCAGATCGCGGCGTAATTGGCCACCGGCGCAGGCCCTTCGGGGGCCGGGCCGCGCTTGCGTACGCGTTCGTTCTGCGGCGCGTCGGACAGCAGTCTGGTCATGCCGTTGCTGTACCACTCGTAGGACCAGAACAGTCCGGTGAGTGCCGCCAGAAGATAGAACAGCAGGCACCAGGTGCCGAATACCGAGTGCAGGTCCCAGTTGAAACTGCGGCCTTTCTTGCGCCAGTCCACCGCCAGCCATGCACGCCAGCTTGCCACTTGGCGCGGCCAGCGCAGGTACAGGCCCGAGAGGCAGAAGAACACCAGGATCAGCGTACAGGCGCCGGTGATTTGCCGGCCGGTGTCGCCGATGGCGAGGAAACGGTGCAGTTGCAGCACGAAGCCGAAGAAGTCCTGGCCGACGGCATCGCCCAGGTAATCGCCGGTGTACGGGTCGAAGTAGCGCATCTGCCCGCGGCGTTCACCGGGCGGTGGGGTGAACCAGACCTTGGCTGCGTTGGTGCTGTCGGGCTGCACCGTGAGCATCGACACGACTTTGCCTTCACGGGCTTCCAGCAGGTGCACCAGTTCAGCGGGCGGCAGTACCCCGGCCGGACGCTTTTCCACCGTCAACACCGTCGGGTTCAGCAACTCGATGATTTCATCCTGGAACGACACCGTCGCGCCGGTGATCCCCATCAAGGCCAACACCAGCCCGGCGGTAATGCCGAAGAACCAATGCAACTGGAACAGGGTTTTCTTCAACACGTCGTACGGCCTCGTCATCAGGTTAGGTGTTTCACGGCGCGCATTATGCCGCGAGTTGTCGAGAAACATTCTTTTTTACACGCAAAAACCCCACGCATCCGATGCGTGGGGTTTCGTGCAGTCATTTGTATCGGTTTAGAAATGGAAACTGGTGGTCAGCAGGGCCGTACGACCGGCTGCCTGGTTGGCAAAATGCGAGGCATAGGCCTTGTCGTAGTAGGTCTTGTCGGTGAGGTTCTGCACGTTCAACTGCAGGTCGACGTTCTTGGTCAGCTTGTAGCTGGCCATAGCGTCGTAGCGGGTGTAGGACGGCACGTAGACGGTGTTGCCCGCATCGCCGTAGACCTCGTCGACATAGAACGCGCCGCCGCCGATGGTGAGCTTGGGTGTCACGTCATACGTCGTCCACAGGCTGAAGGTGTTCTTCGGCGTGTTGGGCATCTGGTTGCCTTTGTTCGAGCCGGCACTGACGACACCGTTACGACCGTTCAGGCCCGGGTCCACCAGTTCGCTTTTCAGGTAGCTGTAGCCGGCGAACACTTGCCATTGATCGGTCAGCTTGCCGCTGGCGGAAAGCTCCAGGCCGTCGACGCGGGATTCGCCACCGTTTTCATAGGTCAGCGCGTCCACCAGGATCCGCGTGTTTTTCTTCTCGGTGCGGAACACCGCGGCGGTCAGGGACAGGCGGTCGTGGAACATGTCCCACTTGGTGCCCAGCTCGTAGTTGACGGTCTCTTCCGGTTTCAGGTCGCTGGTGGCGGCGCCGGCAGACAGCGGGTTGCCGTCGGCGCCTTCACCTACCAGGCCGCCGGCCGGTGAGGCCGAGGTGGCGTAGGAGGCATAGATGCTGCCGTTTTCAACCGGCTTCCAGACCAGGCCCGCCTGCCAGTTGAAGAACTGGCTGTCGTTCTTGATCTTGTTGCGGGCCTTGACGGTGGCGGTCGGCACCGCATTGGTGTTGGCCACGGTGTCGAAGGTGTCGTAGCGCAGGCCGACGTTCAGCAGCCATTTCGGGTCCAGCTCGATGGTGTCGAACACATAGGCGGCACGGCTGGTGGCCTTGGTGTTGGTGCCGTTGTAGTTGCGCGCAATGCTGCCGGTCCAGGCATCGTCCGGGTTCGGGTTGCCCAGCGAGGTGCACTGGCCGCCTTTGCCGGGCGCCGGGCAACCGGGGTTGCTGTTCGGGCTGACGGTGTAGCCGCTGTAGCGGGTTTCTTCGCCGGTGAATTCCAGCCCGGTGGAGTAGGTGTTCTTGAAGCCCAGCGCCTGGAAGCTGCCAAACAGATCGGTCTGGTTGGTGGTGGTCTCGGTGGTGGACACGCGGGTGTTCGCGCGGCGCCACACGGTGCCGAACTGGTTGACGTTGTGCTGGCTGTCGTCGGGTTGGGTGACGATATAGTCCTGGCCGGTGTTGCCGTGGCGCAGGGTGTTTTTCAGCGTCATGTTGTCGTTCAGGTCGTGCTCGATGGAGAACGTGCTGATGTCGGCGCGGGTCTTGCGGAAGTCGCGATCCTTGAGGCCGTAGAAGTTGTTGCTGTCGCCGCCGTCGGTTGGCTTGTCATGCACGTGGGCGGCTCTTGCGCCGCTGTTGCTGTAGCCATACGGAATGCCCGAATCCGGCAGGTCGTTGCTTTCCATGTGGTAGTAGCTGAGGTTGACGCGAGTCGGGGTGCCCAGGCCGAAGGTCAGCGACGGCGCCACGCCCCAGCGGTCGTAGTTGACGGCATCACGCCCGGCGACGTTCTGTTCGTGGCTCATCAGGTTCAGGCGGAAGGCCGCGCTGTCGAGGAACTGACGGTTGACGTCGAGCACATAACGGCGGGTCTGGTCGGAGCCGTAGGTGAAGCCACCGTTGGTGAAGTCCCGCGCCTGTGGCGTCTTGCTCACCAGGTTGAGGCTGCCGCCGGCCGAGCCGCGGCCGCCGAAGGACGAGTTGGGGCCTTTGCTGACTTCGATGGATTCGATGTCGAAGATCTCGCGGCTCTGGCCACCCGTGTCGCGCACGCCGTCGAGGTAGGTATCGCCCTGGGCGTCGAAGCCGCGAATGAACGGACGGTCGCCCTGCGGGTTGCCGCCTTCACCGGCGCCGAAGGTAATCCCCGGCACGGTGCGCAAGGCGTCCTGCAACGAGGTGGCGGCGGTGTCCTTGAGCACTTGCTGCGGCACCACGGTGACCGAGCGAGGAGTATCTACCAGCGGCGCGGTGTACTTCTGCGAGGAGGCTTTTTCGACCTGGTAGGACGTGCTGTCCTGTTCCTGGCCGGTGATGCTGGTGGCTCCCAGGGAAATGCTGTTGCGCTCGCCTTTCTGCTCGGTGTCTTCAGCAGCTTGCGCCATTTGGGCGGCAGAGCTGGCGCTGATGGCAACGCCGATGGCCGAGGCCAGCAAACGTGGTGAACTGGCAGGTGTTTTTATCGAAGTGCGCGGCATGAGTGTGTCCTTTCCCCAAGGAGGTGAGGCCGCGGAATATAAGGAGAACAAGACTTCATATCAATTGAGATACATTACTATTCGCACTGAATTTACGTTCTTTACACTTTTTGCTTACGGTTTTTACGATCTCGTTCGTCCTTTGGGCGGGAGTAGGGTTGTACACAGTCAATAAGAATCACTACCATTGGCGCCTCACTGTTTTCAGGTAATGCCTCCATGTTGCTGCACATTCCCGGCCTGTTCTCTCGCGAGGAAGTGCTGCGCATCCGCGAAGCCCTGGCGCACACCGAATGGGCCGACGGCAAAATCACTGCCGGGCACCAATCGGCCAAGGCCAAACACAACCTGCAACTGCCGGAAGGCCACCCGCTGGCAAAGGAAATCGGCGCGGCGATCCTCGATCGACTGTGGAAAAATCCGCTGTTCATGTCAGCGGCGTTACCGCACAAGGTCTTCCCGCCATTGGTCAACTGTTACACCGCCGGCGGCAGTTTCGACTTCCATATCGACAACGCCGTGCGCCAGTCCAAGGGCAGCCACGAGCGGGTGCGCACTGACCTTTCCTCCACCGTATTTTTCAGCGACCCCGACGACTACGACGGCGGCGAGCTGGAAATCCAGGACACCTTCGGCCTGCAGCGGGTCAAGTTGCCGGCGGGCGACATGGTGCTGTACCCCGGCTCCAGCCTGCACAAGGTCAACGCCGTGACCCGTGGCGCGCGCTACGCCTCGTTTTTCTGGACCCAAAGCCTGGTGCGCGAGGACAGCCAGCGCACCTTGCTGTTCGAGATGGACGGGGCGATCCAGCAACTGAGCCGCGACGTGCCCGACCACCCCGCGCTGATCCAGCTCACCGGCACCTATCACAACCTGCTGCGCCGCTGGGTTGAGGTCTGAGCGTGGGCTTTTTATTGCGCCGTGAAGAAGTCCTCAACGTTGAGCAATTGCAGAGCATGCTCGACGACTCCCCGGTGCGCGCCGCCCAGGCGATTTTGATCGCCGCGAAGGAGGGCGTGGTGGATGCCCAGGCGCTGCTCGGGCAAATCCTGCTGGAAGGGCGCGGCATCGAGCGCGATGAAGCACTGGCGATGCGCTGGTTCCGCATTGCCGCCCAGGGCGGGCATTTGATGGCGCGCAATATGCTCGGGCGTTGCCTGGAGCATGGCTGGGGTTGCGAGGCGGATGCCGTGGCGGCGGCCCGGGAATATCGTCGGGCGGCCGAGGCCGGGCTGGATTGGGGTTTGTACAACTACGCCAACCTGCTGGCGACCGGGCGCGGGGTTGCCGAGGATCAAGCCCAGGCGCTGGCGTGTTATCGACAGGCGGCGGAACTGGGCCATGCCAAGTCGATGAACCTGCTGGGGCGTTATCTGGAAGAAGGGCAGTACTGCCCGAGGGATCTGGAGGCGGCGGTGGCGTGGTATCGCCAGTCAGCAGAAGGCGGGGATTTTCGCGGGCAGTTCAGTTATGCGGCGGTGTTGGCGGACCGGGGCGAGATAGAAACGGCACTGGAATGGTTGCGCAAGGCACTGGCGGGCGGGAATTTGAAGTTCTTGCGGGTGGCGCACAAGGCGTTGTGTGCCGCCAATGAGCCGCAGATACGGGCAATGGCCGAGATCTATCAAGAGCATGCGATTGAACTTGATCGTTCCCACGCGCTGCGTGGAAATGCCGCCCTGGACGCTCTGCGTCCGCTCTAACGGCGTGACGCAGAGCGTCACCGGATGCGTTCCCACGCAGAGCGTGGGAACGATCAGGGCGTGCGTTTACAGGTAGAACGATTTCAATGGCGGGAAGCCATTGAATTCAACGGCGCTGTAGCTGGTGGTGTACGCACCGGTGGACAACCAGTACATCCGGTCACCAATCGCCAGGTTCAGCGGCAGGCCGTACTTGTAGTTCTCGTACATGATGTCGGCGCTGTCGCAGGTCGGGCCGGCGATGACCACTTCTTCCATCTCGCCTTTCTTCTCGGTCCAGATCGGGAACTTGATGGCTTCGTCCATGGTTTCGATCAGGCCGGAGAATTTGCCCACGTCGGTGTAGACCCAACGCTCGACGGCGGTGCGGGATTTACGCGCAACCAGTACCACTTCGCTGACCAGGATCCCGGCGTTGGCGATCAACGAACGGCCCGGCTCCAGGATGATTTCCGGCAGATCGTCACCGAAGTCTTCCTTGAGGAAGCGGATGATTTCCTCGGCGTAGGTTTCCAGGCTGTTGGTGCGGGTGATGTAGTTGGCCGGGAAGCCGCCGCCCATATTGATCAGCTTCAGGTGGATGCCGTCTTCTTCCTTCAGGCGCTCGAAGATCACTTTGACCTTGGCAATCGCCGCGTCCCACACGCTGATGTCACGCTGCTGCGAGCCGACGTGGAAGGAGATGCCGTAAGGCACCAGGCCCAGGTCGCGAGCGAGAATCAGCAGGTCCATGGCCATGTCGGTCTGGCAGCCGAATTTGCGCGACAGCGGCCAGTCGGCGGTGGTCGAGCCTTCGGTGAGGATACGCACATACACTTTCGAACCCGGGGCGGCCTTGGCGATGTTGCGCAGGTCGGCTTCGGAGTCGGTGGAGAACAGGCGCACGCCCTTCTCGTAGAAGTAGCGGATGTCCTTGGATTTCTTGATGGTGTTGCCGTAGCTGATACGGTCGGGGCTGACGCCGCGGTCCATGACCTTGTCCAGCTCGTAGATCGACGCGATGTCGAAGCTCGAACCCTTGTCCTTGAGCAGGTCGATGATCTCGACGGCCGGGTTGGCCTTGACGGCGTAATACACCTTGGCGAATTCGAAACCGGCGCGCAGGTCATCGTAGGCCTGGCTGATCATCGCGGTGTCGATCACCACGAACGGGGTTTCCTGGGTGTCGGCGAACGCCTTCATTTTGTCAAAAGTGGCGCGCGCGAAATAGTCTTCGACCTGGATCGACATGCTGGGAACTCCTACTGGCAAACTAGATTGATCAATGGGTGCAAATGAACGTCCTCCGTATCCCCACTTTGGTTCGCCTACTTCCCAAGGCATGTCGCCGAAAGCAAAAAGGCCATGGGATCAACCGCTTCCCTTGGCCTTGCTGTCTCGTCGTCAGTACTTGAGCCGGATGGATCGTTTCCAGCATGGACGTTCGGCGCGAACTTTAGGACGTGAGGGGCTATAGATCAACTAAAAATGTCGCGTTTTTGCACGCGTTCGTCGTGCGGTCGCGTGCAGCTACTTATGTAACCGACCGGTATGACGGATTGATGTTCCCCGGTAGGGGCAATTTGAGGTGTTGCGGGTACAGTGAAGATCCAATGTGGGAGCGGGCTTGCTCGCGAATGCGGTGTATCAGCCAATGCATCCGGTGACTGACACTCCGCCTTCGCGAGCAAGCCCGCTCCCACATTTTGACCGCTGTGTGTCAGGTCAGGCCAGTGCTGTCTCGGCAGGCGACACAATGCTGGTCTTGCCCCCACGGGACTTACCGGAACTCAGGTACTCGGCAATCGACTCCTGGGTCACTTCCCCGAGGAACACCCGCTCCGCATCCATCACCGGCAACCACGAGCGGTTGAACTCGTACATCCGCGACAGCAGGATGCGCAAATGCTCGTCATACGCCGCCGTGGCGTTGAATTCCCGCAGGTACTGGCCGCAGGTACCGGTCTGACGATGCAGGTCGCGACGTCGCACATAACCCAGGGCCTTGTTCTCGGCATCGGTGACCACCACGTAGCGACGGTCCAGCTCATCCATCTGCTCCAGGGCATCCGCCACCGGGGTTTCCGGGCTGACCGACGGCGCGTTGTCCGCCGCATCTTCAGCCTTCACCAGCAGCAGGCGCTTGAGGGTGCTGTCCTGGCCAACGAAGTTGCTGACGAACTCGTCGGCAGGGTGGGCCAGCAGGGTGTCCGGGTGGTCGATCTGCAGCAGCTTGCCGGCGCGGAAGATCGCGATCTTGTCACCCAGCTTGATGGCTTCGTCGATGTCGTGGCTGACCATGATCACGGTCTTGTTCAGCGCGCGCTGCATCTCGAAAAACTCGTTCTGGATCATCTCGCGGTTGATCGGGTCGACCGCGCCGAACGGCTCATCCATCAGCAGCAACGGTGCATCCGCCGCCAGGGCGCGGATCACGCCGATCCGCTGTTGCTGGCCGCCGGACAGCTCACGCGGGTAGCGATGCAGGTACTGCTTGGGTTCGAGCTTGATCATGCTCATCAACTCGCGGGCGCGGTCGTGGCATTTCTGCTTGTCCCAGCCCAGCAGCTTGGGCACCACCACGATGTTCTCTTCGATGGTCATGTTCGGGAACAGACCGATCTGCTGGATCACGTAGCCGATGTTGCGACGCAGGGTCACTTCGTCGAGGTCGGTGGTGTCTTCGCCGTTGATCAGGATCTTGCCGGAGGTCGGCTTGATCAGGCGGTTGATCATCTTCAGCGTGGTGCTCTTGCCGCAGCCCGAGGGGCCGAGGAATACGCAAATTTCGCCTTCGTTGACGGTCAGGCTTACGGAATCAACGGCGGTGATGGTCTTGCCGTTGCTTTGGAAGGTCTTGGTCAGGTTTTGAAGTTCGATCATTTGAGCAGTCCTTTTGGAGTCAGCGTGCGTTGCAGCCATTGCAGAAGCAGGTCGGCGAAGATGGCCAGGAGACTGACCAGCACGGCGCCAACGATCAGCATCGACATGTCGCTGCGGCTGATGGAAGCCAGAATAAGTACACCCAGGCCACCGGCGCCGATGGTGGCGGCGATGGTCATCACACCAATGTTCATGACGACGGCGGTGCGCACACCGGCGAGGATCACCGGTACGGCAATCGGCAGCTCGACCATGCGCAAGCGCTGGCCGAAGGTCATGCCGATGCCTTTGGCGGCCTCGCGAATGCCTGGCTCAACGCCGGTGAGGGCGAGGTAGGTGTTACGCATGATGGGCAACAGGGAATAGAGGAACACGGCGGTGATCGCCGGCATCGGCCCCAGGCCCTGGCCGAACTTGGAGTAGAACGGCAGCAGCAGGCCGAACAGCGCAATCGACGGCACGGTCAGCAACACCGTGGCACTGGCTTGCAATGGGCCGGCGAGCGTCGGGAAGCGGGTCATCAGCACGCCCAGGGGCACGCCGACGACGATTGCGAGGATCACTGCAATGCCGACCAGGGTGATGTGCTGCCAGGTCAGGTGCAGGACTTGGGCCCAATCAAGATGGGAAAAGGCGTTCAGGAATTCCATGTCTTCTCCTCTTAGTTGATCGGATGCTGGCGCAGGAAATCTGCGGCCACGGCGGACGGGCTTTCGTGGTCGACGTCGACCCGCGCGTTCAGCTGGCGCATGGTTTCGTCGTCGAACAGCGCAGCCAGTGGCTTGAGATCAGCGGCCAGTTGCGGATGGGCATCGAGGTAAACCTGACGCACCACCGGCGCGGCGGTGTAGTCCGGGAAGTAGTGCTTGTCGTCTTCCAGCAGCTTCAATTTGAAGGCGTTCAGGCGACCGTCGGTGGTGTAGACCAAGCCGGCAAACACCTGGCCATTACGCAGCGCGGTGTACACCAGGCCGGCGTCCATCTGCCGGGTGTTCTTGCGGGTCAGGTTCATGTCGTACAGCTTGACCATGCCGGCCATGCCGTCGGAACGGTTGGCGAACTCGGTGTCCAGGGCCACCAGGCGGTTTTCCTTGGTTTTCTCGGCCAGTGCCGCGGTCAGGTCGCTGATGCTGTTGATCTGCGGGAATTCCTTGGCCACGTTCTCTGGCAGGGCCAGGGCGTAGGTGTTGCTGAATTTCGACGGAGAGAGCCAGACCAGGCCTTTTTTCGCGTCGAGTTCTTTCACTCGGGCGTAGGACTGTTCGCTGTCGAGCTTCTCGTCGACATGGTTGTAGGCCACCAGCGACACGCCGGTGTATTCCCAGATCAGGTCCAGTTGCCCGCTTTCCTGGGCACTGCGCGCCAGGTTGCTGCCCAGGCCGCCGGTCACACGGGTGTCGTAGCCCTTGGTGCGCAGGTACTGGGAGGTGATTTCGGCGAGCAGGGTCTGTTCAGTGAACACTCGGGCGCCGATGCGGATGACCGGTTTTTCAGCGGCTTGCGCAAACCCTGCGAACAGCAGGACGCAGCTCAATATCAATGTCAGTTTTTTCATGTGAATTCCTGTTTCAGGCCCAAGACGGGGCCAAAGCCTTAAGACGGACGCAACCCGCGTTCCAGCCAAAGGCGGCTGGCCATGGTCACCAGACCGTCGAGCAGCAAGGCCAGCAGCGCGGTGCATGCGGCGCCGAGCAGCAGTTGCGGCTGATTGTTCAGGGCGATGCCGGGGAAGATCAGGCTGCCCAGGCTGTTGGCGCCAATCAGGAACGCCAGGGGCGCGGTACCGACGTTGATCGCCAGGGCCACGCGCACACCGCCGATGATGATCGGCACGGCGTTGGGCAATTCCACGCGAAACAGCACCTGGCGCGGCGTCATGCCGATGCCGACGGCGGCTTCTTTCAGGGAACCTTGAACGTTTTTCAGGCCTTCATAGGTGTTGCGCACGATGGGCAGCAACGAGGCGAGGAACAGCGCGAAGATCGCGGGGCCGCTGCCGATGCCAAGGACACCGAGGGCGATGGCCAGTACGGCCAGGGGAGGGACGGTATTGCCGATGTTGAAGATCTGCATGAAGCGTTCTGCGCGCCCGACCATGTTGGGTCGGCTCAGCAGGATACCGGCGGGAATCCCTACGATCAGGGCGGCCAGCATCGAAACAAGGACGAGGATCAAGTGAGCTTGCAGGTAAAACAACAAATCGTCGCGGTACAGTTCGATCGTGTTGATGCCGATCCAGTGGACCAGCAGGGCCAGGAGAGCGACGACAACCGCTCCTCCTATCAGCCCTTTGCCATAGCGAATAGCCACAGGCGGACTCCTTTTTTCTTTTGTCGGCGAACACATTTCCGAGCGGCAATGCCATTCCTGGCTGTCGGCGAATGTGGTCGCGAATAGCAGCTCGCCCCTACCGGCAACGCGGTATGCGGTCGAGCCATGAGCGCAGCCTCGTCAGGCTAACTTGCTGATTTTTCAGCCCCTGTTACGAGTGCGATAGCAGGGGAGTGGACGTCTCTACCTTTTAAAAGGTTCCATACTTGGCAGCAATTAGCCACCCCCAATGGGGTGAACGGTGGTCCGTCACCCCGGGTTTGCGCTATACTCGCCGCCCTTTTTTGACTCACCTGCCAGGCGATTTCCCATGACCCACCAGGCCGCCGAAGTCGCGAAACGCCGCACTTTCGCCATTATTTCCCACCCCGATGCCGGTAAAACCACCATCACCGAAAAGCTGTTGCTGATGGGCAAGGCGATCGCGGTGGCCGGCACGGTGAAATCCCGTAAATCCGACCGCCATGCCACCTCCGACTGGATGGAAATGGAAAAGCAGCGTGGTATTTCCATTACCACGTCGGTCATGCAGTTCCCGTATCGCGACCACATGATCAACCTGCTCGACACCCCGGGCCACGAAGACTTCTCCGAAGACACCTACCGCACCCTGACGGCGGTGGACTCGGCGCTGATGGTCCTCGACGGCGGTAAAGGCGTCGAGCCCCGCACCATCGCGCTGATGGACGTGTGCCGCCTGCGGGATACGCCGATTGTCAGCTTTATCAACAAACTCGACCGTGACATCCGCGACCCGATCGAACTGCTGGACGAAATCGAAGCCGTCCTGAAGATCAAGGCCGCGCCGATCACCTGGCCGATTGGTTGCTACCGCGACTTCAAGGGCGTGTACCACCTGGCCGACGACTACATCATTGTGTACACCGCCGGCCACGGCCACGAACGTACCGATGTGAAAATCATCGAGAAGCTCGACTCCGACGAAGCCCGCGCCCACCTGGGTGACGAGTACGACCGGTTTGTCGACCAGCTGGAACTGGTGCAGGGCGCCTGCCACGAGTTCAACCAGCAGGAATTCCTCGACGGCCAGCTGACGCCGGTGTTCTTCGGTACCGCCCTGGGCAACTTCGGTGTCGACCACGTGCTGGATGCCGTGGTCAATTGGGCCCCCAAGCCGCTGGCCCGGGTTGCCAACGAGCGTACCGTGGAGCCTGTGGAAGAGAAATTCGCCGGCTTCGTGTTCAAGATCCAGGCGAACATGGACCCCAAGCACCGCGACCGTATCGCCTTCATGCGTATCTGCTCCGGCAAATACGAAAAAGGCATGAAAATGCGCCACGTGCGTACCGGCAAGGACGTGCGCATCGGCGACGCCCTGACCTTCTTCTCCTCCGAGCGTGAGCAGCTTGAAGAAGCGTATGCCGGCGACATCATCGGCTTGCACAACCACGGCACCATCCAGATCGGTGACACCTTCACCGAAGGCGAAGTGCTGGGCTTCACCGGTATCCCGCACTTCGCCCCGGAACTGTTCCGCCGCGTACGCCTGCGTGACCCGCTGAAATCCAAGCAACTGCGCCAGGGTTTGCAGCAGTTGGCGGAAGAGGGCGCCACTCAGGTGTTCTTCCCGGAGCGCAGCAACGACATCATCCTCGGCGCCGTCGGTGTGCTGCAGTTCGATGTAGTGGCCAGTCGCCTGAAAGAGGAATACAAGGTGGAATGCTCCTATGAGCCGATCACCGTGTACTCCGCGCGCTGGATCGACTGCAGCGATAAGAAGAAGCTGGAAGAGTTCAAGATCAAGGCCGTGGAAAACCTCGCGATCGACGGCGGTGGTCACCTGACCTACCTGGCCCCGACTCGGGTCAACCTGGCGCTGATGGAAGAGCGCTGGCCGGATGTGAAATTCCGCGCGACCCGTGAGCATCATTAAGATCTGAGCGGTACACCAAAAGGCGAAGCTGTCATGGCTTCGCCTTTTTTCATGCCCGAGAAAAGTGAATGGGCGGGTGTTGCATGCTTGCTGAATCGTTTCTCTGTGAGACTTGACAGTATTTCCCTGCCTTGCCTTCGGTCTATAAAGGCGATGCAGCGAGTCCCTTTAAAAGATGAGGTGATGACATGACTGATCCTAAAGCAAACGGTTCTTCAGGTGATATGCACGTTGTTTTAGTGCCTGAGCAAAATATGATGCTGACCCATGATGTCTTGCTTACTGCACTGTCCCGTCTAGTTGCAGTCGCTGGATACCATGGAGGGGTTAATGGGGTATCCATTCACTTTCTTCGAACAGGTCTTTCAGGCATTCAAAAAGGTGATGTTTTCAAAGTCGGTGTTCATGATGGCCTGGAAGTGGCGGCGATTGATTACACGTTCGAAGGTGATAACAGCATCCATGAGGCGGTAGACGGAAAAATTACTGTAGAGGATATCGATCATTCGCTGCCCTCTCTTCGTCTTAGCTTTGAGTTTCACGGCGAATTCAACCACGAAGTTGAAAACTTCCATGGGTCGTGCCGAGTCGAGGGGCTGGACAATTCCGGCTATGAAAAGATCAAGAGCCGATTTTCGAAAGACAGGCGATAAGCGTAGAAAACCGTTCGCAGGGGATTGAAGCGATTGTGCCGCCCATCCAGGCCAGGTGTTGCGAGAACGCCGCATTGGGTCTAGCGTCTATCGTGGCGACGGTAAAAGGCTGTCGTGCGCAATTCATCTTCTGACTGGGCGGAATTCGACCATGAGTATCTTTCAACGTGTGGTGCTGTTGCTCAAAGTGCTGGTGATGATGTCATTGGGCATGTCTGCCGCGTGGGCCAATACGGCTGTGCAAAGCCATGGCACAGGGTTTGTGGCGGCGAAGACGGTGCAGGCGGGTGGCTTGCAGTTGGCCAAGAGTGAATCCGAGCCCGGTGACGAAAACCAGGGCGGTTCCAAGGACGATGACGACGCCGAGAACCCGGACAATGATGGCGAAGACAGCGACACCTACAACGATGGCGACAGCGATACATAAGTAACGCAGGCAAAAGAAAGCCCCGCTTGCCGAACAGATGCGCTATCCGACAAGCAGGGCTGTAGAACACTGGAATGCTCTGGACTCACTCTCCAGAGCATTTTTTTTTGCACGTCAGACCACAAATTGCTCCGCGTAGTGGCAAGCCACCTGGCGGTTGTCCAGAGGTCGCAGCACCGGTTCATCGGTGCTGCACAGCTGGGTCGCGTACGGGCAGCGCTTGTGGAAGGCGCAGCCGGATGGCGGGTTCAACGGGTTGGGCAACTCCCCGACGATTTTGATCTTCGGTTTGTTCGGGTCCGGATGAATGGTCGGGGTCGCCGACAGCAACGCCTGGGTGTACGGGTGCAGCGGGCGTGCGTAGATGTCTTCCTTTGGACCGACTTCCACCGGGCGGCCGAGGTACATCACCATTACGTCGTCGGCGACGTGCTGCACCACCGCGAGGTTGTGGGAGATGAACACGTAGGCGGTGTTGAATTCCTGCTGCAAATCCATGAACAGGTTCAGCACCTGGGCCTGGATCGATACGTCCAGCGCCGAGGTCGGTTCATCCGCCACCAGCACCTTGGGTTGCAGCATCATCGCCCGCGCCAGTGCGATTCGCTGGCGCTGGCCGCCGGAGAACATGTGCGGGTAGCGCTGATAATGCTCAGGGCGCAGGCCCACTTGCTTCATCATCGCCTGGACCTTTTCCCGGCGCTCGGCGGCAGACAGGTTGGTGTTGATCAGCAGCGGCTCGCCCAGTTGGTCGCCGACCTTCTGGCGCGGGTTCAGCGAGGCGTAAGGGCTCTGGAACACCATCTGCACGTCTTTGCGCAGTTGCTTGCGCTGGGCCTTGTCGGCACCGGCGACTTCTTGCCCGGCGATTTTCAGCGAACCGGAAGACGGCTCTTCAATCAAGGTCAGGGCGCGGGCCAGGGTGGATTTGCCGCAACCGGACTCGCCCACGACCGCGAGGGTCTTGCCGGCTTCCAGTTCGAACGACACACCGTTGAGTGCGCGCACCAGGGCATGGCCCTTGAACAGGCCACGGGACACTTCGTAGTGACGGGTCAGGTCGCGGGCGGTAAGTACGACGGCCATTACGCCACCTCCTGATTCAGCGGGTAGAAGCAGCGGGCAAGGCTGTGGCTTTTCGGGTCAAGGCCCGGGCGTTGGGCGCGGCAGGACTCCTGCACATACGGGCACCGCGGCGACAGCAGGCAACCCTGCGGGCGATCATAACGGCCGGGAACGATACCCGGCAGCGTGGCCAGGCGCGTGGCGCCGAGGCTGTGCTCGGGGATCGCCTTGAGCAACGCTTCGCTGTACGGGTGCGCCGGGATGTCGAACAACTGCGGCACCTGGCCGACTTCCACGGCCTGGCCGGCATACATCACGCACACGCGCTGGGCGGTTTCGGCCACTACCGCGAGGTCGTGGGTGATCAGCACCAGGCCCATGTTCTGCTCTTTCTGCAAGGCCAGCAGCAGGTCCATGATCTGGGCCTGGATGGTTACGTCGAGGGCGGTGGTCGGTTCATCGGCGATCAGCAGTTTCGGCTCGCCGGCAATCGCCATGGCGATGGCCACACGTTGGCTCATACCACCGGACAGCTGGTGCGGGTAGGCATCCATACGGCTGGCTGCGCCCGGGATTTCCACCTTTTCGAGCAGTTCGATGGCACGCTTGCGCGCTTGCTTGCCGGACATTTTCAAATGCAGGCGCAGCACTTCTTCGATCTGGAAACCCACGGTGTAGCTGGGGTTCAGGGCGGTCATCGGGTCCTGGAAGACCATCGCCAGGTCTTTGCCGACGATCTGCCGGCGCTGGCGGTTGCTCAGCTTGAGCATGTCCTTGCCGTCGAAGTTCAGGGCGTCGGCAGTGACGATGCCGGGGTGCTCGATCAGGCCCATCAGCGCCATCATGGTCACGGATTTACCCGAACCCGACTCGCCAACGATCGCCAGTACTTCGCCTTTGTCGACGGAGATGTCGAGGCCATCGACCACCGGTACGGCGGTCTTGTCGCCGAAGCGGACATTGAGATTCTTGATTTCTAGCAGTGACATGGGAATCTCCTCAGGCGGCGTTCTTGAGTTTCGGGTCCAGCGCATCGCGCAGGCCGTCGCCCATCAGGTTGATTGCCAGCACGCTGAGCAAAATGGTCAAGCCAGGCAGGCTCACGACCCACCAGGCGCGTTCGATGTAGTCGCGGGCCGAGGCCAGCATGGTGCCCCACTCAGGGGTTGGCGGTTGTACGCCAAGGCCCAGGAAGCCCAGGGCTGCAGCATCGAGAATCGCCGAGGAGAAACTCAGGGTGGCCTGAACGATCAGCGGCGCCATGCAGTTCGGCAGCACGGTGACGAACATCAGGCGTGGCAGGCCGGCGCCGGCGAGGCGGGCGGCAGTCACGTAGTCACGGTTCAGTTCGCCCATCACCGCAGCGCGGGTCAGACGGACATAGGACGGCAGCGACACGATCGCGATCGCAATCACGGTGTTGATCAGGCCAGGGCCGAGGATCGCGACAATCGCCACAGCCAGCAGCAGCGACGGCAGGGCCAGCATGATGTCCATCAGGCGCATGATGGTCGGGCCGAGCAGGCGCGGGAAGAAACCGGCGAACAGGCCCAGCAGGATCCCCGGGATCAGCGACATCACCACCGACGACAAGCCGATCAGCAGCGACAGGCGCGAACCCTGGATCAGGCGCGACAGCAGGTCACGCCCGAGTTCATCGGTGCCCAGCAGGAACTGGATCTGCCCACCTTCCAGCCAGGCCGGAGGGGTCAGCAGGAAGTCACGGTATTGCTCGCTCGGGTTATGCGGGGCCACCCAAGGGGCGAAGAGCGCGCAAAACACCACCAGCAACATGAACAGCAGGCCGGCAACGGCGCCCTTGTTCTTGGAAAAGGCTTGCCAGAATTCTTTGTACGGGGACGGGTACAGCAGGCTTTGATCGACTGCTACCGCGGGAGTAGGTGTGGTCATGGTCATGATCTCAGCGCTGGTGACGGATGCGTGGGTTGGCGAAGCCGTAGAGGATATCCACCACGAAGTTCACCAGAATCACCAGGCAGGCGATTAACAGGATGCCGTTTTGCACCACGGGATAATCCCGTGCGCCAATGGCTTCGATCAGCCATTTGCCGATGCCGGGCCACGAGAAGATGGTTTCGGTCAGGACCGCACCCGCCAGCAATGTGCCGACTTGCAGGCCGACCACGGTGAGTACCGGGATCAAGGCGTTACGCAGGCCGTGGACGAACACCACGCGCGCCGGCGACAGGCCCTTGGCCTTGGCGGTGCGGATGTAGTCTTCGCGCAGTACTTCGAGCATCGACGAACGGGTCATCCGCGCGATAACGGCCAGCGGGATGGTGCCGAGCACGATGGCCGGCAGGATCAGGTGGTGCAACGCGTCCCAGAATGCGTCCGGCTCGTCGGCCAGCAGGGTGTCGATCAGCATGAAGCCGGTGCGCGGCTCGATGTCGTAGAGCAGGTCGATCCGTCCGGAGACTGGCGTCCAGCCCAGGCTGACGGAGAAGAACATGATCAGGATCAGGCCCCACCAGAAGATCGGCATCGAATATCCCGCCAGGGAGATGCCCATCACCCCATGGTCGAACAGGGATCCTCGCTTCAAGGCCGCGATCACCCCGGCTAACAGCCCCAGGATGCCGGCGAACAACAGGGCGGCCATGGACAGTTCCAGGGTCGCAGGGAAAAGGGCGGTGAATTCAGTCCACACGCTGGTACGGGTGCGCAGGGATTCGCCGAGGTCGCCGTGGGCGAGCTTGCCGACATAATCCAGGTATTGCGCGTAGAGCGGTTTATTCAGACCAAGGCGTTCCATTGCCTGAGCGTGCATCTCGGGGTCGACTCGTCGTTCGCCCATCATGACTTCGACGGGGTCGCCAGGGATCATGCGAATCAACGCGAAGGTCAGCAAGGTGATGCCGAAAAACGTGGGGATCAATAACCCCAATCGGCGGGCAATAAAACTAAACATCTTGTTGTGTACCTCAATCAGCCGGTTAGGCAGGTTCGGCACCGTCAATGTCGACGGTGCCGAGCGTCTCTTATCTACTTCACCTGGGTGGTGGCGAAGTTATTTGTGGTCAGAGGGCTTTGGGTATAACCCTCGACGTTTTTACGCATGGCGGTGAACATTTTCGGGTAAGCCATGGGAATCCATGGTTGGTCCTTGTCGAAAACGTCCATTGCTTGTTCATAGAGTGCAGCGCGCTGGGTGGGTTCAGCGATGGCGCGCGCCTTGTCGATCAAGTCTTGAAACTCCTTGTTACACCAGCGGGCGTAGTTTTCGCCGTTTTTCGCTGCATCGCAACTCAAGTTCGGGGTGAGGAAGTTATCCGGGTCCCCGTTATCCCCCGCCCAGCCGGCGGAGACCATGTCATGTTCGCCATTCTTGGCGCGCTTGAGCATTTCGCCCCATTCCATGACCTTGATGTTCACTTTCAGGCCGATCTGCGCCAGATCCGCCTGCATGCGCTGGGCGCCGAGCATTGGGTTGGGGTTGGTCGGGCCGCCGCCGTTGCGGGTGAACAGGGTGAACTCGGTGCCTTCCGGTACGCCGGCTTCCTTGAGCAGGGCGCGGGCCTTGTCGAGGTCGCGGGGCGGGTTTTTCAGCTTGTCGCTGAAACCCAGCAGGGTTGGCGGGTACGGGCCGGTGGCGTCGACCGCGTTGCCTTTGCCGTACAGGGATTCGTTGTAGCCCTTCTTGTCGAACGCGATGTTGATCGCGTGACGCACCCGCGCGTCGCTCATGTACTTGTGGGTGGTGTTCATGGCGGTGTAGGCGGTGGTCATCGCCGCCAGTTCCGCCACCTTCAGGTTCGGGTCGGCCTTCATGCTCGGCACGTCATCCGGTTTCGGATACAGCGCGATCTGGCATTCGTTGGCCTTGAGCTTTTGCAGGCGCACGTTGTTGTCGGTGGTGATGGCCAGGATCAGCGGGTCAGCCGGCGGCTTGCCACGGAAGTAGTCCGGGTTGGCCTTGAAGCGCACTTGGGCGTCTTTGGCGTAGCGGGTGAAGATGAACGGGCCGGTGCCGATGGGCTTGGCGTTCAGGTCGTCGGTCTTGCCGGACTTGAGCAACTGGTCGGCGTATTCGGCGGAGTGAATCGAGGAAAACGCCATGGCCAGGTCGGCCAGGAACGGTGCTTCAGGGCGGGTCAGGGTGAAGACCACGGTGTGGTCATCGGTCTTCTCTACGCTCTTGAGCAGTTCCTTGAAGCCCATGCTTTCAAAGTATGGGTAGCCCACGTTGGACTTTTTGTGCCACGGGTGATTCGGGTCCAGCTGGCGCTGGAAGCTCCAAAGCACGTCGTCGGCGTTCATGTTGCGCGTGGGTTTGAAGTAGTCGGTGGTGTGGAACTTGATGTCGTCACGCAGGTGAAAGGTGTAGGTCAGGCCATCGGCGCTGATCTCGGGCAGGTCTTTGGCCAGTGCCGGGATCACTTCGGTGGTGCCGGGCTTGAAGTCCACCAGGCGGTTGAAGATGGTTTCGGCCGCGGCGTCGGCGGTGACAGCCGTGGTGTACAGGACCGGATCGAAGCCTTCCGGGCTGGCTTCGGTGCAGACGACCAACGGTTTGGCCGAGATGCCGACAGCAACGCTCAACAGCGCAGCGGCAATGGCGGCTTGTAACGGGAGCATTTTCATCTAAGAGCCCTCTGCAATCGATTGGACCAGACAAGCGTAGGCGGCGGGCTCGTCCTGAGCCCGCCGCCGACCTGGCGCTGATTAAAGAATGTTGAACGGGATGGTGGTCACCAGGCGGAACTCACGCAGGTTGCCGTCAGCCTGGTTGGCGCTGGCACGGTGAGTCACGTAGGTACCACGAATGGTGGTGGCCTTGAGTGCGCCGCTCTGGATCGCGTAAGCCGCGCCTACACCGTATTCCTGGTGCTTCTCGCCGTCCTGGGCCTGAATGCCGTTGTAGGCAAAGCCAGCGCGGCCGCCGTCGCCGGTGTAGTGAGTACCGTCGATACCCCAGCCACGTGCCGAGTAGACGTTGAACTTCAGGCCCGGCACGCCGTATTCGGCCATGTTGATGCCGTAGGCGATCTGGAAGGACTTCTCGTTCGGACCGTTGAAGTCGGACGTCAGGGAGTTGGCCAGGTAGATGCCGTTGGTTTCGTGCAGGTAGTCGAAGTACTCGTCGCCGTTCACGGCCTGGTAGGAGAAGGTCAGGCTGTGAGCCTGGTGGGTCAGGCCGAACGATAGCGAGTAGGTGTCGTTGTCGATCTTGCCCATCAACTTTTTGCCTTCGTCGACGGTCTTGTAGTAGTTCAGGCCCGTGGTCAGGGACAGGGTCTGGCTGTCACCCAGTTCGTGGGTAGCACCGAAGTAGTACTGGTTCCAGAAGTCTTCCACGTTAGCGGCGAACAGGCTGGTCTTCAGGCTCTTGAACGGCTGGTAGTTGACGCCCAGGGTGTTGACCTTGTCGGTTTCCTGGCGACCATTGCCGTATTCAGTACGGAATTTCGACAGGCTCTGCTCGGTCCGTGGCGAAACGCGGTCGAACACGCCGCCCTGGAAGGACAGGTTGCTGAACTCTTCGCTGTTGAAGCTCACACCTTCGAAGCTCGAAGGCAGCGCACGGTTACCGATGGTGTCGATGATGCCGCTGCTGAAGTTCTGGCGACCGGCGGTCAAGGTGGTGTTCGAGACACGGAACTTGACGTTGGCCAGGCCCAGTTTGCTCCACTGGTCTACAGCGTCGCCGTCGGAGTCGGCCAGGGTACGGTTGGAGCCGCCCTTGATGTCGCGCTTGCTGCGGTCCAGGACCAGAGCGTTGTAGACCGCCACTTCAGTGCTCACGCCAACGGTGCCTTGGGTGAAACCCGAGGTAGCGTTGAGGATGGTGCCTTGCACCCAGTTGGTACGGTAGTTGTCAGTACGGGCTTCGCCGTGCTTCTGGTAAGTGAACTTGCTGCCACGGAAGCGTTGTTCGTTGGAGAACCAGTTACGGGTTGTACCGCCCAGGCTTGCGCCATCGATAAAGCCTTTGGCCTCGCTTTGGGCGCTGGTGCCGGCCAGTGTGGTTGGAACGAAGTCCTGGCTTGCAGGATCAGCGTAGGCGTTAGCCGTGATGCTGCTGATGGCCAGGGCCAGTAGCGCGGTGCTGCTCAGTTTCATGGGTGAAGCTCCTTTGGTTCTCTTTTTAATGCCGGTCTTTTTAGGTGAACCGGCTATTGGGTGTGTAACTCGTTCAAGCCTTTGCAAACGTTTGCCCATGGGTAAAACCCGAAATAAGGCTGCACGTTTGCAGCAAGGCGAATGCTCGCCCTGCGCAATCCGGTTATCTTTTTATGGGTTGATGCTGACGCCCGAGAACACGTTGCGGCCGAAGGGGCTCACTTTGAAACCTTCGACTTTGGCGCTTAACGGCTGGTTGACCGTCGAGTGGGCGACTGGCGTGATCGGCACCTGCTGCTTGAGCAGTTGCTGCGCCTGTTTGTATAGAACAGTCCTTTGTTCGCGGTCGGTGACGACCTTGGCTTGCTTGATCAGCTTGTCGTACGCCGGGTCACACCACATGGAGTAGTTGTTCCCGCCGATGGCGTCGCAGCTGTAGAGGGTGCCCAGCCAGTTGTCCGGGTCACCGTTGTCGCCGGTCCAGCCGATCAGGCTGATGTCATGCTCGCCATTCTTGGTGCGCTTGATGTACTCGCCCCATTCATAGCTGACGATCTTGACCTTGAGGCCAATCTTTGCCCAATCGCTTTGCAGCATTTCGGCCATCAGCTTGGCGTTGGGGTTGTACGGCCGTTGTACCGGCATCGCCCACAGGGTGATCTCGGTGCCTTCCTTCACGCCGGCAGCCTTGAGCAATTCCTTGGCTTTTTCCGGGTTGTAGGCGGCGTCCTTGATGGTGTCGTCGTAAGACCACTGGGTCGGCGGCATGGCGTTGACCGCCAGTTGCCCCGCGCCCTGGTACACGGCGTTGAGGATGCTCTGCTTGTTCACCGCCATGTCCAGGGCCTGGCGCACTTCGAGCTGGTCGAAGGGCTTGTGCCGCACGTTATAGGCGATGTAGCCCAGGTTGAAACCCGGCTTGGTCAGCAGTTGCAGGTTCGGGTCGGCCTTCAGGGCTTCGACGTCGGCCGGGCGCGGGTGCAGGGTGATCTGGCATTCGCCGGCCTTGAGCTTTTGCACCCGTACCGAGGCGTCGGTGTTGATCGCAAAAATCAGCTGGTCGAGCTTCACGCGGCTCGGGTCCCAGTACTGTTTGTTGCCGGTGTAGCGAATCTGCGAGTCTTTCTGGTAGCGCTGGAACACGAACGGCCCGGTGCCGATCGGCTTCTGGTTGATGTCGCTGGGCTTGCCGACCTTGAGCAAATGGTCGGCGTATTCGGCCGACAGGATCGAGGCGAAGCTCATGGCGATGTTCTGGATAAACGCGGCGTCGACCGTGTTCAGGGTCATCACCACGGTGTGCGGGTCGGTTTTCTCGACCTTGGCGATATTCTTGTTCAGGCTCATCCCGTTGAAGTACGGAAACTCGGTGGGGTAGGCCTTGCGGAACGGGTGTTCGGGGTCAAGCATGCGATTGAAGGTGAACAGCACGTCGTCGGCGTTGAAGTCGCGCGTCGGCTTGAAGTCCTTGTTGCCGTGGAATTTCACCCCTTCACGCAGGTGGAAGGTATAGGTCAGGCCGTCTTCGGAAATATCCCAACGGGTTGCCAGGCCCGGTACGACATTGGTCGCGCCTTTTTCAAACTCGGCCAAGCGGTTGTAGATAGGCTCGGCGGCGTCGTTATCGGTGGCCGTCGTGTATTGCGCGGTGTCGAAGCCCGCCGGGCTGCCTTCGGAGCAAAACACCAGGCTCTTTTTCTCGGTAGCCTGGCCCATCGAGGCCACAGCCAGCAGGCTGGTGCCAAATATCGCGGATAGAACGGTGGTATGGCGCATAACAATCCCGATCCTTGTTTGTTGTTTTCGTCAGTGAGCAATCGCAAGGTCATTCACGACCTTGCGACAACACTGATCCCACAACGGCAGTTGCCCTACAGAGACGATGCGTCTGCCGTACCACGACGTTATGGGTCGGGAGCCAGGCAGTAAATGCAACGAATCTGACAGACCTTGTAGGTAACGGAGCCGCGATTCGCAGTTAGCTGCCGTAGGACGGCAGCGTGTGCGGAGGTGGTCTGTTTCCTACGGTCTTGGCGGATGCAATAACGGCGACGTTATGAAACGTCGCCGCCAGAGATCCTTACTTGCCGCTTACGCTCACGCCGTAGAAGGAGTTCAAGCCAAATGGGCTGATCTTGAAGTCCTGCACGTTGTTGCGCATGGGTTGATACACCGTCGAGTGCGCGATAGGTGTCATCGGGACTGCATCTTTGAGGATATGTTGCGCCTGCTTGTACAGCTCGGTGCGTTTGGCTACGTCGGAAGTCGCCTTGGCTTCTTTCACGATGCCGTCGAATTTCTTGTCGCACCACTTGGAGAAGTTGTTGCCGGCCAGGGAATCGCAGCCGAACAGCACGTTCAGCCAGTTGTCCGGGTCACCATTGTCGCCGCTCCAGCCAATGATCATGGCTTGGTTCTCGCCGCCTTTGGAACGCTTGATGTACTCGCCCCACTCATAGCTGACGATGTTCACTTTCAGGCCGATCTGTTTCCAGTCGTTCTGCAGCATCTCGGCCATCAGCTTGGCGTTCGGGTTGTACGGACGCTGGACCGGCATCGCCCACAGGGTGATCTCGGTGCCTTCCTTGACGCCGGCTTCCTTGAGCAGAGCCTTGGCTTTGGTCACATCAAACGGCGCATCCTTGATGGTGGTGTCATAGGACCACTGGGTTGGCGGCATGGCGTTGACAGCCAGTTGGCCTGCGCCCTGGTACACCGAGTCGATGATCTGCTGCTTGTTCACCGACATGTCCAGGGCCTCACGCACGCGCAGGTCGGACAGCGGGTTAGGCGCGGTCTGGCCCTTGAGGACCGGCATTACGTTGTAGGCGATGTAGCCCAGGTTGAAACCGGCTTGGTGCGGCAGTTTCAGGTCCTTGTCTTCACCCAGCGCCTTGAGGTCGGCCGGACGTGGGAACAGGGTCACCTGGCATTCGTTTTTCTTCAGCTTCTGGATACGCACCGACGGGTCGGTAGTGATGGCGAAGATCAGGTTGTCGATCTTCACGTCTTCAGGTTTCCAGTAATCCTTGTTGCCGGTGTAACGGATGTTGGAGTCTTTCTGGTAGCTCTTGAACACGAACGGGCCAGTGCCGATTGGCTTCTGGTTGATGTCCTGTGCCTTGCCTTCCTTCAACAGCTGGGCGGCGTATTCAGCCGACTGGATGGAGGCGAAGCTCATTGCCAGGTTCTGGATGAAGGCGGCGTCCACGGTGCCAAGGGTGAACTTGACGGTGTGGTCATCGACTTTCTCAATGTTCTTGATGTTGGTGTCCATACCCATGTCCGTGAAGTACGGGAACTCGGTCGGGTAGGCTTTACGGAACGGATCGTCTTTATTGATCATCCGGTTGAAGGTGAACAGTACGTCGTCAGCCGTGAATTCACGAGTTGGCTTGAAGTACGGGGTGGTGTGGAACTTGACGCCTTCACGCAGGTGGAAGGTGTACGTCAGGCCATCCGGGGAAACGTCCCAGGTCGTGGCGAGCCCAGGAACAACAGCGGTGCCGCCGCGCTCGAACTGGGTCAGACGGTTGAACATGGTTTCGGCCGAAGCATCGAAGTCTGTTCCGGTGGTGTACTGGCCTGGATCAAAACCGGCCGGGCTCCCTTCGGAGCAGAACACCAGGTTGCTCGCCGCTTGGGCGAAAGGTGCAGCAGCCATTAAACCGGCGCTGACTAATAACGGAATGACTGCGTGTTTAAGCATGTTGGCCTCATGATTTGTTGTCATTTTTGGTAGTGAGGGCGACCTCGTGAGTCGACCTGCGGATACTTATGCAGGGCCCATACCCAATGCAAGATGTTGAGAGCCTACAACGGCTAAACAGTGGTACGAACGTACACGAATGTCGCATATGTGTAAGTTCAGACACATTTACGCACTTTTGAGGGTTTTTTTCGGTGCGAGGGCTGCACCAGGAATGCCCAACCGAGGCGTCTGGCGCACTCGGTTGGGGCGCGGCTGTTACTTATTCAGACTGACGCCGTAGAAGGGAGTGAGTCCAAAAGGACTGATCTTGAAGTCCTGCACTTCCTTTCGCAGGGGCTGGAAAACCGTCGAGTTTGCGATAGGCGTTATAGGTACTTGTTCCTTAAGGATTTTTTGTGCCTGTTGATACCACTTGATGCGCTGCTCGCGGTCGCTGCTGACCTTGGCCTGCTGTACCAGTTTGTCGTAGGCCGGGTTACACCATTTTGCATAGTTGCTGCCCTTCACCGCGGCACAACTGTAGAGCACGCCGAGCCAGTTATCCGGGTCGCCGTTGTCGCCGGTCCAGCCGTAGATCATCACGTCGTGCTCGCCGGCTTTGGCGCGTTTGATGTACTCGCCCCACTCATAGCTGACGATATTGGCCTTGATGCCAATCTTTTCCCAATCCTGCTGGATCATCTGCGCCGACATCCGGGCATTGGGATTCGACGCGCGTTGTACGGTCATCGCCCACAGGTTGAGGGTGGTACCTGGTGCAACCCCTGCTTCTTTTAGTAGCGCCCGCGCCTTGGCCGGATCGTAGGGCGCGTCCTTGATTGTCGGGTCATAAGACCACTGGGCCGGAGGCAGGGCGTTCTGCGCCAATTGTCCGGCGCTCTGGTACACCGCCTTGATAATTGCCGGCTTGTCGATGGCCATGTCCAGCGCCTGGCGCACCTTGAGCTGGTCCAGTGGCGGGTGGGTCACGTTGTAGGCGAGAAAGCCCAGGTTGAAGCCGGCTTGCTGAAGAACCCGCAGGTTGGGGTCTTGCTTCATCACTTCGATGTCGGAAGGGCGCGGGTAACCGCTGACCTGGCACTCGCCGGCCTTGAGCTTTTGCAGGCGCACGGCGGCGTCCGGGGTGATCGAGAACACCAGGTTGTCGAGCTTCACATCTTCGGGCTTCCAATACTGTTTATTGGCGCTGTAGCGAATCTGCGAATCCTTCTGGTAACGCTTGAACACAAATGGCCCGGTGCCCACCGGCTTCTGATTGATGTCCGCGGCCTTGCCTTCCTTGAGCAATTGCGCGGCATATTCGGCGGACTGCACCGAGGCGAAGCTCATGGCCAGGTTCTGCACGAAGGAGGCGTCAACGTTGTTCAGGTTGAAGCGCACGGTGTGCTCGTCGAGTTTTTCGACGCTCTTGATCGTGGTGTTCAAGCCCATGTCGGTGAAGTAGGGCGACTCCGATGGATAGGCCTTGCGGAACGGGGTCTCGGGATCCAGCAGGCGCTGGAAGGTGAAGAGCACGTCGTCGGCGTTGAAATCACGGGTCGGGGTGAAATAGTCGGTGGTGTGGAACTTGACGCCATCGCGCAGGTGGAAGGTATACATCAGGCCGTCTTTGGACACGTCCCAATTGGTTGCCAGGCCGGGTTCGACTTCAGTGCCGCCACGCTTGAACTGGGTCAGGCGGTTGAACACGGTTTCGGCGGAGGCATCGAAATCGGTGCCACTGGTGTACTGGCTGGGGTCGAAGCCGGCGGGGCTGGCTTCGGAGCAGTAGACCAGGGTGCTGGCTGCCTGGGCCATGGGCATGAATGCCAGCAGGCCGGCAGCAAGGAGCATCGGTTTTAAGGTGATTCTTTCCATGGAGACCCCTGAAGTGGCAGGCAAATAGTGCCCGAACGAAAACGGCAGTCACCGAGGTTACCGCCGTTCTTGTCACTCAGGTAGAGATAAGCATGCGAGGCCCCAGTGTCTCCGGGATTCGGCTATTCCAGGTCGCTACGATTTAGCCGGAAAGTGTTCGGGTTTATAAGTGAACGCCCACCACTTGAGCGGATTCCAGTACGGGTTGCTCTTTGACGGCTTGAATTTCTTGATCCGCGCCATTTCTTCGCTGACATACTGTTCAGCCTCAGCTCTTACTGCGGTACGGACGTTATCGGTGATCTGAATATTTTGTGCGGATAAGTTCTCCAGGTAGATTTTTTCTACCTTGTCAATGGCAGCTTTTATCTCTTCAGGGGCCAGGTTGGCACTCAAGGTGCCGCTATAACCTTTGACAGGGCGGCCAATCAACTTTTGGAATTGAGCGGCAAACGAAGCATCCCCACCGGTTGCGGAATCACATGACAGCAGGCGCACGTTGTCGAACTCTTCCGGATGGATCCCTTTGCTGTGAAGCGTATCCAGCAATTCTTCCGGACTATTGAGCTTTCCATCATAAGAAACTTTTGCGACCCCGGTAGTCTCATCGACTTTACCGTGTACCAGTATGTTCAATCGCTGGGCCGAACCTTGTTTGTTCACATCCACGAACGTGTAAAGTTTATCGTTGATAGTGTTCAGGCTATCTATTTCTCCACTGAGAATACTGGTTTTTTCAGCAGTAGAAAAAAGGGCCTCGCCGACCGGCAGATTTTTAACCGTTTTCAGGGGCGGCAGTTCGATGCCGTCTACGTTGATAGATGCCGGGGGGACCTCTGGTCCACTCGACTCAATTTCATTTAAAGACGGGTCCGGATGACTATCGCCGGATACTTTCGAAACGCGTGTCAGCTCAAATTCGCTCTTCTGCGAATTATAGTTCCAGCGGTAGTCTTCAGTAACGGTGGAGTTGAACGTGATCGGAGTTTCACCCAGGCTCGCCTCGACCAAACCGGGTGCAACTTCGTGTGCCAGCATCAGGCTTGAGATGACGGCCGCAGCAGTTCCCCCTGTGCGCTCGCCTGCGGTCTTGCCATAGAGGCTGTCATGCACGCCAAACACGATATTGCCTATATTGCCAACAATGGGCAGATTACCAAAGGTTTTGCCCCAGGTGTCTTTCACCGACTTCCAGGCTTGCTGCGAGGCACCAAACACATCCGTCTGGTCGGCCCACACCGCATTGTTGGCGTTCTGCTCCTGATAGTGGGGGGCGATACCTTTGTTCAGATCGCCAAATTGCAGCCCATAACCTGCTTTTCGCGATTCGGTGTAGTTGAATAGCTCTCGTACCGGCACGGATTTATCTTTGTACCAGTGTTCGTACCCCGGATATCGCGACCGATTATCCTGGATCAGGCTGTCGAGCACCGCCCCGGCCGGTGGCCAGTGGGCATTGTGTCGCCCTTGCATATCACCGGTATTGAAACGGCGCATCAATTCATCACGATTGTCTTTGGCCCAGTTCGCAAATTCGTCATCGCCTTTTATCTCGCGGACAGCGCCGTTCTTCAAGTCGATCATGACTCCCTGATTGGGGCGATTGGCGGTATTGCCATCGTAAGGCGTGTAGGGGATAAAGGCATACCCGCTCATGGGGTAGCCGTAAATATTGGGGATAATCACTTGCCCATTCTTGTCCAGCGTGCGATTCACCGCTTCCTGGCCGGCAGGGCTTAACCTTGCGAAATTTTCCGTGTCACTACGAAGGCTCAGCAACGTGCCCCGTGTTACATAGGCGTCTGCTTTTCCCGATCGCTCTGCTATTGTTCCGGAGCCCTCGCGCATCGGCGCGGCTATGTCTTTCTCCCAGCGAGCTTGAAGTTGTCGGCCGAACGCTTCCAAATCATTGATTTTTGTCCGGTCTTTTTTTTCTATTTCCATTTCAGGAAAATTTAAAACCCCACCACGTGCGGGTCTGTCGTGCGCTAGAGCACCCGCTGCAATTTCCCATGCGAAATAAGTGTGTGTCTGGGTATCAGAGAGATTTTGTGCTGTGCCCATACCGACATAGGTATTGAACGTTACCGTGAACTTTTCATGCGGGTCGAACCCGGCTGCCAATAAACCCCCACTGAAGTATCCTGCGGGGTCCATGAACAGGCGCACGTTCTGGAACTTGACGTTTCGTTCGCCTTCAGTGCCACTTTCTATATTTTCGATCTGCGTCTTTACACGATTGGCATAGGCATCGATATGAGCCTCTCGCTCATTGTAGATATACCCATCGCCTGGCGCGTGAACAAAGTCGGGTCCGTAAATGGTTGCCTTGTAGATATCAGACTCGTTCCTGGCGGCAGTGCCAACGTTGTCCGTTTCATAAATATCGGTACTCTTCAATGGCGTTGGCGGTATCCGTTCCAGCGCCTCGGTACGTTGTTCTTGAGTCGTACCGGGTAGCGGTGTTTGTGGGTAATGGACAATGTTAAGTTGAACTGAGCTTGTCATTTCAGATTACCTGGCTGGATGTTGATTGCACGCATCTGCGCCGCCATAAACTGTGGATGAGGAGTACGGTGATCTACGCCATGAGTGGTGCAGCGTCCAGGCGTGTTCCGCTCGTTGAGGGTGAGGATGTAGTTGTCCATTGCACGGGTTATAAGTTGAAAAGATTTATCACCAACGCACTTCAATGTGTCCGGACCAGCAGACGCCCGGCGATTAAGCATTTTCTGAAGCTGGTAACCGGTTATTACCGCTGAAACTTCTTGAATTAAGTGCCAGGCAAAAAAATGCTGCCCGAAGGCAGCGGCATTGCAGTCCTGCTCCCTGAAATGGCAGGTAAACGCTACGCGAACGAGAACGGCGGTCACCACGGTTGCCGCCGTTCGGGTTACCCAGGTTGAGATAAGCGCCTGCGTCGCGGCGATCGCCTTAAAACACCTGTGCGCCGCCATAAACGGTGGACTGTATCCACCGCGGGTCCATAGGATCGCTCCAGACGTGCCGAGGCGGCGTACCACCATCTCCGATCAGGATTTGCCGGCCCTCGTCGCTCCATTCCTGCATGCGTTGTGCGAATTGGCCGTGGTACTCGTTGGCCGGACAAGTGATACCGGCCCATGGGTCCACTATCCACGCATCAGCCCATTCGGGCTCGGCAAATCCAGCGGTCAAGAGGTTAGGCTGACTTGCGGGGCCGCCGACCACGCTGAAGGTGTGTCCCTGCACTTGTGCAATGCGGGCAAAGCCGCCACTGGCGTTAACGGTATCGGTGGCGACCCTGGCCATCTGGTCGCAATTGCCGGCCCCCGTTTTCAGGATGACCTCCGAGTAGTTGGGCGCGCCGGTTCGAGTGTATAGCCAGGTCACTATTTCATTGGCCACGTCGCTGCGCAGACTGTTACCGGCATCGGCCAGGGTTTTCTGGTTGGCCGACCGTATACCGGTTGTCTGGAACTGTTCCTCCACCGTTCTCTTGCCCCAACGGGCGTAGGCCTTGTTTTGCTCGTTGACCGTGAGCTGCCCGAAATAGTGAGGCTTTTGAAGGGGCTCAAGTTGTATGGTCTTGGCGGCCACCTCTACCTTCTTGTCCCAGGCATAGACTGCCAGTAGAACTTCACGTTTCTTTTCATCGGACAGTCCGGCCAGGACTCGGTCCAGTTGGGTGGCTTGATCGGGTTTGAAGTTGTATTCAAGGCTCAGTTTTTTTGCCAGTGAGTCCAGGGAGGGCAGTATCACCAGATCGTTATTGTGGGTTTTTCCGGAAATGTCACGATAGAGGTCCTTGTACTCGTCATGCAGCCTGATGATGTCCCGGCTGGCCGGATCGGTGTTTGCGGCGATGCGTTGAAAGTTGAGCGCAGGGTTCGAACCGTCGTATTCGGCCACGTAGTAAATGCCGGTATCGCCCTCGACCACCACATAATCTATTCCTGCGTAGGGTATTTTTATGCCCCTCAGGACGCGCTGGTCATCACTGAGATCACTGATCTGGTCCAGCTTTACAACCACGGTTTCCTGGTTGAGCGCCCGTGGTTGACCGATATCTTCATAGCCGAAGTCCGGCTCATTGAGCACCACCCCACTGGTTTGGTTGCGGTAGGTAACCGGCGTGTGCCCGGGCACCGACATCAGCTCCTGGCTGGATGTGTCGCTCACTCTATACAGCCTGTGCTCATGCACCACGGTCCGCGCGCCTTCCTGCGTTGGGGCGCCCGGCAAGAGACGCCGATGCTCAAGTGCCTGGGCGTCTTGAGCGACCGATGTATCGGCGTCCTCGATCATTTTTGTGTAGCACAAGCTGTCAATGTTGCGCTTTACGCGGCGCCCAACCGGCGCACAAACGGCTTCAAAATCCTCCAGCGGCTCGGCATGCTCGGTAGGCCCCATCTTGGTCAAGGCGTCCGGTTGTGCGGGGTCGTAGCGGTAAACGTCATCCCCGACCACTACATCGGTATGGGTTGCACGCTTGATCAGGAAGGTCTGGTCTGCGGACAGGCCCTCAGGTACCAGCACGCTTGCCCCTGCAGCTCCCGGCTCGACTTCGCGCGTGAGGGCGATGCGGGTGGAGGACTCAAGGGCTTTCGAGGCCCTCTCTATCCCTTTCTCCACCAGTGAAGTTGCGCCCGAAGCCACCGTCGGCAGCGCATTGAGCACTCCGAACACGATATGGTCGGCCCCGCCTTTCTTGCCGTGCTTGACGTCATCGATGCCGATACCGGCCTCCGCTACGCCGGAGGCGACGTAGAACACCTCGAGGGCCACGGCGACTTCGGGCATCACCAGTGCCAGCGGCGTCATCAGCATCGCGACCTTGGTGGCGGTTTCCAGGCCTTTGAGGATGTTGGCTTTGGTCACGTCGCTGTCGGTGACGATTTGGGTCTCGGCATCCTTGTACGAGCGATCTTTCTGGCGGGCAGTAATGGCCTCGAATGGGTCCTGGGCGAGGGGTTCGGTGGTGATGAAAGTCTGCGGGTTGAATTCATTCAGGCGCTCCAACACATCGGCATCCGGCGCGTCTTTGCGGTGCCAGCCACCCAGCCCGGTCAGTGTCTGGTTCACGCCGTCGGAGAACGTCCGGTCGGCCTGGTCACGCAGCGTGAAATGGGTTGAAAGGGCTTCGCGCTTGGTGGGGTCGGCAGCTTGCTCAGCCAGCCAGTTTTTCATCTGGGCCTGGCTGTCAAAGCGATGAATAGGCGACGAGTTGCCGGGAATATACAAAAGCGTGGGGCTGATGATCTTGCCGTCATCGGTGACCTTGGGGTTTTTGTCGGTGATGTACAGCAGGTCCGAAGATTGAAAACCGTTGATGCTGAGCAGACCCATTTCCAGGCCTGGGTCCTGGGCGGCAGAGGCTTTCAGGTCCTCGACGCGGAGGTTCGACCAGTCTTTATCGGTGGTCAAGTTCGCTGCGCGTAGCGCCAGTTCCTTGTCGCTTGGGCTCAGGCTGCCGGTCTTTTCCTGGAGCAGGATGGCGGCAACGAAGGAGGCCTTGGTCAATGCCGTGTATTTGCTTTCGTGGCTGGGCCAGAACGTATCCAGGAATGTTTTATACGGCGCGGCGCGTTCGGTGTTCCACACCAATTCCCTGAATTGCTCCGGGGTCTTTTTGATCCGCATCGACTCGTTGTATTGCTGGCGCTGGCCGGGCGGGGAGGCGCGGTATATAAACTCATAGGTCTGCTGGGCATTGACGGCAGAGTCAAT
This sequence comes from Pseudomonas sp. D4002, assembly GCF_013385665.1. Taxonomy (NCBI): domain Bacteria; kingdom Pseudomonadati; phylum Pseudomonadota; class Gammaproteobacteria; order Pseudomonadales; family Pseudomonadaceae; genus Pseudomonas; species Pseudomonas sp. D4002. The sequence continues at coordinate 118,334 of NZ_JACAPN010000015.1, forward strand.
GGCAAGCCCCGCCTGGCCCAGCGGCGAAAACGTCAGTAGCCGTTCCAGCCAGGTATGCAGGGTCGTGCGTGTTTTTTCCTCGGGCGTCTGGTGTTCATCGGTGTTGTTTTTTTTCTGCACATCTTGCAGGGCCGCCTGGGTCAAGGTTATCCGGTTCAGTACCTTTGCATTGCGAGGAGGCCTTCCCCGTGTCGGGTCGTAGTTGAAGGTAGTAATAAACGTGTTGTCCGGATCAACGTCCTCGCCCCACTTTTTCTTGATTTCGGCCTTGATAAGGTTGGCGGTGCTTTCCAGGGGCGTCTCGAACCCTGTCGTTGCACTGCGAATGTAGTTTTCGACTGTCTTGTTGTATGGCAATCCCGGGATCAACACGTCGTGAGTGTGACGGCGGGGTCGTGATGCGGGAGTGTCGGTGGCCCGATCGGCTGCCTTTACGGGCTGCCCTGGCGAATATGTCTGCCGTGAAGTATCCGTACCTTGGCGGGGTTTTCCCTGTTCTTCGGCAATACCTGCCGAGGAGGGGGTATCAAGGAAGAAGCCGTTGTTTGCCGCGATGGAACCTATGGTGGTCATATGACAAATCCTGATGTGCATGGTGTGCAGGAATGATGTGATGTCCGCCATAGGTGGTTCAGCGTGTAGGCGTGTTCCGTTCTTTGATGGGGAAGATGTAGTTCGCCATTACGCGGGTTATAAGCTGAAAAGATTTATCGCCGGTGCGCTTCAAGGTGTGTGGACCAGAACACTCTCAGCCATTGAGTATTTTCTTAAGCTGATATCCGGTTATTACCGCTGATACTTCTTGAATGAAGTGCGCAGGCAAAAAAAACGCTGCCCGTGGGCAGCGTCATTGCAACTGGGGTACCGCTCGATCAAGGCATCTGGACTTCGATCACGCCATCTGCGGTCATGTTGACCTGGCTGGTGCCGGCTTCGACTTCCGGCGTCGGTGCCGAATCCATCGCTGCGGCTTTCATCATCATCCCGCCACGTGCATACGGCTGTGGATAACCGTTGGTGTTGAAGTTCAGGTTGACGATCTTGTAGCCCTTGCCGCCCAGCGCATCGGTGGCCAGTTGGGCACGGGCCTTGAATGCGGTGACCGCTTCTTTAAGCAGGGCATCTTCGCTGGCCTTGCGGGTCGGGTTGGCGATGGCGAAGTCCATGCTGTCCATTTTCAGGTTGGTCAGCATGTCGCCGGTGAGCTTGGACAGGGCGGCGAAGTCGGCACTTTCCATGCGCAGCTCAGCGCGTTCACGCCAGCCGGTGATTTTCTGGTTCTTGTTGTCGTAGATCGGGTAGCTGTTGCGGCTACCCTGGCGCAGGGTCACGCCTTTGACTTCGCGGGCCTGGGCCAGCGCCTTGTTCATGGTGGTGGTGATTTCGGCGGCAAGCTTGGCCGGGTCGGTGTTCTGCGACTCGGTGTACAGGGTGACGATCATCTGGTCGCGCGCCACTTCCTGGCTGACTTCGGCACGCAGGGAAATCTGGTTGTAATGCAGTTCGTCAGCGGCCATGGCCGGCAGGCTGGCGAGGGTAGCGGCGCCGAGGGTGAGGGTGGCTGCACTGCGAATGAAACGAGACATGTAAGCTCCTTGAGATGTTCGTGTTCGGTAAGACTGTAGACGCAAGGTTTCAGTTCTTCGGGTTTACACATTCGCTACAAGTTGGCGGATGCCGACGAACGGTCATGATCCTGACCCCTGCGTCAAAGAGCCACACACGCCGTGCCAGCGCTGTCGCTTCGTTTATACTCCGTGCGATCCGCCTGCAGCGCTCATCGGGAGAGCTCATGCTCGCCGCCGTAAAACTGACTTCCGCCACCCGCCAGAACCTTTGGCGCCTGACGTTCATCCGCACCCTGGTGCTGGCCGCACAGGCTGGTTCGGTGGGGCTCGCCTATTGGTTCAAACTGCTGCCGCTGCCCTGGTTGCAGTTGGCCGTGACCCTCGGCTTCTCCACGGTGCTGTGTGTATTTACCGTCATCCGGCTGCGCACCACGTGGCCTGTGACCGAGCTGGAATACGCCCTGCAACTGGCCTGCGACCTGTTTATCCACAGCGTGTTGCTGTACTTCTCCGGCGGCTCCACCAACCCGTTCGTGTCCTATTACCTGGTGCCACTGACCATCGCGGCGGTGACCTTGCCGTGGCGTTATTCGGTGGTGCTGTCGGGTATTGCCCTGACCCTGTACACCCTGCTGCTGGCACAGTTCTACCCGTTGCAGACCTTCCCCATCGCCCGGGAAAACCTGCAGATCTACGGCATGTGGCTGAGCTTTGCCCTGTCGGCGGCGGTCATCACCTTTTTTGCCGCACGAATGGCGGAAGAGCTGCGCCGCCAGGAAGAACTGCGCGCCATTCGCCGTGAAGAAGGCCTGCGTGACCAGCAGCTGCTGGCCGTTGCCACCCAGGCCGCCGGCGCGGCCCACGAATTGGGGACGCCGCTGGCGACCATGAGCGTACTGCTCAAGGAAATGACCCAGGACCACCACGACCCGGCCCTGCAAGACGACCTGAGTGTGCTGCAGGAACAGGTCAAGCAGTGCAAGCTGACCTTGCAGCAGCTGGTGCGCGCCGCCGAGGCCAATCGCCGCCTGGCGGTGGAGATGCAAGACGTCACCCAGTGGCTGGACGAAGCCCTGAACCGCTGGCACCTGATGCGTCCCGAAGCCAGTTACCGGTTTCACCTGCTGGGCCAGGGCACGGTGCCGCGCATGGCACCGCCGCCGGACCTGACCCAGGCGCTGCTGAACCTGCTGAACAACGCCGCCGATGCCTGCCCGGAAGGGTTGGAAGTGACCCTGGACTGGGATGCGGAAGACTTCACCATCAGCATTCGCGACCACGGCGCCGGTGTGCCGCTGGCGATTGCCGAGCAGATCGGCAAGCCCTTCTTTACCACCAAGGGCAAAGGCTTCGGCCTGGGCCTGTTTTTGAGCAAGGCCAGCGTGACCCGCGCGGGCGGCTCAGTGAAACTCTATAGTCATGAGGAAGGCGGTACGCTCACCGAGCTGCGCCTGCCCCGTGTCGCACGAGGAGACATCGATGAGTGACGAGATCCAAGTCGAAGGCGAAGAACTGCCGCACCTGCTGCTGGTAGATGACGACGCCACCTTTACCCGCGTGATGGCCCGCGCCATGAGCCGTCGTGGCTTTCGCGTCAGCACCGCAGGTTCCGCCGAGGAAGGCCTGGCCATCGCCACGGCCGACCTGCCGGAATACGCGGCCCTGGACCTGAAAATGGACGGCGACTCCGGCCTGGTGCTGCTGCCCAAGCTGCTGGAGCTGGACCCGGAAATGCGCGTGGTGATCCTCACCGGCTATTCCAGCATTGCCACCGCCGTCGAGGCGATCAAGCGTGGCGCCTGCAACTATCTGTGCAAGCCGGCAGATGCCGACGACGTGCTGGCCGCCTTGCTCTCCGAGCACGCCGACCTCGACACCCTGGTGCCGGAAAACCCGATGTCGGTGGACCGCCTGCAGTGGGAACACATCCAGCGGGTGTTGACCGAGCACGAAGGCAACATCTCCGCCACGGCCCGCGCCCTGGGCATGCATCGTCGAACGTTGCAGCGCAAGTTGCAGAAACGCCCGGTTCGACGTTGAACGGCGACTGAACAATCTGCTTCAGGCCGCACGGAGCCCTGAACCGATCGTTTATGATCGGTTCAAACGCCTGTTATTTTTTTCCTACCGAGCCTGAACAATGAATCAGAACGCTGAGTATTCCGCGGTCAATGACGCGGTGCGTGGGCAATTTTTAAGGAAAGTCTGGGCGCTGATCACCCCCTACTGGCGCAGTGAGGAGAAGTTCAAGGCCTGGCTGTTGTTGCTGGTGGTGCTGGGGCTTTCGCTGTTCAGTGTGGCCGTGTCGGTGTGGTTCAACAGCTGGAACCGCGACTTCTATAACGCCCTGGAAAAGAAGGACTACGACGCCTTCACCCACCTGCTGATGTATTTCAGCGTGATCGCCGTGGTGGCGATCGTCACCGGGGTGTTCACTTCCTATTTGCAGCAAATGCTCACCATCCGCTGGCGGCGCTGGCTGACTGAAACCTACTTCGCCAAGTGGCTGAGCGAGAAGAACTACTACCACCTGGAATATGGCGGCTACACCGATAACCCCGACCAACGTATCTCCGAAGATCTCAACGCCTTTACCAGCAGCACCCTGAGCCTGGGCCTGGGGTTTATCAGTAACCTGGTGAGCCTGGTGTCGTTCTCGGTGATCCTGTGGGGCGTGTCCGGCAGTATCGAGGTTTGGGGCATCACGATTCCCGGCTATATGTTCTGGGCGGCACTGGTATATGCCGTGCTGGGCAGTTGGTTGACCCACTTGATTGGTCGAAAACTGATCGGCTTGAGCAACCGCCAGCAACGCTTCGAGGCCGACTTGCGTTTCAGCCTGGTGCGGGTGCGCGAGAACGCGGAAAGCATCGCGCTGTTCAATGGCGAGCCGAATGAACACCAGCAACTGAGTGCACGTTTCGGGCGGGTGTGGAGCAACTTCTGGAGCATCATGCAGCTGAAGAAGCGCCTGAACTTCTTCACCAGTGGTTACTCGCAGATCGCGATCATCTTCCCGTTTGTGGTGGCAGCGCCGCGTTACTTTTCCGGCCAGATAGAGCTGGGCGTGCTGATGCAAGTGGCCAGTGCGTTTGGCAGCGTGCAGGGCAGCCTGAGCTGGTTTGTCGACGCGTACACCGTGTTGGCCAGCTGGCGTGCGACCTGTGATCGTCTGCTGAGCTTTGGCGAGGCGATGGAAGAAAACGAAGGCCGCAACACGGGCATCGAGTTGCAACGCCAGGGCGGCAATTTGCAGATGAGCAACCTCAGCCTCGATCTGGCGGATGGTCGTCACCTGCTGGATGGCGCCAACCTGACGGTTGCCGAGGGTGAGCGATTGATGCTCAGCGGGCGTTCCGGCAGCGGCAAGTCAACCTTGCTGCGGGCCATGGGCAATCTCTGGCCAAACGGCCACGGCAACATCCGCTTGCCGGCCGAGCGTTATCTGTTCCTGCCGCAAAAGCCGTACCTGCCGATTGGTACCTTGCGGGGTGTGTTGAGTTATCCACAGGAGGAGGGCGCGTACCCGGCGCAACGTTATGCACAGGTCCTGGAAACCTGCCGCCTGGCGCATCTGATTCCACGCTTGGACGAAGCCAATCACTGGCAGCGCATGCTGTCGCCGGGTGAGCAACAGCGCCTGGCGTTTGCGCGGGCGTTGTTGTTTGAACCGCAATGGCTGTACATGGACGAGGCCACCTCGGCGATGGACGAGGAAGATGAGGCGGCGCTGTATCAGGCGTTGATCGATGAATTGCCGGGGTTGAGCATCGTCAGCGTCGGGCACCGCAGCAGCCTCAAGCGTTTCCATGGGCGGCATGTGCGGATACAGGACGGGCAGCTACAAGAACAGCCAGTGTCCTGAAGTCGGACTCGGTCAATGTGGGAGCGGGCTTGCTCGCGAATACGGTGGGTCAGTTAATACATAGGGTGACTGATAGACCGCATTCGCGAGCAAGCCCGCTCCCACATTGGATCAGTGTCGTCTGGTCGACCTGGTGCCAACAAAAAAGCCCGGCTGATCATCGATCAGCCGGGCTTTTTCATGCCGCTTGAAAAGCTATTACTTCTTCAAGCCGTAATGCTCATCCAGCATCCCCGGGGCATTTGGCGTTTTTGGCGCGTAATCCCGTGGCGGTTCCTGATTTTCCCGCGGAGGGGTCAGGCGTTCCCGTGGAGCGTGCGGTGCATCGGAATGCAGCGCGGCCAGCAGGCGCTGGCGGGTGATGTCGTCCAGGGCCAGGCGGTTGGCACCCTCGGCGAGATGATCCTGTACTTCCTGATAGCTCTGAGTGAGCTTTTTCACCAGGGTCGCGGTGCTGTTGAAGTGGGTAACAACCTCGTTCTGATAACTGTCAAAACGTTCCTGAATGTCATCCAGCTGACGCTGCGTGCGGTTAGGCGCGGCATTCGGCAGCAGGCGGGCGACCAGGAATCCAATGGCGACACCGGCAACCAAGGCGAGAGTCGGCAACAACCAAACTAAGAGCGAGTGTTCCACGAGTCCTTCCTCTATAAACGGCTTTGCTTTACGTTAACGGCTCGGACCTGCGCTGTATACCGCGATTAAGCTCGCAATGATGCCATGCACAGACTTTTAGCTAGACGAGTCGACCCCTTGAGAGGTCACGGAGTTCCTTCCTTGCTGATGCGTGAAACCCCCGTTTTGATCGATGGCCCGGTAGGCCAACTGGACGCCCTGTATCTGGATCACCCCGAGCCACGTGGCCTGGCGCTGATCTGTCACCCGAACCCGGTGCAGGGCGGCACCATGCTCAACAAAGTCGTATCGACCCTGCAACGCACCGCGCGCGATGCCGGCTTGATCACGTTACGTTTCAATTATCGCGGTGTCGGCACCAGTGCCGGTACGCACGATATGGGCACCGGTGAAGTCGACGACGCCGAAGCGGCAGCCACCTGGCTGCGTGAAAAGCATCCCGACCTGCCGATCACCCTGCTGGGTTTTTCCTTCGGCGGGTTTGTCGCGGCCACCCTCGGCGGCCGCCTGGAAGCCAAGGGCGAAAAACTCGCGCACCTGTTCATGGTGGCCGCGGCCGTGATGCGCCTGCGGGATAACGACGTGTTGCCACAAGGTTGCCCATTGACCGTGATCCAGCCGGAAACCGACGAAGTGGTCGACCCGCAACTCGTCTACGACTGGTCCGCGGCCCTGAATCGCCCCCATGAGCTGCTGAAAGTGGCAGAATGCGGACACTTTTTTCATGGCAAGCTGACCGATCTCAAGGATCTTGTGCTGCCACGTCTTTCGAATTGATGACAAGCGATCACCCATGACGACCCGTACCCGCATCCTCACCGGCATCACCACCACCGGCACGCCGCACCTGGGCAACTACGCCGGCGCGATTCGCCCGGCGATCCTTGCCAGCCAGGACGCCAACGCCGACTCCTTCTACTTCCTGGCCGACTACCACGCCCTGATCAAGTGCGATGACCCGCAGCGCATCCAGCGCTCGCGCATGGAAATCGCCGCGACCTGGCTGGCCGGTGGCCTGGATGTGAACCGGGTAACCTTCTACCGCCAGTCCGACATCCCGGAAATCCCCGAGCTGACCTGGCTGCTGACCTGCGTGGCGGCCAAGGGCTTGCTCAACCGTGCGCACGCCTACAAGGCCTCGGTGGACAAGAACCTGGAGAACGGCGAAGACCCGGATGCGGGGATCACCATGGGCCTGTACAGCTACCCGGTGCTGATGGCCGCGGACATCCTGATGTTCAACGCCCACAAGGTGCCGGTCGGTCGTGACCAGATCCAGCACGTGGAAATGGCTCGCGACATCGGCCAGCGCTTCAACCACCTGTTCGGCAAGGGTAAAGAATTCTTCACCATGCCCGAAGCGCTGATCGAAGAAAGCGTCGCCACCTTGCCGGGCCTGGATGGCCGCAAGATGTCGAAGAGCTACGACAACACCATCCCGTTGTTCACCAGCGCCAAGGACATGAAGGACGCGATCTCGCGGATCGTCACCGACTCCCGCGCGCCGGGCGAAGCCAAGGATCCGGACAACTCGCACCTGTTCACCCTGTACCAGGCATTTGCCACCCAGACCCAGGAAGAAGAGTTCCGCGGTGAACTGCTGCAAGGCCTGGGCTGGGGCGAGGCGAAGAACCGTCTGTTCCAACTGCTGGACGGCCAGTTGGGTGAAGCGCGCGAGCGTTATCACCAACTGATGTCGCGCCCGTCGGACATGGAAGACCTGCTGCTGGTCGGCGCCCGCAAAGCCCGCGCCGTGGCTGCACCGTTCCTGGCCGAACTGCGTGAAGCGGTGGGCCTGCGCTCGTTCGTCAATCCGGTCGCCGTGGCTGCCACCACCAAGAAGAAAGCTGCGAAAGCCGCACGCTTTGTCAGCTTCCGCGAAGACGACGGCAGCTTCCGCTTCCGTTTGCTGGCGGCCGAAGGCGAGCAACTGCTGCTGTCGCGCAACTTTGCCGACGGTAAAACCGCAGGCGCCGTAACCAAGCAGCTGCAATCGGGTCAGGCGCTGGATGTCCGCAGTGAAGCCTCGAGCTTCAGCGTGTGGCTGGACGGTGAAGTCGTCGCCGATAGCCCGGCGTTCGCCGACAGCGCCTCGCGGGATGCGGCGATCGAAGCCTTGCGCGTTGCGTTGACCCCAATCGAGGATTGACCCGACCAAGGGTTGATTGCCATTCTTCAGGGCCGTCGTTACAGTGGCGGCCCGTTTTTGTTGCCTTGCTAACGAATTATGACGCCCCTAGAACGATATCAAGCTGATCTGAAACGCCCTGAATTCTTCCATGACGCTGCCCAGGAAACTGCGGTGCGCCATTTGCAGCGCCTGTACGACGATCTGGTCCAGGCCTCGCAGAACAAGCCGGGCATGTTCAGCAAGCTGTTTGGCAAGAAAGACCATACGCCGGTCAAGGGCCTGTATTTCTGGGGTGGTGTTGGCCGGGGCAAGACTTACCTGGTGGACACCTTCTTCGAAGCGCTGCCGTTCAAGGAAAAGGTCCGCACCCACTTCCACCGCTTCATGAAGCGCGTGCATGAAGAGATGAAGACCCTGCCGGGCGAAAAGAACCCGCTGACCATCATCGCCAAGCGCTTCTCGGAAGAAGCCCGGGTGATCTGTTTCGATGAGTTCTTCGTGTCCGACATCACCGACGCGATGATCCTCGGCACCCTGATGGAAGAGTTGTTCAAGAACGGCGTGACCCTTGTCGCCACCTCGAACATCGTGCCCGACGGCCTGTACAAGGACGGCCTGCAACGCGCGCGTTTCCTGCCGGCCATCGCCCTGATCAAGCAGAACACCGACATCGTCAACGTCGACAGCGGCGTCGACTACCGCCTGCGTCACCTTGAACAAGCCGAACTGTTCCACTACCCGCTCAACGAAGTGGCCCAGGAAAGCCTGCGCAAGAGCTTCCGCGCGCTGACGCCGGAATGCACCCAGGCGATTGAAAACGACAAGCTGATCATCGAAAACCGCGAAATCATCGCACTGCGCACCTGCGATGACGTGGCCTGGTTCGAATTCCGCGAACTGTGCGACGGCCCTCGCAGCCAGAACGACTACATCGAACTGGGCAAGATCTTCCACGCGGTGATCCTGAGCGGTGTCGAGCAGATGAGCGTCACCACCGACGACATCGCGCGGCGCTTTATCAACATGGTCGACGAATTCTACGACCGCAACGTCAAGCTGATCATCTCGGCGGAAGTCGAGCTCAAGGACCTCTACACCGGCGGCCGCTTGAACTTCGAATTCCAGCGCACCTTGAGCCGCTTGCTGGAAATGCAGTCCCACGAGTTTCTGTCGCGGGCGCACAAGCCGTAAGCGATGTGCTTGAAATGAAAAAGGCCCGCAGCGATGCGGGCCTTTTTTTATGCAAATTTCCAGGTCAACAGAAAGCAACTGTGGGAGCCGGGCTTGCCCGCGATAGCGGTCTGTCGGTTGATGCCGCTGGTGCCTGGCACGCCGCCATCGCAGGCAAGCCAGCTCCCACATTTTTACTGCGTATACCCTTTGGTTACGCGGCCTGCTGGAACTGCTGGCGATACTGGTTGGGCGACAGCTCGGTATGCTGGCGGAACAGCCTCGCAAAGAAGCTCGCGTCGTCGTAGCCCACCTCGTAACTGATGGTCTTGATGCTTTTGCGGCTGCCGGACAGCAGGCCCTTGGCTGTCTCGATGCGCAACCGTTGCAGGTAGTGCAGCGGCTTGTCACCGGTGGCGGTCTGGAAGCGGCGCATGAAGTTGCGGATGCTCATGCCGTGTTCCCGGGCCACGTCTTCGAAGCGGAACTTGTCGGCGAAGTGCTCTTCGAGCCAATGCTGGATCTGCAGGATGATCACGTCCTGGTGCAGCTTCTGCCCGCCAAAACCGATGCGCCCGGGGGCGTAGCTGCGTTGCACTTCGTAGAGGATGTCGCGGGCTACGGCCTGGGCGATGTTGGCGCCGCAGAAGCGTTCGATCAGGTAGATGTAGAGGTCGCAGGCTGAAGTGGTGCCGCCGGCGCAGTAGAGGTTGTCGGCGTCGGTCAGGTGCTTGTCCTGGTTCAGCTGCACCTTGGGAAAGCGTTCGGTGAAAGCGTTGAAGAAGCGCCAATAGGTGGTCGCTTCCTTGCCATCCAGCAGGCCGGCTTCGGCGAGCCAGAACACCCCGGTGGCTTCGCCGCACAGCACCGCGCCACGGGCGTGTTGTTCGCGCAGCCAGGGCAGCACTTGGGGGTAGCGTTGGCACAACGAGTCGAAATCGTCCCAGAAGGCCGGGAGCACGATGATGTCGGCGTTTTCGAGGCCGCCGTCCACCGGCATGATCACATCGCTGAAGCTGCGCACCGACTGCCCGTCGGGGCTGACCAGGCGGGTTTCGAAGGCGGGAGTGAGGCCCTGGCCCAGCTGTTTGCCGTAGCGCAGGCTCGCGAGGTGGAAGAAATCCTTGGCTTGCATGAGGGTTGAAGCGAATACCCGATCAATGGCCAAAATGCTGACGCGCCGCAAGGGCGTGGAGATTTGGTTAGACATAATTTCATTTATTCTTATAGGGGAAAGTGGTCACCAGACGGCTGGATCGTCTTATTTTTTGTCGCATGTGTCCAGTGTCCTGTGACGCCTTCGCGGCTTAGGCTCTGTGATCCCGGTCTTGTCCGACAATTCACACAGGTGACCCATGATTCCCAGAACCTTGTTCAGCTCGGAGCACGAACTCTTCCGCCAGAGCGTGCGCACCTTCCTCGAAAAAGACGCGGCGCCGTTCCACGGGCAATGGGAAAAGCAGGGCTACATCGACCGCAACCTGTGGAACAAGGCGGGGGAGGCGGGGATGCTCTGCTCGCATTTGCCGGAAGAGTACGGCGGCCTCGGGGCGGACTTTCTCTACAGCGCGGTGGTGATCGAGGAGATCAGTCGCCTGGGATTGACCGGGATTGGTTTCTCCCTGCATTCGGACATTGTTGCGCCCTACATCCTGCATTACGGCAGTGAGGCGCTGAAGCACAAGTACCTGCCCAAGCTGATCTCCGGGGAAATGGTCACGGCGATTGCCATGACCGAGCCGGGGGCCGGGTCCGACCTGCAAGGGGTCAAGACTACGGCGGTGCTGGATGGCGATGAATACGTGATCAACGGCTCCAAGACGTTCATCACCAATGGCTTCCTGGCTGATCTGGTGATCGTCGTGGCCAAGACCGATCCCAAGGCCGGCGCCAAGGGCACCAGTCTGTTTCTGGTGGAGGCCAACACGCCGGGCTTCGACAAGGGCAAGCGCCTGGAGAAGGTCGGGATGAAGGCCCAGGATACATCGGAGCTGTTCTTCCAGGATGTGCGGGTGCCCAAGGAGAATCTGCTGGGCCAGGCGGGGATGGGCTTTGCCTACCTGATGCAGGAGTTGCCGCAGGAGCGTTTGACGGTGGCGATTGGTGCGCTGTCGTCAGCTGAGGCGGCGTTGCAATGGACGCTGGAATACACCCGGGACCGCAAGGCGTTCGGCAAGGCGATCATCGACTTCCAGAACACCCGATTCAAACTGGCGGAGATTGCCACTGAAACCCAGATCGGCCGGGTGTTTGTCGACAAGTGCATGGAGTTGCACCTGGAAGGCAAGCTCGATGTGCCCACGGCAGCGATGGCCAAATACTGGGCCACGGACCTGCAGTGCAAGGTGCTGGATGAGTGTGTGCAACTGCACGGCGGGTATGGGTTTATGTGGGAATACCCGATTGCGCGGGCGTGGGCAGATGCGCGGGTGCAGCGGATTTATGCGGGGACGAATGAGATCATGAAGGAGATTATTGCGCGGGCGCTTTGAATTCTTGGTGTTTTTGAGGGCCTCTTCGCGAGCAAGCCCGCTCCCACATTCGACTGCATTCCAAAGGTGGAACTCGGTGGAATGTGGGAGCGGGCTTGCTCGCGAAGGCGGTCTAGAGATCAATCAAGGCGCAGGATTCGGATGATCCTTCTGGATCGCCTCAATCCCCGCCAGCACCTCATCCGACAGTTTCAGGTCGGCGCTGGCGATGTTGCTGTCCAGCTGCTCCAGGGTCGTGGCGCCAATGATGTTGCTGGTCACGAACGGTTGTTGGGTTACAAACGCCAATGCCATCTGCGCCGGGTCCAGGCCGTGCTCACGGGCCAGTGCCACATAACGGCTGCATGCAGCTTCCGACTGCGGGTTGAAGTAGCGGCTGAAGCGGCTATAGAGGCTCAGGCGGCCCTTGGCCGGGCGTGCGCCACCTTCGTACTTGCCGCTGAGCATGCCGAACGCCAGCGGTGAATACGCCAGCAAACCGCACTGTTCACGGATGGCGATTTCCGCCAGGCCCACTTCAAAGCTGCGGTTGAGCAGGTTGTAGGGGTTCTGGATCGACACCGCGCGGGTCCAGCCACGGGCTTCGGCCAGGGCCAGGAACTTCATGGTGCCCCACGGGGTTTCGTTGGACAGGCCGATGTGGCGGATCTTGCCGGCCTTGACCTGCTCATCCAGGGCTTCGAGGGTTTCCTCCAGCGGCGTCAGGTCTTCGTCGGCCTTGTGCTTGTAGCCCAGCTGGCCGAAAAAGTTGGTGCTGCGCTCGGGCCAGTGCAACTGGTAGAGGTCGATCCAGTCGGTTTGCAGGCGCTTGAGGCTCGCGTCCAGGGCTTCGGCGATGTGCTTGCGGTTGTGCTTGAGGCTGCCATCGCGGATGTAGTCGATGGTGTTGCCGGGGCCGGCGATCTTGCTGGCGAGGATCCAGTCGGCACGGTCGCCGCGGCTTTTGAAGTAATTACCGATGTAGCGCTCGGTGGTGGCGTAGGTGTCGGCCTTGGGCGGCACCGGGTACATTTCCGCGGTGTCGAGGAAGTTGATCCCCGCGGCCTTGGCCCGTTCGATCTGTGCGAAGGCCTCTGCCTCGCTGTTCTGCTCGCCCCAGGTCATGGTGCCCAAGGCTATCGCGCTCACGTTCAGATCGGTTCGGCCCAGCTGTCGATAGTCCATCGGGTACTCCTTCGGGGAAAACAATCATAAAAGCAGGTTGAAATTTTTTTGGCAATCTGCATAATTGCCCACCTCTTTCTGCAGTGGAAGTGATGCGCCGCCTGCCGAAGAATCTTGCCGTTGAACGGACGCGCCGACCCGAGCCCCCGATAGCGTCTGTATCCGGCTGCCTTTGACTTGTCAAAGTACGCACTATTCAGTAAGATCCGCCGTCTAATTTACAGGGCGGCCCCTGAGGCTATTAAAGAATGACAACTTTTACTGCAAAACCAGAAACAGTTCAGCGCGACTGGTTTGTCGTCGACGCCGCTGGTCAGACCCTGGGTCGTCTGGCCACTGAAGTCGCCAGCCGTCTGCGTGGCAAGCACAAGCCTGAGTACACCCCTCACGTTGATACCGGTGACTACATTGTCATCATCAACGCCGAGCAGGTACGTGTTACCGGCAACAAAGCGCAAGACAAAATGTACTACCGTCACTCCGGTTTCCCAGGCGGTATCAAGTCTTCGAACTTCGAAGGCCTGATCTCCAAAAAGCCTGAAGCCCCGATTGAAATCGCGGTCAAAGGTATGCTGCCGAAGGGCCCACTGGGTCGCGACATGTATCGCAAGCTGAAAGTCTATGCGGGCGCTGCTCACCCTCATGCTGCTCAGCAGCCCCAAGAACTGAAGTTTTAACGGAATAGTTCATTATGTCGGCGACTCAAAATTACGGCACTGGCCGTCGCAAAACCGCTACCGCTCGCGTTTTCCTGCGTCCGGGTACTGGTAACATCTCGATCAACAACCGCACTCTGGAAAATTTCTTCGGTCGCGAAACTGCCCGCATGGTAGTTCGTCAGCCGCTGGAATTGACCGAGACCGTTGAAAAGTTCGACATCTACGTCACCGTTATCGGTGGCGGTGTAAGTGGTCAAGCTGGCGCAATCCGCCACGGTATCACTCGCGCTCTGATGCAGTACGACGAAACCCTGCGTGGCGCTCTGCGCAAAGCTGGCTTCGTGACTCGCGATGCTCGTGAAGTTGAACGTAAGAAAGTTGGTCTGCGTAAAGCGCGTAAGCGTCCGCAGTACTCGAAGCGTTAATTCGCTTTTACGTTCCAGAAAACGCCCAGCCTCCTCACGGAGCTGGGCGTTTTTTATTGCCTGCTATTTATGTAAAAAAATCTGTGTGACAACTTGCCACATCCGTAGAGCCCCTATACTCAAAGGCTTGGAGCCAGTGCCGGGGGTAATTACCTTGTCAGACGTGGGGCTTTTCATTACCATTCGGCAAAATTTTTATAAGTTCAGATTTAACACTTAGTAGACGCCTGATTTAACAGGCCACAAAGCTGATGGGAGAGGACTGAATGAGCAATGACGGCGTGAATGCAGGCCGGCGTCGCTTCTTGGTAGCAGCCACATCCGTGGTGGGTGCTGCAGGAGCGGTGGGGGCTGCGGTCCCGTTCGTGGGGTCATGGTTTCCCAGTGCCAAGGCGAAAGCCGCAGGTGCACCGGTGAAGGTGAATGTCAGCAAGATCGATCCAGGCCAGCAAATGATTGCTGAATGGCGCGGTCAGCCAGTGTTCATCGTTCGTCGTACCGAGGAAATCCTGGGAAATCTGAAGAAGATCGAGGGCCAGCTGTCCGACCCCGACTCGAAGAATTCCGACCAACCCGCTTACGTCGATAAGGAAATTCGCTCGATCAAGCCGGAAATTCTGCTGCTGATCGGTATCTGCACCCACTTGGGTTGCTCTCCCACCTTCCGCCCGGAAGTGGCGCCCGCGGACCTGGGCAAGGACTGGGTCGGGGGCTATTTCTGCCCGTGCCACGGTTCTCACTACGACCTCGCTGGCCGCGTCTACAAGTCACAACCTGCACCACTGAACCTGCCAGTTCCGCCACATCACTACGAGACTGACAGTGTCATTGTCATTGGCGTCGACGAGGGGGAGAAAGCCTGATGAGCAAGTTCATGGATTGGGTGGATGCGCGCTTCCCCGCGACCAAGATGTGGGAAGACCACCTCAGCAAGTATTACGCACCGAAGAATTTCAACTTCTTCTATTTCTTTGGCTCCCTGGCACTTCTGGTACTGGTCAATCAGATCGTTACCGGTGTCTGGCTGACGATGAGCTACACCCCGTCGGCCGAAGAAGCCTTCGCCTCTGTCGAATACATCATGCGCGACGTCGAGTACGGCTCGATCCTGCGTCTGCTGCACTCCACCGGCGCCTCGGCGTTCTTCATCGTCGTCTACATGCACATGTTCCGTGGCCTGCTCTACGGCTCGTACCAGAAACCCCGCGAGCTGGTATGGGTGTTCGGCATGCTGATCTACCTGGCGCTGATGGCCGAGGCCTTCATGGGCTACCTGCTGCCGTGGGGCCAGATGTCCTATTGGGGCGCCCAGGTGATTATCTCGCTGTTCGGTGCGATCCCGGTCATCGGCAACGACCTGACCCAGTGGATTCGCGGTGACTACCTGATCTCCGGGATCACCCTGAACCGCTTCTTCGCCTTGCACGTGGTGGCCTTGCCGATCGTGATCCTGGGCCTGGTAGTGCTGCACATCCTGGCGTTGCACGAAGTGGGTTCGAACAACCCCGACGGCGTGGATATCAAGAAGCACAAGGACGAAAACGGCGTACCGCTGGACGGCATTCCGTTCCACCCGTACTACACCGTGAAAGATATCGTCGGTGTGGTGGTGTTCCTGTTCATCTTCTGCTCGATCGTGTTCTTTTTCCCGGAGATGGGCGGTTATTTCCTCGAGAAACCGAACTTCGAACAGGCGAACGCCTTCAAGACCCCGGAACACATTGCCCCGGTCTGGTACTTCACTCCGTTCTACGCGATCTTGCGGGCGATTCCCGACAAACTCATGGGCGTTATCGCCATGGGCGCAGCGATTGCAGTGCTGTTCGTGCTGCCGTGGCTCGACCGTAGCCCGGTCAAGTCCATGCGCTACAAGGGCTGGCTGAGCAAGATCTGGCTGTGGGTGTTCTGCATTGCGTTCGTGATCCTGGGTGTACTGGGCGTACTGGCGCCGACCCCGGAGCGTACGTTGCTGTCGCAGGTCTGCACCTTCCTGTACTTCGCCTACTTCATTCTGATGCCGTTCTATACCCGGCTCGAGAAGACCAAACCGGTACCGGAAAGGGTGACTGGCTGATGAAAAAATTATTCGTTGCATTCATTCTTGCGGCCCTGCCGCTGCTGTCTTTCGCCGCTGAACACGGCCCAGAACTGGAAAAAGTCGACATCGACGTGTCGGACAAAGCCGCAATGCAGGACGGGCTGCGTACGTTCACCAACTACTGCATGGGCTGCCACAGCGCCAAGTTCCAGCGTTACGAGCGAGTGGCCGACGACCTGGGCATTCCCCATGACGTGATGCTGAGCCACTCGGTGTTCACCGGGGCGAAGATCGGCGACCACATGACCATCGGCATGCAACCGGCCGACGCCAAGACCTGGTTCGGGGCTGCACCGCCCGACCTGACCCTGGTGGCCCGTGTGCGTGGCACCGATTGGCTCTATGGCTACCTGAAATCCTTCTATGAAGACCCGACGCGTCCCTACGGCGTGAACAACAAAGTGTTCCCGAACGTCGGTATGCCTAACGTTCTGGTCGGCCTGCAAGGTCGCCAAGTGGTAGGATGCAAGCAAGTACAAATCGTCGAAGACGGCAAGAAGCAGTATGATCCGCTCACCGGTACGCCTTTGACTCATGAAGCGTGCGATCAGCTGACCATAGTGCCGAAGACCGGCACGCTGAACGAAGAGCAGTTCGACGAGAAGGTCAAGAATCTGGTGACCTTCCTGGCCTACTCGGCCAACCCAGTGAAGCTGCAGCATCAGCGCATTGGTACCTATGTGTTGCTGTACCTGGCCTTCTTCTTCGTGTTCGCCTATCTGCTGAAACGCGAATACTGGAAGGATGTGCATTGATCCAACCGTAAGTAATTGCTGTTAATCTTGCGCGCCCAGCGGCATCTCTGAAGGTAAGTCTGGTTTATCCAGGCGTCACGGAGATGCTCACTGGGCGCGCTCGTTTTTGAGCTTCCGATAATTTCAACAAGCGAGGAGGACCGCCATGGGCGTGACCAATCGGTTGGCCTGTTACTCCGACCCCGCCGACCACTATTCCCACCGAGTACGCATCGTGCTCGCAGAGAAGGGTGTCAGCGCAGAGATCATCAGTGTGGAGGTGGGACGTCACCCGCCGAAACTGATCGAAGTGAACCCTTACGGCAGCTTGCCCACCCTGGTCGATCGTGACCTGGCGTTGTGGGAGTCAACCGTGGTGATGGAATACCTGGATGAGCGTTATCCCCATCCACCGTTGCTGCCGGTGTATCCGGTGGCGCGTGCCAACAGCCGCCTGCTGATCCATCGGATCCAGCGTGACTGGTGTGGCCTGGTGGACCTGATTCTGGATTCACGCAGCAAGGAAGCGGCCCGGGTTCAGGCGCGCAAGGAATTGCGCGAGAGCCTGACCGGTGTTTCGCCGTTGTTTGCCGACAAACCTTTTTTCCTCAGCGAGGAACAAAGTCTGGTGGATTGCTGCCTATTACCCATACTCTGGCGCTTGCCGATTTTGGGCATAGAACTGCCGCGGCCTGCCAAGCCGCTGCTTGACTACATGGAGCGCCAGTTTGCGCGTGAGGCTTTCCAGGCGAGTCTGTCTGGTGTCGAACGCGATATGCGCTAAGGCTTAAGGAGCCGTTGATGAACTCCAGTCGACCTTACCTGGTCCGCGCGCTCTATGAGTGGATAGTGGACAACGATTGCACCCCGCACATGCTGGTCAATTCCGAGTTTCCCGCGGTTCAGGTACCGCAAGGTTTTGCCAGTGACGGACAAATCGTCCTGAACGTTTCACCCAGTGCCGTGCGACACCTGCACATGGACAATGAAGCGGTCAGCTTTGAAGGGCGTTTCGGCGGTGTGCCGCATACGCTGTTCGTGCCCATCGGTGCCATCCTCGGGATCTACGCCCGGGAAAATGGCCAGGGCATGGTGTTTGATCTGGAGTCTTCCCTTGAGGATGACGAAGCGATCGAGCTCGAAGGCGAAGATGATGTGCCGCCGCCGGATTCCGAGCCACCGCGTCCAAGCGGTCGGCCGAGTCTGAAAGTGGTGAAGTAACAAGGCGCGGGCCCTCGGGCCAGCGTTGAAAATGCCTCGGCGATGCCGGGGCATTTTTTTGCCTGGCGAAAACCCCGGCGCTTATAGATGAAAGTCATGACAGGACGGTGATCGTACAACCGCCATGGGCTATCATGCGTGCTTCAGATCGCCGAGATAGATGATTCATCATGGAAAACTCCAGCGCCGCCCCTCGTCTTCCCCGCAAGCGCCGCAGCCTTGCCCAGGAATTGGTCACGGTGTTGTCCGAGCAGATCCGCGACGGCCAACTCAAACGTGGCGACAAACTGCCCACCGAGTCGGCGATCATGGACGCCCATGGGGTCAGCCGCACCGTGGTGCGTGAAGCCATCTCGCGATTGCAGGCCGCCGGGCAGGTAGAAACCCGCCATGGCATCGGCACTTTTGTACTGGATACGCCGAGCCCCAGCGGTTTCCGGATTGATCCGGCCACTGTCGTCACCCTGCGTGATGTGCTGGCCATCCTTGAACTGCGGATCAGCCTGGAAGTGGAGTCTGCCGGGCTCGCCGCCCAGCGTCGTAGCGACGAGCAATTGGCCGGCATGCGTGCTGCCCTCG
This sequence comes from Pseudomonas sp. D4002, assembly GCF_013385665.1. Taxonomy (NCBI): domain Bacteria; kingdom Pseudomonadati; phylum Pseudomonadota; class Gammaproteobacteria; order Pseudomonadales; family Pseudomonadaceae; genus Pseudomonas; species Pseudomonas sp. D4002. The sequence continues at coordinate 137,076 of NZ_JACAPN010000015.1, forward strand.
ATGCCCTTAACGAAAGTGCGGCCCACGCCGGTGATGCGGTGGCGTCGGACTTCCAGTTCCACCTGCAGATTGCCCTGTCCACCGGCAACCGCTACTTCACCGACATCATGACCCACCTGGGCACCAGCATCATTCCACGCACGCGGCTGAACTCGGCACGCCTGGCCCATGATGACCAGCAGCACTACATGAGCCGCCTGAGCCGCGAACACGAAGAGATCTACGAGGCGATCGCGCGCCAGGACTCGGATGCGGCGCGGGCGGCCATGCGGTTGCACCTGACCAACAGCCGTGAGCGGCTGCGCCATGCCCATGAAGAGGCGGAAGCGCAGCGCGGTTGATTCCAGGCTGGACGTAAGCGTGTGGCTTGAAAGCTCATTGTGGCGAGGGAGCTTGCTCCCGTTGGGCCGCGCAGCGGCCCCAAATCCATTGCCCCGAGTTCTGTCTGAAAGAACCTCGTGTTCTTGCCGGGGCTGCTTCGCAGCCCAACGGGAGCAAGCTCCCTCGCCACAGGTTAGTGCGCGAGGCTTAACTCACGTCTTTCAGGCCGGCTGATTCGGCTTGTAGTCCTTGAGCAGCAGATACGTGCTCCAACCCCACCAGTCATTGGTCCACTGCTTGTCGTTCAGGTTGTTGACGTCCTTGCGTCGCAGCACCTTGTCGCCTTCAGCCTTGAACAGCGGTGAGAAGTTGTTCGCCGGGTTCTGCGCGGCGTTCAGGTCCGGCACATACAGCGGTGCCTTGAAGTTGGCCGGGGAGGGCGCCATGCCGCTGATAAACGTTTCGAAGATCTCATCGGCCGAGGCCTGCACGGCGCGTTTGACCATGGCGCGGTTGGCCGCATCGTTGCTGTCGAAATAGCGTTTATCACCGTAGGCATGCCACTGCTCGCCCAGGGCGTTGCGCACATTGAGCCCGAACTTGCTGTCTTCATCGTGCATGAAGCGGCTGATCAGCGAGCCCAGTTCACCCGGTGTCACCACCGCCGCCAGTTGCTTGCGCGGTACCCGCAGGTGCCCGGCGGAAAATAGATCGGTCAAAAAGTGATCAGCAAAGCTGTTCATGGCATAGGCCAGTTCCAGCGCCTGGTCGGTGCCGGTCTGATGCGCCACGACGGCTTGTTGCAAGGCTGCCGTATGCCCCGCCAGATAGGCCGCCAAAGCCCATTCGCCAAAGTGGTCGGCATTGTCTGCCGCCAGTTTCAGGTAGCGCCCCAGTGGAATCAGCGCCGAGACGGCACTGCCGCCGCCGGTGATGCGGTTCCATTCCTCGGACAAGGTGTCACCCAGCGCGTCATAGGCTTCATGGGGTTGCTTGCCATCCTTGATCGCCTGGTTGACCGCATTGATCTCCTTTTGCATCACCGCGAGGATCTTGCCCGCTTCTTCCCGTGATGCTGGCAATACCGCCAGCGAGTTGAATGCATCGGTAAAGCGCTGCACACGATCAGCGGGCGATGTGCCTTCGTTGATGGGGCGCCCGGGGATGCCATAGAAATCACCGCCCAGGGCGATGATCTGGCCGTAGCTCAGGGCCAGGCCATTGGGCAGGTGCAATTCGACCTGCCGGGCGGGAATCGGCGGGGCGTCCTTGACGAAACGCAACAGGGTGTCGTCGCCGATGGCGGTGTGTTCGCCGCCTTCAAAACGCAGGGTTGGCGGGGTTTTCACAGGTGTGGCGAGTTCAAGATCTGACATGTTAGCTCCTTGCTATGTCGTAGGAATCTTCCGTAATAACTGTACGTATGTACAGTTATTCCGAGCATAGAGGAAAAACTTCCTACGTCAAGAAAGCAGCAATCGAGAAGGGCGGCGATGAATTGCAGTTGACGAATATTTTTATAGTTGTACGATGACGTACGACATCAAGATAACCATCCGTAATCTCACAACAGAAAGTCTTCGCCCAGGGTGTTCGAATAATGAATCCACAAGAACTGAAGTCCATCCTCTCTCACGGTCTGCTGTCTTTCCCGGTGACCGATTTCAATGCCCAGGGTGATTTCCACCAGGCGGGCTACATCAAGCGTCTGGAATGGCTGGCCCCTTATGGCGCTACCGCCTTGTTCGCCGCTGGCGGCACCGGTGAGTTTTTCTCCCTGGCGGCCAGCGAATATTCGCAAGTGGTGAAAACCGCCGTTGATACCTGCGCCACCAGCGTGCCGATTCTTGCCGGTGTCGGCGGTGCCACCCGCCAGGCCATCGAGTACGCCCAGGAAGCCGAGCGTCTTGGCGCCAAAGGCTTGCTGCTGCTGCCGCACTACCTGACCGAAGCCAGCCAGGATGGGGTTGCCGCCCACGTTGAAGCGGTGTGCAAGTCGGTCAAGATCGGTGTAGTGGTCTACAACCGCAACGTCTGCCGCCTGACCGCGCCGCTGCTGGAACGCCTGGCCGAGCGCTGCCCGAACCTGATCGGTTACAAGGACGGCCTGGGTGACATTGAATTGATGGTGTCGATCCGTCGTCGCCTCGGTGACCGTTTCAGCTACCTGGGCGGCTTGCCGACTGCAGAGGTTTACGCCGCTGCCTACAAGGCCCTGGGCGTGCCGGTGTACTCCTCGGCGGTGTTCAACTTCATTCCAAAAACCGCGATGGATTTCTATCACGCCATTGCCCGGGAAGATCACGCCACCGTCGGCAAGATCATCGACGACTTCTTCCTGCCGTACCTCGACATCCGTAACCGCAAGGCCGGTTACGCGGTGAGCATCGTCAAGGCCGGGGCGAAAATCGTCGGCTACGACGCAGGCCCCGTGCGTACCCCGCTGACCGATCTGCTGCCGGAAGAATACGAAGCCCTGGCCGCGTTGATCGACAAGCAAGGCGCGCAATAACCCATCACCAAGGCCGCTGAGTAATCAGCGGCTTTTTGCGTCAGGAGAGAATTCGTGTCCCAAGCCAAGCGTTTTGAAAACTACATCGGTGGCCAGTGGGTTGCCGGCGCCGACTACTCGGCCAACATCAATCCGTCGGAGTTGTCTGATGTCATTGGCGAATACGCCAAGGCTGACCTCGCCCAAGTCCACGCGGCCATCGACGCTGCGCGCGCTGCTTTTCCGGCGTGGTCCACTTCCGGGATCCAGGCGCGTCATGATTCGCTGGATAAAGTCGGCACCGAAATCCTCGCCCGTCGCGAAGAACTCGGCACCCTGCTGGCCCGGGAAGAGGGCAAGACCCTGCCGGAAGCCATCGGCGAAGTGACCCGCGCCGGTAACATCTTCAAATTCTTCGCCGGTGAATGCCTGCGCCTGTCCGGCGACTACCTGCCGTCGGTGCGTCCGGGCGTCAACGTTGAAGTGACCCGTGAGGCGTTGGGCGTGGTTGGCCTGATCACGCCGTGGAACTTCCCGATTGCCATCCCGGCCTGGAAGATCGCCCCGGCCCTGGCCTACGGCAACTGCGTGGTGCTCAAACCGGCTGAACTGGTACCGGGCTGCGCCTGGGCCCTGGCCGAAATCATCTCCCGCGCCGGCTTCCCTGCCGGTGTGTTCAACCTGGTGATGGGCAGCGGCCGTGTGGTCGGCGATGCCATGGTCAACAGCCCGAAAGTCGACGGCATCAGCTTCACCGGCTCGGTGGGCGTGGGTCGTCAGATCGCCGTCAGCTGCGTGTCGCGCCAGGCCAAGGTGCAGTTGGAAATGGGCGGCAAGAACCCGCAGATCATTCTCGACGACGCCGACCTCAAGCAAGCCGTCGAGCTGTCGGTGCAGAGCGCGTTTTACTCCACCGGCCAACGTTGCACCGCGTCCAGCCGCTTTATCGTCACCGCCGGGATTCACGACCAGTTCGTCGCGGCCATGGCCGAGCGGATGAAGTCGATCAAGGTCGGCCACGCCCTGAAAACCGGCACCGACATCGGCCCGGTGGTTTCCCAGGCCCAGCTGGACCAGGACTTGAAGTACATCGACATCGGCCAGAGCGAAGGCGCCCGGCTGGTCAGCGGCGGTGAGCTGGTGACCTGCGACACCGAAGGCTACTTCCTCGCGCCGACGCTGTTTGCCGACAGCGAAGCCGCGATGCGCATCAGCCGTGAAGAGATCTTCGGGCCGGTGGCCAACGTGGTGCGCGTGGCGGATTACGAGGCGGCGCTGGCGATGGCCAACGACACCGAGTTCGGCCTCTCGGCCGGTATCGCCACCACCTCGCTGAAATACGCCAACCACTTCAAGCGTCATTCCCAGGCCGGGATGGTGATGGTCAATCTGCCGACTGCCGGTGTGGATTACCACGTTCCATTCGGCGGCCGTAAGGGTTCATCCTACGGTTCGCGTGAGCAGGGTCGCTATGCGCAAGAGTTCTACACCGTGGTGAAAACCAGCTACATCGGTTCGTAACGGCTGCACCCTGTGGCGGGTCCGTGCCCGCCACAGGCTTACAATTTGATTACCCGCAAAAAAAATAATTAGTGGGAGTACATCTTCATGCAAGCGACCAAGCCGACCCATGTCCGCTATTTGATCCTGCTCATGCTGTTCCTGGTGACCACGATCAACTACGCCGACCGGGCCACCATCGCCATTGCCGGCTCCAGCCTGCAAAAAGACCTCGGCATCGACGCGGTCACCCTTGGCTATATCTTCTCCGCATTCGGTTGGGCCTACGTGGCCGGGCAAATTCCCGGCGGCTGGCTGCTGGACCGCTTCGGTTCGAAAAAAGTCTACGCCCTGAGTATCTTCACCTGGTCACTGTTCACCGTGCTGCAAGGCTATGTCGGTGAGTTCGGTGTTTCCACGGCCATCGTTGCGCTGTTCATGTTGCGCTTCCTGGTGGGCCTGGCTGAAGCGCCATCCTTCCCCGGAAATGCGCGCATCGTGGCGGCATGGTTTCCTACGGCTGAGCGGGGTACGGCCTCGGCGATCTTCAACTCGGCGCAGTACTTTGCGACTGTGTTGTTCGCGCCGTTGATGGGCTGGATCGTCTACACCTTCGGCTGGCAGCACGTGTTTATCGTGATGGGCGGCATCGGCATTCTGTTCTCGTTGATCTGGCTGAAACTTATCCACAGCCCGCGCCAACACCCGATGATCAACGACGCCGAACTGCAGCACATCGCCCAGAACGGCGGCATGGTCGATATGGATCAGGACAAGGGCAAAGGCAAGAAAGTCGACGGGCCGAAGTGGGATTACATTCGTCAATTGCTGACCAATCGCATGATGCTCGGCGTGTATCTGGGCCAGTACTGCATCAACGGCATCACCTACTTCTTCCTGACCTGGTTCCCGGTGTACCTGGTCCAGGAGCGCGGCATGACGATCCTCAAGGCCGGCTTTATTGCTTCCCTGCCTGCGGTCTGTGGTTTTATCGGTGGCGTGTTGGGCGGGATCATTTCCGACTATCTGCTGCGCAAAGGCCATTCGCTGACGTTCGCCCGCAAGGCGCCGATCATTGGTGGATTGCTGATTTCCTGCAGTATCGTGGCCTGCAACTACGTAGACATCGAATGGATGGTGGTGGGCTTCATGGCCCTGGCCTTCTTCGGTAAAGGCGTTGGCGCACTGGGTTGGGCGGTAGTCTCCGACACCTCGCCAAAGCAAATCGCCGGTTTGAGCGGTGGTCTGTTCAACATGTTCGGCAACATCGCGTCGATCACCACCCCGATTGTGATCGGCTACATCATCAGCACCACCGGCTCGTTCAAGTGGGCCCTGGTGTTCGTTGGCGCCAACGCGCTGGTCGCTGTGTTCAGTTACGTGGTGATCGTTGGCCCGATCAAGCGTGTAGTGCTCAAGGAGCCGCCGGCCAAAGGCCCCGAGCTGACTAAACTTTCCCAAGCGCATTCCTGAAGGGGCCCGCGTCATGCAGTTGATTGAACATGCCGATTCGCCACGCTCCATCCGTTTGCACGCACTGGATAACGTGGTGATTGTGGTCAACGACCAGGGCGTACCGGCGGGGACCGAGTTTCCCGACGGCCTGGTGACGGTGGATTTCATTCCCCAAAGCCACAAAGTGACTCTGGAAGACATCCCCGAAGGCGGCCGCATCATTCGCTACGGCCAGACCATCGGTTATGCCCTGCGCCCGATTCCCCGCGGCAGTTGGGTGCAGGAAGATCAACTGCGCATGCCCACGGCGCCGCCGCTGGACAGCTTGCCGCTGTCCACTGAAGTGCCCGAGGCCCAGGCGCCGCTGGAAGGCTTTACCTTCGAGGGTTATCGCAATGCCGACGGCACCGTGGGCACGCGCAATATCCTCGGGATTACCACCACGGTTCAGTGCGTCACGGGCGTGCTGGACCATGCGGTGAAGCGCATCAAGGACGAGTTGCTGCCCAAGTACCCGAACGTCGATGACGTGGTGGCGCTGACCCACAGCTACGGCTGCGGCGTGGCGATCACGGCCACCGACGCCTACATCCCGATCCGCACCGTGCGTAACCTGGCGCGCAATCCGAACCTGGGCGGTGAAGCCCTGGTGATCAGCCTGGGTTGCGAGAAGTTGCAGGCCGGGCAGGTGATGCATGAAAACGACAGCTCGGTAGACCTGAGCGAGCCATGGCTGTATCGGTTGCAGGACTCCAGCCACGGCTTTACCGAAATGATCGAACAGATCATGGAACTGGCCGAAACCCGCCTGAAGAAACTCGACCTGCGCCGGCGGGAAACCGTACCGGCGTCGGAGTTGATCCTCGGTATGCAGTGTGGCGGCAGTGATGCGTTCTCGGGGATTACCGCGAACCCGGCGCTGGGTTATGCCTCGGATTTGCTGCTGCGGGCGGGCGCGACGGTGATGTTTTCCGAAGTGACCGAAGTGCGCGATGCGATCTACCTGCTGACTTCCCGTGCCGAGAACCAGGACGTGGCCCGGGAACTGGTGCGGGAAATGGACTGGTACGACCGCTACCTGGCCAAGGGCGAGGCGGATCGCAGCGCCAACACTACGCCGGGGAACAAGAAGGGTGGGTTGTCGAATATTGTCGAGAAGTCGTTGGGTTCCATCGTCAAGTCGGGCAGTAGTGCGATCAATGGCGTGCTTGGCCCGGGCGAGCGGTTCAATCGCAAGGGCCTGATCTTTTGCGCCACGCCGGCGAGTGATTTTGTGTGCGGCACGTTGCAGTTGGCGGCGGGGATGAATTTGCATGTGTTCACCACCGGGCGTGGCACGCCCTATGGGCTGGCGATGGCGCCGGTGGTGAAGGTCTCGACCCGGACGGAGCTGGCGCAGCGTTGGCCTGACCTGATTGACATCGACGCCGGGCGGATCGCCACCGGCCGGGCGACGATTGAGGAGCTGGGTTGGGAGTTGTTCCACTTCTACCTGGATGTGGCCAGCGGCAAGAAGCAGACATGGGCGGAGCAGCACAAGCTGCATAACGACATTACGTTGTTCAATCCCGCGCCGATTACTTAAGACCGAGTCGCCTGCTTCGCGAGCAAGCCCGCTCCCACATTTGACTGCATTCCAAAGGTAGAACTCGGTCAAATGTGGGAGCGGGCTTGCTCGCGAAAGCGGTAGTCCAGACGAAGCTGGCCATGCTGGCTTATCATTAGCCACCTACCGACGCCCACCCAAGGTTCTCCCCGGCATGCTGGCAATCTTCCTACAAACCCTGAACATCACCGCGCCGGTGTTTGCCATGCTGTTCCTGGGCGTACTGCTCAAGCGCATCAACTGGATCAACGACAACTTTATCCACATCGCTTCGGCCCTGGTGTTCAACGTCACCATGCCGGCGTTGCTGTTCCTCGGGATTCTCCATGCCGACCTGCATTCAGCCCTCAAGCCCGGCCTGCTGATCTACTTCGCCGTCGCTACGCTGCTGAGCTTCGCCCTGGCCTGGGGCTGGGCGATCTTTCGATGCCCGCGGGAAGATCGCGGCATCTACGCCCAAGGCGCGTTTCGCGGTAACAACGGGGTGATCGGCCTGGCCCTGGCCGCCAGTATGTACGGCGACTACGGGATTTCCCTTGGCGCGGTGCTCGCGGCGCTGGTGATCCTGTTCTACAACACCCTGTCGACCATTGTGCTGGCGGTGTACAGCCCGGTGATCAAGTCCGACCCGTGGAGCATTTTCAAAAGCGTGCTGGCCAACCCGTTGATCATCAGCGTGATCGCGGCGGCGCCCTTCGCGTACTTCCAGATTGGCTTGCCTGGCTGGCTGGAATCCTCCGGGCAGTACCTGGCGGACATGACGTTGCCATTGGCGTTGATCTGTATCGGTGGCACGTTGTCGTTGGCGGCGCTGCGCAAAAGCGGCGACATGGCCCTGAGCGCCAGCCTGATGAAGATGGTCTGGCTGCCGGTGATCGCGACCCTGGGGGCGTGGCTGCTGGGGTTCCGTGGGCCGGAGTTGGGGATTCTGTTCCTGTACTTCGGCGCGCCCACGGCGGCGGCCAGTTTTGTCATGGCGCGGGCGGCGGAGGGCAATCATGAACTGGCGGCCGCGATTATCGTGATCACCACCCTGATGGCGGCGGTGACCACGAATATCGGGATTTTCGTGTTGCAGGCGGGTGGCTGGATCTAGGCGTCTTTCTGGTAGCTGTCGATCACTTCCTGCGCGGCGCGGAAGGCGTCAATCGCCGCCGGCACACCGGCATACACCGCACAATGCAGCAGCGCCTCGCGAATCTCCTCCACGGTGCAACCGTTGTTCAGCGCGCCGCGCACGTGGCCCTTGAGCTCTTGCGGGCACTTCAGCGCGGTGAGCGCGGCGAGGGTGATCAGGCTGCGGGTTTTCAGCGGCAACCCTTCGCGATTCCACACGCTGCCCCAGGCATGCTCGTTGACGAAATCCTGCAGCGGCTGGCTGAACTCCGTGGCATTGCCCAGCGCCCGATCGACAAACACATCACCCATCACCTGGCGGCGCATTTCAACGCCGGGCTTTTTCTGTTCGGTCATTGCGATTCCCTCTTGTGTTGGCGGCGCCAGGCTTGCAGCGAGGTGAACAACAGGAAAGCCACCAGCGCTGGCAGGACGTAATACAGCATCAGTTGTTCAAGCTTGTTGGCCAGCGGCATGCCGAAGGTGAACGACACCACGTGCAGCCCGTACACCAGGTACAGGCCCAGGAATACCAGGCCTTCGGCCCGGGTGACGCGGTAGCCCGAATAAAACACCGGCAGGCACAGGGCGACCACGCCGAGCATTACCGGCAGGTCGAAATCCAGGGCATTGGGCGACACCGACAACGGCGAGGGCGCCACCAGGGCGGTAAAGCCCAGCACCCCAAGCAGGTTGAACAGGTTGCTGCCGATCACGTTGCCCACGGCAATTTCCCGCTGGCCGCGCAGGGCGGCGATCAGCGAGGTGGCCAGGCAGGGCAGGGAAGTGCCGACGCCAATCAGCGTCAGGCCGATGATGCGTTCCGACAGGCCCAGGTCAGAGGCCACGTCCACCGCCGCGCCCAGCAGCAGGTGCCCGGCCAGTACGAGGATCAACAGTCCACCGAGCATCAGCAGCACGCTGCTCAGCCACGGCGCCTGCACCACAGTGTCCCGGGTGCGCGGGCGGCGGGAGTGGCGGGTCTGGTAGAGCAGCACGCCGAGGTAGGCCACCAGGGCCACCAGCAGTAACAGGCCATCGATCGGCGTGAGTTCTTCATTGGCGGCTAGCACAAACACCAGCAGGCTGGCGATGATCATCATCGGGATATCCAGGCGTACCAGTTGCCGGGAGACCCGCAGCGGAATGATCAGGGCTGCCAGGCCAAGGGTCACGAGGGTGTTGAAGATGCTGCTGCCGATCACACTGCCCACGGCGATGTCGGTGCTGTCCGCCAGGGTCGCTTGCAAGCTGATCGCCATCTGCGGCGCGCTGCTGCCGAAGGCGACGATGCTCAGGCCGATGATCAGCGGGCGCACCTTGAGGCTGGCCGCCAGGCGCACGGCGGCGCGTACTAATACTTCTGCGCCGAAGATCAACAGCAGCAGGCCGCTGATCAGTTCGATCAGGCTAAAGGGCGAGAGGGCGGTTAATGCGGAAATGGCCTGGGCTCCGTCGGTCAGTTGCTGAGGGCTTGCACGCGAACGCGCGCGGTGCCGCTGCCGATCATGCCGATCTGTTCGGCGGCCTTGCGTGAAAGGTCGATCAGGCGCCCACGGGTATGCGGGCCGCGATCATTGATGCGGACAACGACGCTTTTGTTGTTGTCGAGATTGGTGACCTTCACCTGCGTGCCGAAGGGCAGGCGACGATGGGCGGCGGTCAGGGCATTCTGGTTGAACGGTTCACCGCTGGCAGTGCGGTTGCCGTGGTGTTTGGCGCCGTAGTAGGACGCGGAGCCGGTTTCGTCATAGCCGTTGGGGTCGATGAGGCCGCTGGCGCAGCCGGCGAGCAGAGAGAACAGGGCCAACAGGCCGAGTAGACGCTTCATTTTCAAGGTTTCCCCCTTACAGATGTGGGAGCGGGCTTGGGTGGGAGCGGGCTTGCTCGCGAATGCAGTGTGTCAGGCAACGAATAGGCTGACTGATCCACCGCTTTCGCGAGCAAGCCCGCTCCCACACAAGCCCGCTCCCACAAGGGGTCAGAGTTGGACGTGAGGTCCTGCTCCGACCATTTCACCGCGTTTAGCCTTCGAGTTTGCTTTTCAGCAGTTCGTTGACCTGTTGCGGGTTGGCCTTGCCTTTGGAGGCTTTCATCGCCTGGCCGACAAAGAAGCCGAACATCTTGCCCCGCTTGGCTTCATCCGCCGCACGGTATTGTTCAACCTGCTCGGCATTGGCTGCCAGCATCTCGTCGAGCACGGCCGAAATCGCGCCGCTGTCGGTGACTTGCTTCAGGCCGCGCTTTTCGATGATCTCGTCAGCGTTGCCTTCGCCGGCGGCCATGGCTTCAAACACGGTCTTGGCGATTTTGCCGGAGATGGTGTTGTCCTTGATCCGCAGCAACATGCCGCCCAACTGTTCTGCCGACACCGGTGCTTCGTCGATTTCCAGGCCCTGTTTGTTCAACAGGCTGCCCAGCTCAACCATCACCCAGTTGGCCGCCAGTTTGGCGTCGCCAGCAATGCTCACGACTTTTTCGAAGTAGTTGGCTTGCTCGCGGCTCGACGCCAGCACGCTTGCGTCATACACCGAAAGCCCGAACTGCGCCTGGAAACGCTCGCGTTTCTGCGGTGGCAGTTCCGGCAGCGTGGCGCGCACGTCAGCCAGGAACGAGTCCTCGATGACCACCGGCAACAGGTCCGGATCGGGGAAGTAACGGTAGTCGTTGGCTTCCTCCTTGCTGCGCATGGCGCGGGTTTCGTCTTTGTTCGGGTCGTACAGGCGGGTCTGCTGGATCACCTTGCCGCCGTCTTCGATCAGCTCGATCTGGCGACGTACTTCGGTGTTGATCGCCTTCTCGATGAAACGGAACGAGTTGACGTTCTTGATCTCGCAGCGGGTGCCGTACTCGGCCTGGCCTTTTGGCCGCACCGACACGTTGCAGTCGCAACGCAGGGAGCCTTCGGCCATGTTGCCGTCGCAGATCCCGAGGTAACGCACCAGCGCGTGGATCGTCTTGACGTAGGCCACGGCTTCCTTGGCGCTGCGCATGTCCGGCTCGGAAACGATCTCCAGCAGCGGGGTGCCGGCGCGGTTCAGGTCGATGCCGGTGGCGCCGTTGAATTCTTCATGCAGGCTCTTGCCGGCATCTTCTTCCAGGTGCGCACGGGTCACGCCGACACGTTTGATGGTGCCGTCTTCCAGCGGGATGTCCAGGTAGCCCTTGCCGACGATCGGCAATTCCATCTGGCTGATCTGGTAGCCCTTGGGCAGGTCCGGGTAGAAGTAGTTCTTGCGGGCGAACACGTTGTGCTGGCCGATCTCGGCATCGATGGCGAGGCCGAACATCACCGCCATGCGCACCGCTTCCTGGTTCAGCACCGGCAGCACGCCGGGCATGCCCAGGTCTACCAGGCTGGCCTGGGTGTTGGGTTCTGCGCCGAACGTGGTGGCGCTACCGGAGAAAATCTTCGATTGGGTGGCGAGCTGGGTATGAATCTCCAGCCCGATCACGACTTCCCATTGCATAGTGTTCTCCTCAGAAGCCGGTAGGGGTGCGAGTGTGCCAGTCAGTGTTCAACTGGTACTGGTGCGCCACATTGAGCAGGCGGCCTTCCTGGAAATACGGGGCGAGCAGTTGCACGCCCACCGGCAAGCCATCGACGAAACCTGCAGGCATGGACAAGCCCGGCAGACCGGCGAGGTTGGCGGTGATGGTGTACAGGTCTTCCAGGTACTCGGCGATCGGGTCGCCGGTCTTGGCGCCGATCTTCCAGGCCGGGTTCGGCGTGGTTGGGCCGAGGATCACGTCGACTTCATTAAAGGCAGCCATGAAGTCGTTCTTGATCAGGCGACGGATCTTTTGCGCCTTGAGGTAGTACGCGTCGTAGTAGCCGGCCGACAGGGCGTAGGCACCGACCATGATCCGGCGTTGTACTTCCGCGCCGAAACCTTCGCCACGGGAGCGCTTGTACAGGTCGGTGAGGTCTTTCGGGTTTTCGCAGCGGTAGCCGAAGCGCACGCCGTCGAACCGCGACAGGTTGGAGGACGCTTCTGCCGGCGCGATCACGTAGTAGGCCGGAATCGCGTGCTGGTTGTTCGGCAGGCTGATTTCCTTGATCACGGCGCCGAGCTTTTCCAGCTCCTTGACGCTGTTGTGCACCAGTTCGGCGATGCGCGGGTCGAGGCCGGCGCTGAAATACTCTTTCGGCACGCCGATGCGCAGGCCTTTGATCGAGGTATTCAGGCTGGCGCTGTAGTCCGGCACGGGTTCATCAATGCTGGTGGAGTCCTGCGGATCGAAGCCTGCCATGCCTTGTAACAAAATTGCGCAGTCTTCAGCGGTGCGTGCCAGGGGGCCGCCCTGGTCGAGACTGGAGGCGTAGGCAATCATGCCCCAGCGGGAAACGCGACCGTAGGTCGGTTTCAGACCGGTGAGGTTGGTGAAAGCGGCCGGTTGGCGGATCGAGCCGCCAGTGTCGGTGGCCGTGGCGGCAGGTAACAGACGAGCGGCAACCGCGGCCGCCGAACCACCGGACGAACCACCGGGCACGTGCTCGAGGTTCCACGGGTTTTTCACCGCGCCGTAGTGGCTCGACTCGTTGGCCGAGCCCATGGCGAATTCGTCCATGTTGGTCTTGCCCAGGGTCACGGCCCCGGCAGCGGCCAGCTTGGCGACCACAGTGGCGTCGTAGGGCGCCTTGAAATTGTCGAGCATCTTCGAGCCGCAACTGGTGCGAATGCCCTGGGTGCAGAACAGGTCCTTGTGGGCAATCGGCGCACCCAACAGGGCGCCGTTCTCACCGTTGGCGCGACGTACGTCGGCGGCCTTGGCCTGGCTCAGGGCCAGCTCTTCGGTGATGCTGATGAAGCTGTTGACCTTAGGGTCCAGCTCGGCGATACGCGCCAGCAGGGTCGTGGTCAGCTCTTCGGAAGAAAACTTTTTGTCGGCGAGACCGCGGGCGATCTCGGCCAGAGTCAATTGATGCATTGCAGGCTCTTTCCCTTTAGTCGATGACTTTCGGAACCAGGTACAGGCCGTTTTCGACCGCTGGCGCGATGGACTGGTAAGCCTCGCGATTATTGCGCTCGGTCACGACGTCGGCGCGCAGGCGCTGGCTGGCTTCCAGCGGGTGAGCCAGGGGCTCGATGCCGTCGGTATTCACGGCTTGCATTTGGTCGACCAGCCCGAGAATGCTGTTCAGGGCTGCGGTGGTCTGTGGAAGATCGGCTTCATTGAGGCCCAGGCAGGCCAAATGAGCGATTTTTTCCACGTCGGAGCGTTCAAGCGCCATGGGATTCTCCAGTGGAAAACAGAACGGAAGCTATCCGTGTGTTAGATTGTAGGAACACTACCGCATTTCTACGGTCATATGGCCGCGATTGTGGGGGTTGGTGCACAGAAAGTCGGCCAATTTAGCACATTGGCGCCTTGCCCAAAATCCCTGTCGTTGTTAGAGTTTGCCGCACTTTTTTACCCACGCGTTGCCTAGGGTCCCTTTCCCATGTTCAAGAAACTGCGTGGCATGTTTTCCAGCGATCTTTCCATCGACCTGGGCACTGCCAACACCCTTATTTACGTGCGCGAGCGCGGTATCGTCCTGAATGAGCCATCGGTTGTGGCCATTCGGACCCATGGTAATCAGAAAAGTGTCGTTGCCGTTGGCACCGAGGCCAAGCGCATGTTGGGCCGAACACCGGGCAACATTGCTGCCATTCGTCCGATGAAGGATGGCGTGATTGCTGACTTCAGTGTCTGCGAAAAGATGCTGCAGTACTTCATCAACAAGGTTCACGAAAACAGTTTCCTGCAGCCCAGCCCTCGTGTGCTGATCTGCGTTCCGTGCAAGTCCACCCAGGTGGAACGTCGTGCCATCCGTGAATCGGCCCTTGGCGCCGGTGCCCGTGAAGTGTTCCTGATTGAAGAGCCAATGGCCGCTGCGATCGGTGCCGGCCTGCCGGTTGAAGAAGCGCGCGGTTCGATGGTGGTGGATATCGGTGGTGGTACCACTGAAATCGCCCTGATCTCCCTCAATGGTGTGGTGTATGCCGAATCCGTACGGGTTGGCGGCGACCGCTTCGACGAAGCGATCATCACCTACGTGCGTCGCAACTACGGCAGCCTGATCGGCGAATCCACCGCCGAGCGCATCAAGCAGGAAATCGGTACCGCTTACCCGGGCGGCGAAGTTCGCGAAGTCGATGTTCGCGGTCGCAACCTGGCCGAAGGCGTCCCACGTGCCTTCACCCTGAACTCCAATGAAGTGCTGGAAGCTCTGCAAGAGTCCCTGGCCACCATCGTTCAGGCGGTGAAGAGCGCCCTGGAGCAATCGCCTCCGGAACTGGCTTCCGATATCGCCGAGCGTGGCCTGGTACTGACCGGTGGTGGCGCCTTGCTGCGCGACCTCGACAAGTTGCTGGCCCAGGAAACCGGTTTGCCAGTGATCGTCGCTGAAGACCCGTTGACCTGCGTCGCCCGCGGCGGTGGCCGTGCACTGGAAATGATGGATAAACACACCATGGACCTGCTCTCCAGCGAATAAGAATTTGCTGGTTTGCCCATGTTTCGCTCACAGGCAGCACTTTGCAGTGCTGCCTGTTGGCGTTTATCTTCTTCAATCTGCATCCGGGCCGGTTTGATGCCGTATGAATAAAGAAAACATTTGCCTGGGAGGAGCGGCTTATTAAACCGCTTTTTTCCAAAGGCCCCTCATTGGGCGTGCGCCTGTTGGTGCTGGTCGTGCTATCGGTTGCGCTGATGGTGGTCGATGCCCGCTTCACACTGCTCAAGCCGGTGCGTAGCCAGATGTCGCTGGTCCTGATGCAGACGTACTGGATCACTGACCTGCCGCAGCGTCTCTATCAGGGTGTCGCCAGTCAATTTGGCAGCCGCACCGAACTGGTGGCCGAGAACGAAAAACTCAAGACCGAAAACCTGCTGCTGCAGGGGCGCATGCAAAAGCTGGCGGCCCTCACCGAGCAGAACGTTCGGCTGCGCGAGTTGCTCAATTCCTCTGCGCTGGTCAATGAGAAGGTCGAAGTGGCCGAGTTGATCGGTATGGATCCGAACCCCTTCACCCATCGCATCATCATCAACAAGGGTGAGCGCGACGGCGTAGTCCTTGGCCAACCGGTGCTCGATGCCCGTGGCCTGATGGGCCAGGTGGTGGAGTTGATGCCTTATACCTCCCGCGTCCTGTTGCTGACCGACACCACTCACAGCATCCCGGTGCAAGTCAACCGCAACGGCCTGCGGGCGATTGCCAGCGGTACCGGTAACCCGGAACGCCTGGAGTTGCGTCACGTCGCAGACACCGCCGACATCAAGGAAGGCGACCTGCTGGTCAGCTCCGGCCTGGGTCAGCGGTTCCCGGCAGGCTACCCGGTCGCGACGGTCAAGGAAGTGATCCACGATTCCGGCCAGCCGTTCGCCATTGTGCGCGCCGTGCCGACCGCCGCATTGAACCGCAGCCGTTACCTGTTGCTGGTGTTCAGTGACAACCGCACCCCGGAAGAGCGTGCCAACGAAGCCGCCCAGGCCCAGGAAGCGGAAGACAAGCAAAACGGCACCGCGCCGATCATTCCGGCCACCGTGCCAAAACCGGCTGCACCTGCTGCCCCGGCAGCCGCTCCGGCAACGCCAGCCGCGCCGGTTGCGACACCGGTCAAGCCTGTGGCCCATAGCGCGCGTCCGGCCAAGCCTGCGGCTGCAACACCTGCCGCTGCCAAACCGCCCGCCGCCGCCAAACCACCGGCTGCGGCCCCGGCAACCACTCGGCAGAGGGAAGAATAATGGCCGGTACTCATTCGCGTAACGGCTGGATCGTCTGGCTGACCTTTGCCATCGGCTTGCTGCTCAGCGTTTCGCCGCTGCCGCAATTCATGGAGATCCTGCGCCCGCTGTGGCTCGCCTTGCTGCTGGCGTTCTGGGCCCTGGCGCTGCCGCACAAGGTCGGGATGGTCACGGCCATGTGCCTGGGGCTGATGGAGGATGTGCTCTACGGCACCCTGCTCGGGCAGAACGCGTTGATCCTGACCCTGATTACCTTCCTGGTGCTGTCATTGCAGCAGCGCCTGCGGATGTTCCCGATGTGGCAACAGTGCCTGGTGATCCTGGTGATCTTCGGCCTGGCGCAGTTGGTACAGCTGTGGCTCAGCGCCTTGACCGGCAACCGCCAACCGACCCTGGCGCTGGTGTTGCCCGCGCTGGTCAGCGCGCTGTTGTGGCCCTGGGTCAGTTTTGGCCTGCGTGGATTGCGTCGTCGCTATAAAATCAATTGAATGGATCGCGAGGCTCTGCCTGGTTATCAAACCCTACAGGGAGAGTCTGCATGAATTCGCTTTATCTGGCCTCGGGCTCCCCGAGACGGCGTGAGCTGCTGACACAGATCGGCGTGCCGTTCACCGTCGTCAGCGCCGCCATTGATGAAACTCCCCTTACAAATGAATCGCCCGCGTCCTACGTAGAACGCCTGGCGCGCGGCAAGGCTGCGGCCGGTCGAGCGACCTTGGCCGATGCCACCGGCGCCTGTGTGCTGGGCGCGGACACAGCCGT
Source organism: Pseudomonas sp. D4002 (assembly GCF_013385665.1). Classification (NCBI taxonomy): domain Bacteria; kingdom Pseudomonadati; phylum Pseudomonadota; class Gammaproteobacteria; order Pseudomonadales; family Pseudomonadaceae; genus Pseudomonas; species Pseudomonas sp. D4002. The sequence continues at coordinate 154,061 of NZ_JACAPN010000015.1, forward strand.
GATCCTCGACGGCCGGATCCTCGGTAAACCCGTGGATCAAGCCGATGCCCTGGCCATGTTGCTGGCCCTTTCCGAGCGTGAACACGAAGTTTTGACGGCCATTGCCCTGATTGACGGCCAGCGTTGCGAAACGCAGCTGGTCAGCAGTCGTGTGCGCTTTCGCAGGATTTCAGCGGACGAAGCCACCACTTATTGGCACAGCGGCGAGCCCCAGGACAAAGCGGGCGGCTATGCTATCCAAGGCTTGGCGGCGGTGTTCGTCGCCGGACTCAATGGCAGCTACTCTGCCGTCGTTGGCCTGCCGGTCTGCGAAACCGCAGAACTGCTGGGCCAATTCGGCATACCCTGTTGGCAAAACCTTACCGTGCGCTAAACGCCGTATTCCAGCGCCAAGCCTTAAGCGATCGGTCACTATTGTGAAAACGCCTGAACGAGACCCAGCCATGAGTGAAGAGATTCTGATCAATATCACGCCGATGGAATCGCGCGTGGCGGTGGTAGAGAACGGTGTTCTGCAAGAAGTGCACGTCGAGCGCACCCAAAAGCGCGGGATCGTCGGCAATATTTATAAAGGCAAGGTCGTGCGTGTGTTACCGGGGATGCAAGCGGCGTTCGTCGACATCGGCCTGGACCGCGCTGCGTTTATCCATGCTTCGGAAATCTCCCTGCGCGAAGGCCCAGCGGTCGAAAGCATCAGCGCCCTGGTGCACGAAGGGCAGAGCCTGGTGGTGCAAGTCACCAAGGATCCGATTGGCTCAAAGGGCGCACGGCTGACCACGCAACTGTCGATTCCTTCGCGCTACCTGGTGTACATGCCGCGCACGGCCCACGTCGGTATTTCCCTGAAAATCGAAGATGAAGCCGAGCGCGAGCGCCTGAAAAAGGTGGTCAGTGACTGCGTGGCGCTGGAAGGTATCAAGGAGGCCGGCGGCTTTATCCTGCGTACTGCCGCAGAAGGTGCCGGTGCCGATGAAATCCTCATGGACATCCGCTACCTGCGCCGCCTCTGGGACCAGATCGGAGCGCAGATCAAGACCATTGGCGCCCCCAGCGTGATCTACGAAGATCTCGGCCTGGCCCTGCGCACCTTGCGCGACCTGGTCAGCCCGAAGATCGAGAAAATTCGCATCGACTCGCGGGAAACCTTCCAGCGCACTACGCAATTTGTTGCCGAGCTGATGCCGGAAATCGCCGATCGCCTGGAGCATTACCCGGGCGAGCGGCCGATTTTCGACCTGTATGGCGTCGAAGACGAAATCCAGAAAGCCCTTGAGCGCAAAGTGCCGCTCAAGTCCGGCGGTTACCTGGTAGTGGACCCGGCGGAAGCCATGAGCACTATCGACGTGAATACCGGTGCCTTTGTGGGCCATCGCAATCTCGAAGAAACCATCTTCAAGACCAACCTCGAAGCGGCCACCGCGATCGCCCGCCAGCTGCGCCTGCGCAACCTGGGCGGGATCATCATCATCGACTTCATCGACATGGAAGACGAAGAGCACCAGCGCCAGGTGCTGCGTACCCTGGAGAAGCAACTAGAGCGCGATCACGCCAAGACCAACATCATCGGCATCACCGAGCTGGGCCTGGTGCAGATGACCCGCAAGCGCACCCGCGAAAGCCTCGAGCAAGTGCTGTGCGAGCCGTGCAGCAGTTGCCAGGGGCGCGGTAAGTTGAAGACCCCGGAAACGGTTTGCTACGAGATTTTCCGGGAAATCTTACGGGAGGCACGCGCCTACCAGGCCGAGGGCTATAGAGTCCTGGCTAACCAGAAGGTGGTCGACCGTTTGCTGGATGAAGAATCCGGCAACGTAGCCGAGCTGGAGGGTTTTATCGGGCGCACCATTCGCTTCCAGGTCGAAACCATGTATTCCCAGGAACAATATGACGTGGTGCTGCTCTGATTCGCGTTAGTTCTTATCAACGAGACGGGCAGGCCTTGATCTGCCGTCCGACTATTGCCTTTGAGGGTCGCCTGACATGGAGCGTCTGATACGCTTTTTTGCCGCATTGACCCGCTGGGGCCTCGGCCTGTGCGCCTTGCTGCTGGTATTGGCGGCGGTGTACGTGAGCCTGGGCCGTGAATTGACGCCGTTGGTGGCGGAATACCGTGGCGAAATCGAGGCCAAGGCGCGTACTGCGCTGGATATGCCCGTGAACATCGGCAGCCTGGAAGGGCGCTGGAGTGGCTTCGCGCCGGTATTGTTGGCTCACGACGTGATGGTCGGCGAGGGCAGCAGCGCCCTGCGCCTGGACCAGGTGCAAGTGGTGCCGGATATCTGGGCCAGCCTGCTGGCGCGTGAAGTGCGCATTGCCCACCTGGAAGTCAGCGGCCTGCAAGTCAGCGTGAAGGAAGACCAGGACGGCCACTGGGCGCTGCAAGGCCTGCCGGTGCAGGATGACCAGCCGCTGGATCCCGAACAACTGCTGACGCGCATGCAAATGGTCGGGCAGGTTTCATTGCTCGACAGCCAGGTGACGCTGCAGCCGTTCGACCAGGCTCCGCTGACCTTGACCTATGTCGGCGTGAGCCTGCAGACCGGCGCCAACCGCCAGCGCCTGGACGCGCGCCTGACCCTGCCCGACGGCCAGCCCCTGGCGTTGAACCTGCGCACCCGAATCCGCGCCAGCCAGTGGAAAGACGGCGAAGCCGAGGCTTACCTGAGCTTGCCCCAGAGTGACTGGGCAAAATGGATCCCGGCAAAACTGACCCAGCAATGGAAACTTACCGAACTCAAGGCCGGCGGCGAATTCTGGCTGACCTGGGCCAAGGGCACCGTGCAAAGCGCCGCCGTGCGCCTCAACGCCCCGCAGCTCAAGGGCAGCTATGCCGATCGCAAGCCGACTCATATTGAGAACCTGGCCCTCACTGCGTACCTGCAACGCAATGACAGCGGCCTCAAGGTGCTGTTTGACTCGCTCGCAATGAACCTCGGCGACACCCGCTGGGAATCGCGCCTGCAACTGCAGCAAACCCTGGCCACCGACAAGGCCCAGGAAGTCTGGAACCTGCAGGCCGATCGCCTCGACCTGACGCCGATCACGCCATTGCTGCACGCCTTGGCACCCTTGCCGGAAGCCGTGGCCACCACCCTGGATCATCTGAAGGCCACCGGCACGCTGCGGAACGTGTTGCTGGATTATCGGCCTCAAGACACCACCGACCAGCGCGTGAGCTTCGCGGCCAACCTCGACCGTATTGGTTTCGACGCTTACTTCGGCGCACCGGCAGCCCGCAATGTCAGCGGCAGCATCAGCGGTGACCTGGGCAAGGGCGAGTTGCGCATGGACAGCAAGGATTTCTCCTTGCACCTGTTTCCGATCTTCGCCAAGCCCTGGCAGTACATCCAGGCCAACGCCCGCCTGACGTGGAAGCTCGACAAGGAAGGCTTCACCCTGATCGCGCCGTATATCAAGGTGCTGGGCGAGGAGGGCAAGGTCGCCGCCGACTTCCTGATTCGCCTGCATTTCGACCATAGCCAGGAAGACTACATGGACCTGCGGGTCGGTATGGTCGACGGCGATGGCCGCTTCACCCCCAAATACCTGCCGGCGGTGTTGAGCCCGGCATTCGATGAGTGGCTGCGCACTGCGATTCTCAAGGGTGCAGTGGACGAGGGCTTCTTCCAGTACCAAGGCTCGCTGAACCACGACGCACTGCCTGCCTCGCGCAATATCAGCCTGTTCTTCAAGGTGCATGATGCCGAGCTGGCATTCCAGCCGGGCTGGCCGCACGTGAGCAAGGTCAAGGGTGAAGTGTTTGTCGAGGAAAGCGGCGTGCGCATCCTGGCCAGCAAGGGCCAGTTGCTCGACACCAAGGTCAATGATATCTACGTCAACATTCCCCACGCCCCCGAAGGCAAGGACAGTCACCTGCTGCTCACCGGCAACTTTGCCGGTGGCCTGGGCGATGGCCTGAAAATCCTTCAGGAAGCGCCGATCGGCACCGCCTCGACCTTCGCCGGCTGGAAAGGCGAGGGCGACCTGCAAGGCAAGCTGGACCTGGATATTCCCCTGGCCAAGGGCGCCGATCCCAAGATCGTGGTGGATTTCAAGACCGACAAGTCCCGCCTGCAACTGGCCGAGCCTACGCTGGACCTGAGCCAGCTCAAGGGTGATTTCCGCTTCGACAGCGCCAAGGGCCTGAGTGGCCAGAACATCAGCGCCCAGGCCTTCGACCGACCGATCACCGCGCAGATTTTCGCCGATGGCAAGCCAGGCGACCTCAACACCCGCGTCACCGCGAAAGGGCAGGTGACCGTCAAGCGGCTGACTGACTGGCTGAAGGTCAGCCAGCCGTTGCCGGTGTCCGGCGATATCCCCTACCAATTGCAGCTCAACCTCGATGGCGCCGACAGCCAGTTGATGGTCAGCTCCAACCTCAAGGGCGTGGCCGTGGACCTGCCGGCGCCGTTCGGCATGCCGGCGAGCCAGGGCCGCGACAGTGTGTTCCGCATGACCTTGCAGGGTAAGGAGCGCCGTTACTGGTTCGATTATGGCGAGTTGGGCAGCTTCACCTTCGCCGCCCCGGCGGACAATTTCGCCGACGGCCGGGGTGAGCTGTTCCTGGGAGATGGCGATGCGGTGTTGCCGGCCGGCAAGGGCTTGCGAATCCGCGGCGTGTTGTCGGAGCTGGATATCGACCCCTGGAAAAAGCTCGTGGACCGCTACGCCGGCAACGACCCGGGTGGCAGTGCCAAGCAGTTGTTGAGCGGGGCCGATTTCAAGGTCGGCAAGTTGACCGGTTTCGGCACCCAGTTCGACCAGGTCAGCTTGCAGCTGGACCGCAAACCCGCTGCCTGGGGCTTGCAGTTCGACAGCCAGCAGGCCAAGGGTACCGTGGGGTTGCCGGACGCCAAGGGCGCGCCGATTGCAGTCAACCTGCAGTACGTGAAGCTGCCTGCGGTGGATCCGACCGTGCAGGCGGATGAAAATGCGCCGGACCCATTGGCTGATGTTGATCCCAAGGATATTCCCGCGCTGGATATCTCGATTGCCCAGTTGTTCCAGGGCCCGGAGCTGGTAGGTGCCTGGTCTCTGAAAGTTCGCCCGACCACCAGGGGCATGGCGTTCAACAGCCTGAACCTGGGGCTCAAGGGCATGGTGCTCCAGGGCGCCGGCGGTTGGGAAGGTGCACCCGGTGCCAGCAGCAGTTGGTACAAGGGCCGCCTCGATGGCAAGAACATTGGCGACGTGCTCAAGGGCTGGGGATTTGCGCCGAGCGTGACCAGCGAAGATTTTCACGTGGACGTGGACGGCCGCTGGCCGGGTTCGCCGGCCTGGGTAGGTCCCAAGCGTTTCTCCGGCAGCCTGGACGCCAGTTTCCGCAAAGGCCAGTTTGTTGAAGTGGACGGCGGTGCGCAGGCCCTGCGGGTGTTTGGCTTGCTGAACTTCAACTCCATCGGTCGCCGGCTGCGCCTGGACTTCTCGGACTTGCTTGGCAAGGGCTTGAGTTATGACCGGGTCAAGGGCTTGCTGGCCGCCAGTAACGGCGTGTTTGTAACCCGTGAGCCGATCACCATGACCGGCCCGTCGAGTAACCTGGAGATCAACGGCACCCTGGACCTGGTGGCTGATCGCGTCGATGCCAAGTTGCTGGTGACGCTGCCGGTCACCAACAACCTGCCGATTGCTGCATTGATCGTCGGCGCGCCGGCCATTGGCGGGGCGCTGTTCCTGATCGACAAGCTGATTGGCGACCGTGTTTCGCGTTTCGCCAGCGTACAGTACAAGGTAGAAGGCCCGTGGAAGGACCCGAAAATCACCTTCGACAAGCCATTTGAAAAGCCAAACTGAGTACCTGTGGAGTAGCATGGCCGCATGCCTTTTCTGGAGTGTGGGCCCATGTCCTTTGCGGTAATTCAAATGGTCAGCCAAAGCGATGTGCTGGCCAACCTGGCTCAGGCCCGGCGCCTGCTGGAGCAAGCGGCGGCGGGCGGTGCAAGGCTTGCGGTACTCCCGGAAAACTTCGCCGCCATGGGCCGTCGCGATGTGGCCGATATCGGTCGCGCCGAGGCCTTGGGCGAAGGTCCGATCCTGCCATGGTTGAAACAGACCGCCCGCGACCTCACCTTATGGATAGTGGCCGGCACTTTGCCGCTGCCCCCAAAGGATCAGCCGAACGCCAAGTCCAATGCCTGCTCGCTGCTGATCGATGATCAGGGCGAAATCGTTGCCCGCTACGACAAGCTGCACCTGTTCGATGTCGATGTGGCCGATGCCCGGGGTCGTTATCGTGAATCCGATGACTATGCTCATGGTAGCCAGGTGGTCGTGGCGGATACGCCGGTCGGCCGCCTGGGGCTGACGGTGTGTTACGACTTGCGCTTCCCGGAGCTATACAGCGAATTGCGCGCTGCGGGTGCCGAGTTGATCACCGCGCCCTCGGCCTTTACAGCGGTAACCGGCGCCGCGCACTGGGATGTGCTGATCCGTGCGCGTGCCATCGAGACCCAGTGCTACCTGCTGGCGGCCGCCCAGGGTGGCGTGCATCCGGGGCCCAGGGAAACCTTCGGGCATGCAGCGATCATCGACCCATGGGGGCGCGTGCTGGCACAACAGGATCAAGGCGAGGCGGTGTTGTTGGCCGAACGCGATAGCAGCGAACAGGCGTCGATACGGACGCGCATGCCGGTGGCGGGCCACCGGCGCTTTTTCTCGCAGGGCGCACAGCGACCTGCTTCAGAACGATGAATTTAAGGCCAAACCTATGAGCGAGTTGTTGTCCTCAGTCAGTGAACACCTCCTGGCGCCTGGTGGCGTGACCATCGAAAGCTTGCAAACGGTCCTCGGCGATCTGGCCGGGCCAGGCATCGACGCGGCCGACCTGTATTTCCAGGGGCAGATTTCCGAGTCCTGGGCCCTGGAAGACGGGATCGTCAAGGAAGGCAGCTTCAACCTCGACCAAGGCGTGGGTGTGCGTGCGCAGTCCGGTGAAAAAACCGGCTTTGCCTACAGCAACGCCATCACCCTGGAAGCCCTGGGGCTGGCGGCTCGCGCAGCGCGTTCGATCTCCCGTGCCGGGCAAAACGGCACGGTGCAGGCGTTCAGCACCCAGGACGTGGCCCAGCTGTATGCCCCGGATAACCCATTGGAAGTGATCAGCCGCGCCGAAAAGGTCGAGCTGCTCAAGCGTGTGGACGCGGCGACCCGCGCCCTGGATCCGCGTATCCAGCAAGTCACCGTAAGCATGGCCGGGGTGTGGGAACGCATCCTCGTGGCCTCCACCGATGGCGGCCTGGCGGCGGATGTGCGGCCGCTGGTGCGCTTCAATGTCAGCGTGATCGTTGAACAGAATGGCCGTCGCGAGCGCGGTGGCCATGGCGGCGGTGGGCGTACCGACTACCGTTATTTCCTCACCGAAGACCGCGCCATGGGGTATGCCCGTGAAGCGTTGCGCCAGGCCCTGGTCAATCTGGAAGCAATTCCGGCCCCGGCGGGTACGTTGCCGGTGGTATTGGGCTCTGGCTGGTCCGGCGTGCTGCTGCATGAAGCGGTGGGCCACGGCCTGGAAGGTGATTTCAACCGCAAGGGCAGTTCCGCCTACAGCGGGCGCATGGGCGAGATGGTTGCGTCCAAGCTCTGCACCATCGTCGATGACGGTACCCTGGCCGGGCGTCGCGGTTCGTTGAGCGTCGATGACGAAGGCACCCCGACCGAGTGCACCACACTGATCGAAAACGGTGTGCTCAAGGGCTACATGCAAGACAAGCTCAACGCGCGCCTGATGGGCGTGGCCCGCACCGGTAACGGTCGTCGCGAGTCCTACGCGCACCTGCCGATGCCGCGCATGACCAACACCTACATGCTCGGCGGCGAAAGCGATCCGGCCGAAATCATCGCCTCGGTGAAACGCGGCATCTACTGCGCCAACCTCGGTGGTGGGCAGGTGGACATCACCAGCGGCAAGTTCGTGTTCTCCACCAGCGAGGCGTATTTGATCGAAGACGGCAAGATCACCGCGCCGGTCAAGGGTGCAACGTTGATTGGCAACGGCCCGGAAGCCATGAGCAAGGTGTCGATGGTCGGTAACGACCTGTCGCTGGACAGCGGTGTGGGGACGTGCGGCAAGGATGGTCAGTCGGTGCCGGTGGGTGTCGGCCAGCCAACCTTGAAAATCGATGCGATCACCGTGGGTGGTACGGGGTCGTAAGAACGGGAGCTTCGGGTGGCGAAGGCCGCCACCCGGGGAAGAGGGTCAGCGCAGGCCGCGTTGACTATCGTCCAGCTCACGGATGTATTTGAAGATTTTTCGGCTGGAGGCCGGTGGCTTGCTTTGCGCCAGTTCGTGCTGGGCCTGACGGATCAGGGAGCGCAATTGTTGGCGATCGGCATCCGGGTACTCGATGACGAACTTCTCCAGTACCGCGTCATCGCCAGCGATCAGGCGATCACGCCAGCGTTCCAGGTTATGGAAGCGCTCGTTGTACTGGCGAGTGGAGGCATCGAGTTGATCGAGCAACGTCAGAATGGCGTCAGTGTCCTGGTCGCGCATCAGTTTGCCGATGAACATGAGGTGCCGTTTACGCGCGATATTCGCGGTGTGCTTGGGCGCATCGTTCAGAGCCCGGCGCAGGGCGTCGGTCAATGGCAGTTTTGCACACAAGTCAGGCTTGAGTGTTGTAAGGCGCTCGCCGAGGTCAACCAGAGCATGCAGCTCGCGTTTGACCTGAGATTTGCTTTTCTCCCCATCGAGGGAGTCGTCGTAAGAATCAACCATGGTGGCAGTCCGCAAAGAAACGCCGCCATGATAACCAGTCGGGGGCCGCTTGTCCGGCCCGGTCGCTAGAAGGCCTTAACCGAAAGCAGAATTTGAGTGGAGAAAACCATGAGTGCAGCCCAAAGCGTCGGTCCGCAAGCGTTACCGGCACTGCAGGAACAAGTCGAGCAGATCATTGCCGAGGCCAAGCGCCAGGGGGCCAGTGCCTGTGAAGTGGCGGTGTCCCTGGAGCAGGGGTTGTCGACATCGGTGCGCCAGCGGGAAGTGGAAACCGTCGAATTCAACCGCGACCAGGGGTTTGGCATCACCTTGTACGTGGGCCAACGCAAGGGCTCGGCCAGCACTTCTGCCAGCGGCCCGGAAGCGATTCGCGAAACTGTTGCTGCAGCGCTGGCGATTGCCAAGCACACCTCCGAAGATGAAAGCTCCGGCCTGGCTGATGCAGCCCTGATGGCTCGGGACTTGAAGGATTTTGACCTGTTCCATGCCTGGGACATCACCCCGGAACAGGCTATTGAACAAGCATTGACCTGTGAAGCGGCGGCATTCGATGCCGACAGCCGGATCAAGAACGCCGATGGCACCACCTTGAGTACTCATCAGGGTTGCCGCGTATACGGCAACAGCCACGGTTTTATCGGCGGTTATGCCTCGACGCGTCACAGCCTGAGCTGCGTGATGATCGCCGAAGCCAACGGCCAGATGCAGCGTGATTACTGGTACGACGTGAACCGCCAGGGCGAATTGCTGATGGATCCGGTACTCATCGGCCAGCGTGCCGCGCAGCGTGCTGCCAGCCGCCTGGGCGCGCGCCCGGTGCCGACCTGTGAAGTGCCGGTGTTGTTCTCGGCGGAACTGGCCGGTGGTTTGTTCGGCAGTTTCCTTGGGGCGATTTCCGGCGGCAACCTGTACCGCAAGTCGTCGTTCCTGGAAGGCGCGATTGGCCAGAAGCTGTTCCCGGAATGGCTGACCATCGATGAGCGCCCGCACCTGATGCGCGCCATGGGCAGTTCGTCGTTTGACGGTGATGGCCTGGCCACCTATGCCAAGCCGTTCGTCGAGAACGGTGAGCTGGTGTCCTATGTGCTGGGCACCTACGCCGGTCGCAAACTCGGCCTGCCAAGCACCGCCAACTCCGGTGGCGTACACAACCTGTTCATCACCCATGGCGATGAAGACCAGGCGGCGCTGTTGCGGCGCATGGGCCGTGGCTTGCTGGTCACCGAGTTGATGGGCCATGGCCTGAATATGGTCACGGGTGATTACTCCCGTGGTGCGGCGGGTTTCTGGGTGGAAAACGGCGAAATCCAGTTCGCCGTGCAGGAAGTGACCATCGCGGGCAACATGCGTGACATGTTCAAGCAGATTGTCGCGGTGGGTAATGACCTGGAACTGCGCAGCAACATCCGCACCGGTTCGGTGTTGATCGAAAAGATGACCGTCGCCGGCAGCTAATCCGCCGACAGGCGCCATAAAGAAGGCGCGCCACCCATTGGGTGGCGCGCCTTTTTTTGTGCCTGGAATTCCGAGTGATTCCCTCAGGCTCTTGTTTTGATTCTCAATATCATTTAATAATAAATATCATTACCGAATGAGTGTGGATCATGAGTTCTGTCCTGCATGAGGATCCCTACCTGGAAAGCTGGCGTTGGATGAGTCGTCAGATTCGTTGCGGCCTTGCTCCCGACGAGCCCCGCCTGATCGAACATTATCTGGCCGAAGGCCGATACCTCGCCTGTTGCACTGCGACCCACCCGTGGACCATCGGCGAAACCTCATTCCGCCTGCTGCTGGACACCGCCTCCGACATCGCCTTGCCCTGGCACTGGCGGTCCATGTGCCTGGACCAGGCCTGGCGCCCGTTGCGCGACCTGGAAAAACTTTCCCACTGTGCCTGCCGCCTCAAGCGCTGGCAGACCTTTGCCTGGCAATTGGCGACCTGCGAATTGCTGCCATCGATTTCTCACTCTGACCTGGTGCAAGGATCTTCCGATGAGTAACACCCGTATCGAACGCGACAGCATGGGCGAACTGCAAGTGCCCGCCGAGGCCCTGTATGGCGCACAAACCCAGCGTGCGGTGAACAACTTTCCCATCAGCCACCAGCGCATGCCGGCGCAGTTCATTCGTGCGTTGATCCTGGCCAAGGCTGCCGCCGCTAAAGCTAACGTCGAGCTGAAACAACTGAGCGAAGCCCAGGGCAAGGCCATCGTTGATGCCGCCCAAGGCTTGCTGGAAGGCGATTTCATGCAGCATTTCCCGGTGGATATCTTCCAGACCGGTTCCGGCACCAGCTCCAACATGAACGCCAACGAAGTGATTGCGACCCTCGCCAGCCGCTTGCTGGGCGAGCCGGTCAACCCTAACGATCACGTCAACTGCGGCCAGAGCAGCAACGACATCATCCCGACCACCATTCACGTCAGCGCGGCGCTGGTGCTGCATGAGCAAACCCTGCCGGCGCTGCTGCACCTGGTCCAGGTGATCGAGCACAAGGCCGAGGAGGTGCACCGTTTCGTCAAGACCGGTCGGACGCATCTGATGGACGCCATGCCGGTGCGCATGAGCCAGGTGCTCAATGGCTGGGCGCAGCAGCTCAAGGCCAATATCGGCCATCTGCAAGACCTGCTGCCGAGCTTGCAGGCGCTGGCCCAGGGTGGCACTGCAGTCGGCACCGGGATCAATGCGCATCCGGAGTTTGCAGCGCGCTTCAGCCAGCAACTGAGCAGCCTGACCCACGTCCAGTTCACCCCAGGCAAGAACCTGTTCGCGCTGATCGGCTCCCAGGACACGGCCGTCGCGGTCTCCGGGCAGCTCAAGACCACCGCCGTGTCCCTGATGAAAATCGCCAACGACCTGCGCTGGATGAACTCCGGCCCATTGGCGGGCCTTGGTGAAATCGAGCTGGAAGGCCTGCAGCCGGGCTCTTCGATCATGCCCGGCAAGGTCAACCCGGTGATCCCGGAAGCCACCGCCATGGTTGCCGCACAAGTCATCGGCAACGACACGGTGATTACCATCGCCGGCCAGTCCGGCAACTTCGAACTCAACGTGATGCTGCCGATCATTGCCCAGAACCTGCTCGGCAGCCTGGAGTTGCTGGCCAACTCCAGCCGACTGCTGGCCGACAAGGCCATCGCCAGCTTCAAGGTCAACGAAGCCAAGCTCAAGGAAGCGCTGTCGCGCAATCCGATCCTGGTGACCGCACTCAACCCGATCATCGGTTACCAAAAGGCCGCCGAAATCGCCAAGAAGGCCTATCAACAAGGCCGCCCGGTGATTGATGTGGCGCTCGAACATACCGACTTGCCCCGCAGCCAACTGGAAATCCTGCTGGATCCGGAAAAGCTCACGGCTGGCGGCGTGTAATCACCGACCCTGCTTTGGAGGCTCACCATGGAGCACTGGAAACGCACGATCGAACGGGCCAATCGCTGCTTTATGGCGGGCGAGCTGGTAGATGCCCGCGAGGCCTACCTGCAAGCCCTGGCCCTGGCTCAAGTGTTGTTTGAGCGCTGGGCGGATGCCGACGAAGCGGTGGCGGCTTGCGTCATTTCCCATCACAACCTGGCCGACCTGCACTTGCGCCTGAACCAGCCGGAAGAAAGCGCGGAATACCTCTGCGCCATTCACCAGCGCCTGTTGCAGACCATGCAAGACACCCGTCTTAACCCGCTATTGCGGGAAGCGGCCCTGCGCCAGAGCAGCAAGACCTACGTCGAACTGCTGAATTTCATCAGCGATCACGGTGAGTACCCACGTACCCACCGCCTGCTGGGCAGCAACGTGGCGCCATCGGATGCGTCGACCCGCAACAGCCCTTTTTATGGAGCTCATTGATATGTCCTACACCTTGCCGGCCTTGCCTTACGCCTACGATGCCCTTGAACCGCATATCGACGCGCAAACCATGGAGATCCACTACACCAAGCACCACCAGACCTACATCAACAACCTCAACGCAGCCGTCGAAGGCACCGAGTTTGCCGCTTGGCCGGTGGAGAAACTGGTGTCCAGCGTCCAGCAACTGCCGGAAAAACTCCGGGCGGCGGTGATCAACCAGGGCGGCGGCCACGCCAACCACTCGTTGTTCTGGGCTGTCATGTCGCCCAAGGGCGGCGGCAAGCCAGACGGCGCGCTGGGTAACGCCATCGACGAGCAGTTGGGCGGTTTCGACGCCTTCAAAGAGGCCTTCACCAAAGCTGCCTTGACCCGTTTCGGCAGCGGCTGGGCGTGGTTGAGCGTGACGCCGCAAAAGACCCTGGTGGTGGAAAGCAGCGGCAACCAGGACAGCCCGTTGATGAACGGCAATACGCCAATCCTCGGCCTGGACGTCTGGGAACACGCTTATTACCTGCTGTACCAGAACCGTCGTCCGGAATACATCAATGCGTTCTACAGCGTCATCAACTGGCCGGAAGTTGCCGGCCGCTACCAGGCTGCGCTGGGCTGAAACTCCTCTATAACAAGATCTAAGGCCGACTATGGGCACTGAAACACTGGCGATCAGCAGCGTGCGAATGTTTCGTTATGCGTTTGGCTCGCTGCTGCTATTGGCAGGAACTGCATTGCTGGTGGCCCAAGGGCTGGCCTGGCTTGACCTGGAACCGCGCATCCTGCGTGCCTTGCAGGGCGGGGCCATCTGCGCGCTCGGCACCGCCCTGGGTGCCGTGCCGGTACTGGTGATCCGCCGGATGCCATTGGCGGTGAGCGACACGCTGCTCGGCTTCGGTGCCGGGGTGATGTTGGCCGCTACGGCGTTTTCGCTGATCGTGCCGGGTATTGCGGCTGCCCAAAGCCTGGGGCTGACGCCATGGGGCGCCAGTGGATTGATCAGTTTCGGCATCATGCTGGGCGCGTTCGGGCTGTATCTGGTGGATCGCAAGGTCTCCGGCGCGAGCCCGGAAATGCTGGTGGGCAGTCCGGATCATCCGGTGATACCGCCGCGTATCTGGCTGTTTGTGTTCGCCATCATTGCCCACAACATTCCCGAAGGCATGGCCGTGGGTGTCTCGGCAGGCGGCGGCATGCCGGATGCCGACAGCCTCGCCATGGGTATTGCCTTGCAGGATGTGCCGGAGGGACTGGTGATTGCGTTGGTGCTGGCCGGGGCAGGGATGTCGCGGGTCAAGGCGTTCCTGATCGGCGCAGCGTCAGGGCTGGTGGAGCCGGTGTTTGCGGTGCTGTGTGCCTGGCTGGTGAGCCTGGCTCAGGTGCTGTTGCCGCTGGGGCTGGCGCTGGCGGCCGGGGCCATGCTGCTGGTGGTGACTCACGAAGTCATTCCCGAGTCGCGGCGCAATGGCCATGACAAGCTCGCCAGCCTGGGGCTGTGTATCGGGTTTTGCTTGATGATGGTGATGGATACGGCGTTGGGCTGAGGCTGTCGCACTTCTACAAGAAGCGCTTGCGGTAGTCGCTGGGGGTAACGCCCAGGCGGCGAACGAAGGCGCGCCGGAACCCATCAACATTGGCATAGCCGACCTGATCGGCCAGGCGTTTGAGCGAGACATTCGAGCCTTCGATCAGCCGCCGTGCCTGGTCGATACGTGCCAGCTCCACGAACTCGGCAGGGGTGAATCCACCCTCGGCCTTGAATACCCGGGCAAAGTTGCGTTCGCTCATGTCAGCGCGCTGGGCCAGCAATGCCACGCTCAGGTCTGCGGCCAGGTTGTCGACGATATAGGTCTGTATCTGGCGAATGTTCGTGCGCTCTGCGGTCTGTGCCGCCAGTTGGGCGCTGAACTGTGACTGGCCGCCCGGCCGTTTGAAGTACATCACCATTTCCCTGGCCACACTGAGCGCCAAATCACGGCCGTGGTCCTCCTCGACTAACGCGAGCGCCAGATCCATACCGGCCGTCACACCGGCGGAGGTGTACAGGTTACCGTCGCGGATAAAAATGCTGTCCGGTTCGACCACGGCATCGGGGTATTGCCGGGCCAGCAATGCACTGGAATTCCAGTGCGTGGTGACGCGTCGCCCGACCAGCAAGCCAGCAGCCCCCAGCACAAAAGCGCCACTGCAAACCGAGCCTATCCGCCGCACGCGCGTGGCCTGGTAGCGCACCCAGTCCCGCAGGTGGGCGTCGTGTGCCACGTCATTCACGCTGGGGCTTCCTGCGATCAGCAGCGTATCGATAGCCCCCTTGAACGTCTCGATGGAGTCATCCGTGGCCAGGCGAAGCCCACTGGTTCCCTTGATCTGCCCCGCGACGGTACCGATGACCGAGATCCGGTATGCACGGGAATTGCCCAATTGCCTGGCCGCTTCAGCGAACACATCGGCAGGGCCCACGACATCCAGCATTTGCACACGGGGAAACGCCAGGAGGGCAATTCGCATGGTGTCGGTCTCCGTAGTGGAAATGGCTGAAATCGTCGTTAAGCGACACTATAGGACAGAGGGGAGGTAGGCGACACTGTCCGTCGCGTGCTTTATCGTCAACCGGAGACCCGCATGAGCATCTGTAACGCGCCACTTCCCCCCTTCGCTGTCGAATCGAGCGAGCGGTCGGGGTCCATCAAGAACCTTCCCATCAATTTGTTTGGCGCCGTGATGGGGTTGGCCGGCCTGAGCCTGGCCTGGCAGTCCGCCAGTGAATATGTGGCTTACGCGCAAATGATCGGAGCGGTCATTGGTGGGTTTGCCATTCTGGTGTTTATCGCACTGGTGGCGGGGTATCTCACCAAATGGGTTAAATACCCTGCGGCGGTCAAAGCCGAGTTCAATCACCCGATATCAGGAAATTTCTTTGGCACGGTGACGATCGCGTTGCTGCTGCTGTCGGCAGTCGTAGGTTCAGCTAGCACCCTGATCAGCCAGGGGCTTTGGATGTTGGGTAGCCTGCTGACCATGATCCTGGCGGCAATTGTGCTCTCGCGACTGTTGTCCGGTAATCAGGAGTCGCAATATGCCGTGCCTGCCTGGCTGATCCCGGGGGTGGCGGCGCTCGACATCGCGGTGACAGGTGCCCACATGCCCATGGCGTGGGCATACGAGTTCAATCTGTTCGCGATGGCGGTAGGGAGTGTGATTGCGCTGGTGTTCTTCACGCGAATTTTTTCACGTCTGGTTCACGAGCCGGTGATGGCCAAAGGTATGACACCTTCGCTGATGATACTTATCGCCCCCTTTGAAGTCGGCTTTCTGGCTTACACCAACTTCTTTGGCAGCGTCGACTACTTTGCCAGCGTGCTCTTCTACTTTGGCCTGTTCCTGTTTGGGGTGCTGGCATTCAAAGTATTCCGTCAGGCCGCGCCTTTTTCTCCTGCCTGGTGGGCAATCAGCTTTCCGATTGCGGCATTGAGCAACGCTGCGTTGAAATATGCCGATGCCAAAGGAAGCGTGATCCTGGAAGCGATTGCCTATCTGATCCTGGCTTTCCTGACGATCGCCCTGGCCGTACTGACGGTCAAGACGTTGAAGATTCTGTTCAACGGCAAACTGCTGTCCAACTGACGCAGGGGAGGGGCGATTACCTACTCGCCCTCATCAAAGAAATTATTGATCAACGCTACCAGGGCATCCATCGCTTCCTGCTCTTGCTCGCCTTCGGTTTTCAAATGAATCTTCGTGCCCTTGCCCGCAGCCAGCATCATCATGGCCATGATGCTTTTGCCGTCGACCATGGATTCCGGGGTGCGCCCGGCGCGGATCTGGCAAGGGAACTGCCCGGCGACGCCGACGAACTTGGCCGAGGCCCGGGCGTGCAGGCCCAGCTTGTTGATGATTTCAATTTCCAGAGCGGGCATCGCGGGGGTGTTCCTTTCAGCTGAGGTCGCGGTGGCGAACCTGGACGTTCTTGAGGGTTTGTTGCAGCACCTTGCCCAGGCGTTCGGTCAGGTAGACGGATCGGTGGTGGCCGCCGGTGCAGCCAATGGCGATGGTGACATAAGCCCGATTGCTGGCCGCAAAACGCGGCAGCCATTTGAGCAGGTAGCTGGAGATGTCCTGGTACATTTCCTCGACATCCGGTTGCGCCGCCAGGTACTCGGCCACAGGTTGGTCCAGCCCCGACTGATCGCGCAGTTCCGGCTTCCAGTACGGGTTGGGCAGGCAGCGCACATCGAACACCAAGTCGGCATCTACCGGCATGCCGCGCTTGAAACCGAACGACTCGACAAGGAACGCCGTGCCTGGCTCCGGCTGGTTCAGCAGACGCAGCTTGATCGCATCCCGAAGTTGATACAGGTTCAGGCTGGTGGTGTTGATCTTGAGGTCGGCCAGGTCAATGATCGGCCCCAGCAGTTTGGTCTCGTCCTCGATGGCTTCGGCCAGGGAACGATGAGGGCTGCTCAACGGGTGGCGGCGACGGGTTTCGGAGAAGCGCTTGAGCAGGGTCTCTTCGTCGGCGTCCAGGTACAGCACATCGCAATGGATGTGCTTGGCCCGCACTTCTTCGAGCAGTTCAGGAAAGCGTGTGAGGTGGCTGGGCAGGTTGCGGGCGTCGATCGACACGGCGACCAGCGGTTGCGCCAGCTCGGTATGAATCAGCGCGCGTTCCGCCAGTTCCGGTAGCAGGCCGGCGGGCAGGTTGTCGATGCAATAGAAGCCGTTGTCCTCAAGAACATTGAGGGCCGTGCTTTTACCTGAGCCGGAACGGCCGCTGACGATGATCAAACGCATGATTAATGCCCGTTTTGTTCATCCAGGACAACCTGGTAGAGCGCCTCATTGCTTGAGGCACTACGCAGTTTGTCGCGTACGTCCTTGCGGTCGAGCATGCTGGCGATCTGCCGAAGCAGTTCCAGGTGCGCATCAGTGGCAGCTTGCGGGACCAGCAGCACGAACAGCAGGTCGACCGGCGCGCCGTCGATGGCGTCGAAATCGATAGGGGCGTCCAGGTGCAGCAGGGCGCTGACTGGAGACTCACAGCCTTGCAGGCGGCAGTGAGGAATGGCGATGCCGTTGCCAAAGCCGGTGGAGCCGAGCTTTTCACGGGCGATCAGGGCCTCGTACACAGCTTGCGTATCCAGTTCGGGCACTTCGCGGCCGATCAGGTTGGCAATTTGTTCGAGGGCGCGCTTTTTACTGCCGCCCGGCACGTTCACGAGGGAACGGCCGGGGGTCAGGATGGTTTCAAGTCGGATCATGGGTGGGGAGTGTTAGCGGCCAGTGCCTTGAAGAAGGCTCTGCTGCTTTTCCTTATGCTTTTTAAGTTGGCGGTCAAGCTTGTCTGTGAGCAAGTCGATTGATGCATACATGTCTTCATGTTCGGCATTGGCGACCACTTCGCCACCGGGTATCTGAAGTGTCGCTTCGATTTTCTGCTGAAGCTTGTCGACCTTCATGATGACCTGAACGTTGGTGATCTTGTCGAAATGGCCCTCAAGCTTCTTCAGCTTCAGCTCGACGTATTCGCGCAATGGAGGGGTGACTTCTACATGGTGTCCACTGATGTTGACTTGCATACAGCTTCTCCTTCGTTGCCAGTGCATAAAGCGGCGGGTAGGAATACCCGCCACTGGAACGCTATGGCCCGCCCGTCACATTAAACGCTTACGCTCGCTGGAAGGCGCGATCCCTAGGGACTCGCGGTACTTGGCGACGGTTCGACGGGCGACCTGAATGCCTTGTGCCTCCAGTAAACCAGCGATCTTGCTGTCACTCAACGGCTTTTTCTGATTTTCCGCGGCAACCAGTTTTTTGATGATCGCGCGGATCGCCGTGGACGAGCATTCGCCGCCTTCGGAGGTGCTGACGTGGCTGGAGAAAAAGTATTTCAGCTCATATATACCCCGTGGGGTATGCATGAATTTTTGCGTGGTCACCCGGGAAATCGTTGATTCGTGCATGCCCACCGCCTCGGCGATGTCGTGCAGTACCAGCGGCTTCATTGCTTCATCGCCGTATTCCAGGAAGCCGCGCTGGTGCTCGACGATCTGGGTGGCGACTTTCATCAGGGTTTCGTTGCGGCTTTGCAGGCTCTTGATGAACCAGCGGGCTTCCTGCAGTTGGTTACGCATGAAGGTGTTATCGGCGCTGGTGTCGGCGCGGCGCACAAAACCTGCGTATTGCGGATTGACCCGCAGGCGCGGCACCGATTCCTGGTTCAGCTCCACCAGCCAGCGTTCGTTGTCCTTGCGCACAATCACGTCGGGCACGACATATTCGGCTTCGCTGGACTCGATCTGCGAGCCCGGGCGTGGGTTGAGGCTCTGCACCAGCTCGATGATCTGGCGCAGGTCATCTTCCTTGAGCTTCATGCGGCGCATCAGCTGGCTGTAGTCGCGGCTGCCCAGCAGGTCGATGTAGTCGGTGACCAGGCGCTGCGCTTCGCTCAGCCAAGGCGTCTTGGCCGGCAATTGGCGCAGTTGCAGCAGCAGGCACTCGCTGAGGTTGCGGGCGCCGATGCCGGCCGGCTCGAATTGCTGGATGCGGTGCAGGACGGCTTCGATTTCGTCCAGTTCGATGTCCAGTTCCGGGTCGAACGCCTCGAGGATCTCCTCAAGGGTCTCGTCCAGGTAGCCCTGGTTGTTGATGCAATCGATCAGGGTCACGGCGATCAGGCGATCGGTATCGGACATCGGTGCCAGGTTCAGCTGCCAGAGCAAATGGCTTTGCAGGCTCTCGCCGGCTGATGTGCGGGTGGTGAAGTCCCACTCGTCGTCATCGTTGCTGGGCAGGCTGCTGGCGCTGGTCTGGTAGACGTCTTCCCAGGCGGTATCCACGGGAAGTTCGTTGGGAATGCGTTCGTTCCATTCGCCTTCCTCAAGGTTATCCACCGTGGGGGCGGTTTCCTGATAGGAGGGTTCCTGTACGTCGGGGTTGGGCTTTTGCTCGATGTTGTCGGCCAGCGGGTCTGCATTATCGAAGTCGTCGCCTTCTTCCTGGCGTTCGAGCATCGGATTGGACTCCAGGGCCTCCTGGATTTCCTGTTGCAGGTCCAGGGTCGACAATTGGAGCAGGCGGATGGCCTGTTGCAGCTGCGGTGTCATCGTCAGCTGCTGGCCCATTCTCAGGACTAGCGATGGTTTCATGGCAGGGGCTTAACACCTTATTCGCCGGCGCAATGCGCCATCCACGACAGGGCGCGTGAGCGCCAAACATAAGCAAATTATATGCCTGATATCGGGGGCTTTGCCTAGAGCGCGGTAACAATAAAAATACTGAGGTTTTTATTGACTACCGCGCTCCATGGCGAATGGCCTGATACCACCGTGTTTACAGGCGGAACTCGTGACCCAGATACACTTCCTTGACCAGTTCGTTGGCCAGGATAGTGGCAGAGTCACCTTCGGCAATCAGCTGTCCATCGTTGACGATGTAGGCGGTTTCGCAGATATCGAGTGTCTCACGGACGTTGTGGTCGGTGATCAATACACCGATGCCCTTGGCCTTGAGATGATGGATGATCTGCTTGATGTCGCCGACCGAGATCGGGTCGACACCGGCGAAAGGTTCGTCCAGCAGGATGAACTTGGGCGCCGTGGCCAGCGCGCGGGCGATTTCCACACGACGACGCTCGCCGCCGGAAAGGCTCATGCCGAGGTTGTCGCGAATGTGGTTGATGTGGAATTCCTGCAGCAGGCTTTCCAGCTCTTTCTTGCGCCCGGCGCGGTCGAGTTCCTTGCGGGTCTCGAGGATGGCCATGATGTTGTCGGAAACCGACAGTTTGCGGAAGATCGATGCTTCCTGGGGAAGATAGCCGATACCCGCCTGCGCACGGCCGTGCATAGGCTGGTGGCTCACGTCCAGGTCGTCGATCAGGACGCGGCCTTGATCGGCCTGCACCAGGCCGACGATCATGTAGAAGCAGGTGGTCTTGCCGGCACCGTTGGGGCCGAGCAAGCCGACGATCTGGCCGCTGTCGATCGACAGGCTGACGTCACGCACGACCTGACGGCTTTTATAAGCCTTGGCCAGATGCTGGGCTTTCAGGGTTGCCATTAATTCGCCTTCTTCGCGTCGGGTTTCGGCGCCGGCTGGGCTGCGCCCGGTTTCTGCTTCGGCTGGATAACCATGTCGATACGCGGCTTCGGCGTGCTGATTTTCGAGCCGGTAGCACGGCCGGCCTGGGCGATCTGCTTCACCGTGTCGTAGACGATTTTTTCGCCGTCGGTGGTGTTGCCGTCATTGATGACCCGGGCCTGGTCGATCAGCACGATGCGGTTTTGCTGGGCGTGGTACTGGATCGTCTTGCCATAGCCTCTGACCGGCGTAGGGTCGCCCACTTTCTGCAGTTGTTCGAAATACGCCAGGTTGCCCACCGAAGTGACCACGTCGATATCGCCTGCCGGGGTACGAGTCAGTGTCACGGTGTTACCCGTCACTTTCATCGAGCCCTGGGTGATGATCACGCTGCCCGTGTAGGTCGCGATACCTTGCTTGTCATCCAGCTGCGCATCGTCAGCCTGAATGTGGATCGGTTGCTGGCTATCGTTCGGCAGAGCCCAGGCGCTCACGCTTCCCAGTGCTGCGCCCAGGCCGAGCAAAATAGGGAGGGTTTTAACGAGCCTCATACTGTCCTCTTACGTTCGATAGCAGGTGTATCCTGCTTTCTTTCAAATACGCTTTCATTCCCTTGCCAGTCGATACACCGCCAGCGCCGTCAATTCTAACGTCTTGCTCGGTCTGCGCATATTGCTTCTGTGGGAATACGGTCATGCGACTGCTGGTAATAATGGTGTCGCGGTTCTTGGCGTCAGTGCGGGCTACCCGCACCGAGTCAATCAGTTCCACTTGGGTGCCGTCCGGGTTGACCTCGCCACGCTCGCTGGTGACGTGCCACGGAAATTCGGCGCCGCGGTACAGGTTCATGTCCGGCTTGGTCAGCAAAGTGACCTCGGATGCCTTCAAGTGTTCGACCTTGTCGGAGGTCATTTCATACTGGACCTTGCCATCGGGCAGGTACTGGATGCTGTGGGCGTTGATGGCGTAATAGTCGATAGCACTCTCGTCAACCTGTGCAACCGGCTTGTCGAGGAAGCGCTCCGGGCTGATATTCCAGTAGCCGACCGCGAGGAAAACCGCGGCGATGACTGCAAGTATCAGGAAATTGCGAATCTTTTTACTCAGCATAAAACGCTCTATAGGTAGGCGGCGTGGGCCGCTTCAAGGCTGCCTTGGGCGCGCAGAATCAACTCGCAGAACTCGCGGGCGGCGCCTTCGCCGCCGCGGGCGGTGGTTACACCATGGGCGTGTTCGCGAACGAACGCCGCCGCATTGGCCACGGCCATGCCCAGGCCGACCCGGCGAATCACCGGCAGGTCGGGTAAATCGTCACCCAGGTACGCAACCTGCTCATAGCTTAGGTTGAGTTGGCCAAGAAGCTCGTCCAGAACCACCAGTTTATCCTCGCGGCCCTGATACAGGTGAGGAATACCCAGGTTTTGTGCGCGGCGTTCCACAACCGGGGTCTTGCGACCGCTGATGATGCCGGTTTGCACGCCCGCCGCCATCAGCATCTTGATGCCCTGGCCGTCGAGGGTGTTGAACGTCTTGAATTCGCTGCCGTCTTCCAGGAAGTACAGGCGGCCATCCGTCAGCACACCGTCGACGTCGAAAATCGCCAGCTTGATGTGCTTGCCCCGTTGCATCAGGTCGGTGGTCATCTACATCACTCCCGCACGCAGCAAGTCGTGCATGTTCAGGGCGCCAACCGGACGGTCGTCGCTGTCGACCACCACCAGCGCCAGGATCTTGTGGTCTTCCATGATCTTCAGTGCTTCGGCCGCGAGCATGTCAGGGCGTGCGGTCTTGCCGTGAGGCGTCATGACTTCGTCGATGGTGGCGGTCTGGATGTCGAGGTTGCGGTCCAGGGTGCGGCGCAGGTCGCCGTCGGTGAAGACCCCGGCCAGCCGCCCGTCGGACTCCAGGATTACGGTCATGCCCAGGCGCTTGAGGGTCATTTCCATCAAGGCATCTTTCAGCAAGGTGCCGCGTGGCACTTGTGGCAGCTCGTCGCCGGCGTGCATGACGTTTTCCACTTTCAGCAGCAGGCGACGGCCAAGGGCGCCGCCCGGGTGGGAAAACGCGAAGTCTTCGGCGGTAAACCCGCGGGCTTCCAGCAATGCCACGGCCAGCGCATCGCCCATGACCAGGGCGGCGGTGGTGGAGGAGGTCGGTGCCAGGTTCAGCGGGCAGGCCTCGTGGGCAACGTGCACGTTCAAATTCACTTCGGCGGCTTTTGCCAGCGTCGAGTCCGGGTTGCCGGTCACGCTGATCAGCTGGATACCCAGGCGCTTGATCAGCGGCAGCAGGGTCACGATTTCGTTGGTGGTGCCGGAGTTGGACAGTGCCAGGATGATGTCGTCCCGGGTGATCATGCCCATGTCGCCGTGGCTGGCTTCGGCCGGATGCACGAAGAACGCGGTGGTCCCGGTGCTCGCCAGGGTGGCGGCGATCTTGTTGCCGACATGCCCGGATTTGCCCATGCCGACCACCACTACGCGGCCCTTGCTGGCCAGAATCATCTCGCAGGCGCGCACGAAATCCGCGTCGATATGGGCCAGCAAGCCTTCTACGGCTTCAAGCTCGAGGCGGATGGTGCGTTGTGCGGATTGAATAAGGTCGCTGGATTGGCTCATGTCTGAAATCGTATAGCCTGACGAAAAGTCGGCGATTATAACGGTAATGATCAATTCCCTCACACAAGTTCGTCAGGCTTTATTCAATCCACCTGTGGTTGAGATTGAACCTCAGCCAGGATTTTTTAGCTGTCCTGTTTCTGAACAAGCTCTGTTCCGGCCTTGGGGGCGCTGTACCAGCAGTGATATAGTTCGCGGCCAGTTCGGTCCGCACGGCCTTTTTGTCTATTCGGCGCAAGCATTTGTCGAAAACAAAGTGTCTGAGTGAAAGGCTGCATCCCAAGGAGTTTAGATGAGTGCCGATAACGCCTACGCGGTCGAGCTGAAGGGCCTTTCCTTCAAGCGCGGTACGCGCAGCATCTTCAATAATGTGGATATTCGCATTCCCCGCGGCAAAGTCACGGGCATCATGGGGCCTTCCGGCTGCGGCAAGACTACGCTGCTGCGCCTGATGGGCATGCAATTGCGCCCCTCCGCCGGTGAAGTCTGGGTCAATGGCCAGAACTTGCCGACCCTTTCGCGCAGTGACCTGTTCGATGCCCGCAAACACATGGGCGTCCTGTTCCAGAGCGGCGCGTTGTTTACCGATCTCGATGTTTTCGAAAACGTGGCGTTCCCGCTGCGGGTGCATACACAGCTGTCCGATGAAATGATTCGTGACATTGTGTTGCTGAAATTGCAGGCCGTCGGGCTGCGCGGTGCTATCGATTTGATGCCCGACGAGTTGTCCGGAGGCATGAAGCGTCGTGTCGCCCTGGCGCGTGCCATCGCCCTCGACCCGCAGATTCTCATGTACGACGAGCCTTTCGTTGGCCAGGACCCGATTGCCATGGGGGTGCTGGTACGCCTGATCCGCCTGCTCAATGATGCGTTGGGTATCACCAGTATCGTGGTTTCCCACGACCTGGCCGAGACCGCGAGCATTGCCGACTACCTATATGTAGTGGGCGATGGCCAGGTGCTGGGGCAGGGCACGCCTGAAGAACTGATGAACGCAGACAACCCGCGCATTCGCCAATTCATGACCGGCGATCCCGATGGCCCGGTGCCTTTTCACTTTCCGGCAGCGGACTACCGCTCAGATCTTCTGGGGAAGCGCTGATGCGCAAGACATCATTACTCGAAAAGGTTCGCCTTTTCGGTCGCTCCGGCATCGATATCATCGGTGTGCTGGGGCGTTCGACGATTTTCCTGTTTCATGCCTTGCTCGGCCGCGGCGGTATTGGCGGCGGTTTCGGCCTGCTGATCAAGCAACTGCACTCCGTGGGCGTGATGTCCCTGGTGATCATCGTGGTCTCCGGGGTGTTCATCGGCATGGTGCTGGCGCTGCAAGGCTTCAATATCCTCTCCAGCTACGGGTCCGAGCAGGCTGTTGGGCAGATGGTTGCCCTGACGCTGTTGCGTGAGTTGGGCCCGGTGGTGACCGCTCTCCTGTTTGCCGGGCGTGCCGGTTCGGCGCTGACGGCCGAAATCGGCAACATGAAGGCCACCGAACAGCTGTCCAGCCTGGAAATGATCGGTGTCGATCCGCTCAAGTACATTGTTGCCCCGCGTCTGTGGGCCGGCTTCATTTCCCTGCCACTGCTGGCGATGGTGTTCAGCGTGGTGGGAATCTGGGGCGGTTCCTGGGTCGCGGTTGACTGGCTGGGGGTCTATGACGGCTCCTACTGGGGCAATATGCAAAACAGCGTGACCTTCAGCGGCGACGTGCTCAACGGCATCATTAAAAGCATCGTCTTCGCCTTTGTAGTGACCTGGATCGCCGTATTCCAAGGCTATGACTGTGAGCCCACCTCAGAAGGGATCAGTCGCGCCACCACCAAGACCGTTGTGTACGCCTCACTGGCGGTACTGGGCCTTGACTTCATTTTGACCGCCTTGATGTTTGGAGATTTCTGATGCAAAACCGCACTGTGGAAATCGGTGTCGGCCTTTTCTTGCTGGCTGGCATCCTGGCTTTACTGTTGCTCGCCCTGCGAGTCAGCGGCCTATCGGCCAGCCCCACCGCCGATACTTATAAACTTTACGCCTACTTCGACAATATCGCCGGTTTGACTGTCAGAGCTAAAGTGACCATGGCGGGTGTAACCATCGGCAAGGTCACGGCAATCGATCTGGACCGCGACAGCTTCACCGGCCGTGTGACCATGCAGGTGGACAAGAAGGTAGATAACCTGCCGACTGACTCCACTGCGTCTATCCTCACCGCTGGCCTGCTGGGCGAGAAGTACATCGGCATCAGCGTCGGCGGGGAATCTGCCCTGCTCAAGGATGGTTCGACCATTCATGACACACAGTCGTCGTTGGTGCTGGAGGACTTGATCGGTAAATTCCTGCTCAATACCGTCAATAAAGACGCCAAATGAGGAATGTGTTCATGATCTCTACTTTGCGACGTGGCCTGTTGGTACTGCTCGCGGCACTGCCGTTGATGGCTAACGCCGCTGCTGGCGGCTCTGCACATGACCTGGTGCAGGACACCACCAACAAGATGTTGGCTGACCTGAGTGCCAACAAGGAAAAGTACAAGCAGGACCCGAGTCAGTTCTATAACGCGCTGAACACGATTGTCGGGCCTGTTGTCGATGCTGAAGGTATTTCCAAAAGCATCATGACCGTCAAGTACTCGCGCAAGGCTACGCCTGCGCAGATGCAGACATTCCAGGAAAATTTCAAGAAGGGCTTGTTCCAGTTCTACGGCAATGCCCTGCTGGAGTACAACAACCAGGGGATTACCGTCGCCCCTGCCGGGGATGAGTCGGGTGACCGCACCAGCGTCAACATGAGCGTCAAGGGCAACAACGGCGCGGTCTACCCTGTGCAGTACACGCTCGAGAAGGTCAACGGCGAGTGGAAACTGCGTAACGTGATCATCAACGGCATCAACATTGGCAAGCTGTTCCGTGACCAGTTCGCGGATGCCATGCAGCGCAATGGCAACGACCTGGACAAAACCATCAACGGTTGGGCTGGTGAAGTGGCCAAGGCCAAGGAAGAAACCGACAAAGCTGCCGGGAAGCCTGCCCAATGACCGAGTCGGCCATTCGCCTTGGCGAGTCCGGTGAGCTGTTGCTCAGCGGCGTGCTGGATTACAGCACTGGACCCGCCCTGCGCAAGCAGGGCCAGGCGCTGATCAATGCCAGTACCGCTCCTGCGCTGGTGCTGGATTGCTCGGCGGTGGTGAAGTCCAGCAGCGTCGGCTTGTCGTTGCTGCTGTGTTTCATGCGCGATGCGCAGGCCGTCAAAAAGCCGGTGAGCATTCGTGCATTGCCCGAAGACATGCGTGAAATCGCTGAGGTTTCCGGTCTGACCGAGCTGTTGGCGCATCCTTAATACACATTATTAAAGAAGCCCCCCGTCAGAGTCCTGCTATGCGGGGTTCGCAGGCGCGGGGCTTTTTTGTATGATGTGCGACCCGCGCGCACTGGGCGCCCATAGAGGTTGATCATGCAGGCCCTAGAAGTTAAAAGCTTCCTTGAAGGAAAGCTGCCCGAAACTAATGTTGAAGTTGAGGGCGAAGGCTGCAATTTCCAGCTGAACGTGATTAGCGATGAACTGGCGGCATTGAGCCCGGTCAAGCGTCAGCAGCAGATCTATGCCCATTTGAACCCGTGGATCACCGATGGCAGCATCCATGCGGTCACTATGAAATTTTTCAGCCGCGCGGCCTGGGCCGAGCGCACCTGAGCCCCCAAGGCGTCGAGATTCTTATGGATAAATTGATTATTACCGGCGGTGCTCGTCTTGATGGCGAGATCCGTATTTCCGGGGCGAAGAACTCCGCCCTGCCGATCCTGGCAGCGACCTTGCTGTGCGATGGCCCGGTTACCGTGGCCAACCTGCCGCACCTGCATGACATCACCACCATGATCGAGTTGTTCGGTCGCATGGGCATCGAGCCGGTGATCGACGAGAAACTCAGCGTCGAAATCGACCCGCGCACCATCAAGACCCTGATCGCACCGTACGAGCTGGTGAAAACCATGCGCGCCTCGATCCTGGTACTGGGCCCGATGGTTGCCCGGTTCGGCGAAGCCGAAGTCGCACTGCCTGGCGGTTGCGCCATCGGTTCGCGTCCGGTGGACCTGCACATCCGTGGCCTCGAAGCCATGGGTGCAACCATTGACGTCGAAGGCGGCTACATCAAGGCCAAGGCGCCGGAAGGCGGCCTGCGTGGCGCAAACTTCTTCTTTGATACCGTCAGTGTGACCGGTACCGAGAACATCATGATGGCCGCTGCCCTGGCCAATGGCCGCAGCGTGCTGCAAAACGCCGCGCGCGAGCCGGAAGTGGTCGACCTGGCCAACTTCCTGATCGCCATGGGTGCCAACATCACCGGCGCCGGCACCGACACCATCACCATTGATGGCGTG
This sequence comes from Pseudomonas sp. D4002, assembly GCF_013385665.1. Taxonomy (NCBI): domain Bacteria; kingdom Pseudomonadati; phylum Pseudomonadota; class Gammaproteobacteria; order Pseudomonadales; family Pseudomonadaceae; genus Pseudomonas; species Pseudomonas sp. D4002. The sequence goes on from NZ_JACAPN010000015.1 coordinate 181,678, forward strand.
AAACGCCTGCATTCGGCTACCTACAAGGTGATGCCGGACCGCATCGAGACCGGTACCTACCTGGTCGCTGCTGCCGTCACCGGTGGCCGTGTCAAGGTCAAGGACACTGATCCGACCATCCTCGAAGCCGTCCTGGAAAAACTCAAGGAAGCCGGCGCCGAGATCACCACCGGTGAAGACTGGATCGAGCTGAACATGCATGGCAAGCGGCCAAAAGCCGTTAACGTGCGTACCGCTCCGTACCCGGCGTTCCCGACCGACATGCAGGCGCAGTTCATTTCCCTGAACGCGATTGCCGAAGGCACCGGTGCCGTGATCGAGACCATCTTCGAAAACCGCTTCATGCACGTGTACGAGCTGCACCGCATGGGCGCCAAGATCCAGGTCGAAGGCAACACCGCCATCGTGACCGGTATCGAGAAGCTCAAGGGCGCGCCAGTGATGGCTACCGACCTGCGTGCCTCCGCCAGCCTGGTGATCTCGGCGTTGTGCGCTGACGGCGACACCCTCATCGACCGCATCTACCACATAGACCGTGGTTACGAGTGCATCGAAGAGAAGCTGCAGATGCTCGGCGCGAAAATCCGCCGCGTACCGGGCTAGTTCCAGGAACTGCAAACACGTTCATTGTGGCGAGGGAGCTTGCTCCCGCTGGACTGCGCAGCAGTCCCAGTCTTTTTAAACAAAGATCAGGGCCGCTTCGCGCCCCAGCGGGAGCAAGCTCCCTCGCCACATGACGATGTATGCTGTTAGCTGATTTGTTTCAAGTCGAGGCTGTAATGGCCTCGATCTGTGTCTGGCGCCGATTGCGACCGGACAGCAATAGCCTGATGAAGGACTGACGTTTCCCATGTTGACCATCGCACTGTCCAAGGGCCGCATCCTTGACGACACTTTGCCGCTTCTGGCTGAAGCGGGCATCGTGCCGACCGAGAATCCGGACAAGAGCCGCAAGCTGATCATCCCCACGACCCAGGACGACGTTCGCCTGCTGATCGTGCGTGCCACCGATGTGCCAACCTACGTTGAACATGGCGCGGCCGACCTCGGCGTCGCTGGCAAAGACGTGTTGATGGAATATGGCGGCCAGGGCCTGTACGAGCCGCTGGACCTGCGTATCGCCCTGTGCAAGCTGATGACCGCCGGCCGTGTCGGTGACGTCGAGCCTAAAGGCCGCCTGCGGGTGGCGACCAAGTTCGTCAACGTTGCCAAGCGTTACTACGCCGAGCAAGGCCGCCAGGTCGACATCATCAAGCTTTACGGCTCGATGGAGCTGGCACCGCTGATCGGCCTGGCCGACAAGATCATCGACGTGGTCGACACCGGCAACACCCTGCGCGCCAACGGCCTGGAGCCCCAGGACTTTATCGCCGACATCAGCTCCCGGCTGATCGTCAACAAAGCTTCGATGAAAATGCAGCACGCCCGTATCCAGGCGTTGATCGACACCCTGCGCAAGGCAGTGGAGTCTCGACACCGCGGTTGACTCACCCGCGCGGCCCCAAGCCGCGCCCGTCTATCCGCCTCATAGCCAGAATTCTCAGGTGCCCAAGCGGATCGACTGCTAACTTTCGGCGCCTGAGCATTTTTGCCATTCCTATGAGGCCCTCGCTATGACCACGTCCACTGCAATTGCCCGACTCAACGCTGCCGACCCGGATTTCGCCCATCATCTGGATCATCTGCTGAGCTGGGAAAGCGTGTCCGACGATTCGGTCAACCAGCGGGTGCTCGACATCATCAAGGCCGTGCGCGAGCGCGGTGACGCGGCGCTGGTTGATTTTACCCGGCAGTTCGATGGCCTGGATGTCGCCTCCATGGCCGACCTGATCCTGCCCCGCGAACGCCTGGAACTGGCCTTGACCCGCATCACCGCGCCCCAGCGCGAAGCCCTGGAAGTGGCGGCCGCGCGGGTGCGCAGCTACCACGAGAAACAGAAACAGGATTCCTGGAGCTACACCGAGGCCGACGGCACCGTACTGGGCCAGAAGGTCACGCCGCTGGACCGTGCCGGCCTGTACGTGCCGGGCGGCAAAGCGTCGTACCCGTCCTCGGTACTGATGAACGCGATTCCGGCCAAGGTGGCCGGCGTGACCGAAGTGGTCATGGTGGTGCCTACCCCGCGCGGCGAAATCAACGAACTGGTGCTGGCAGCGGCCTGCATCGCGGGCGTTGATCGCGTGTTCACCATCGGTGGCGCCCAAGCGGTAGCGGCCCTGGCCTACGGTACCGAAAGCGTGCCGAAGGTCGACAAGGTGGTTGGCCCGGGCAACATCTACGTGGCCACGGCCAAGCGCCATGTATTTGGCCAGGTCGGCATCGACATGATCGCCGGCCCTTCGGAAATCCTCGTGGTGTGTGACGGCCAGACCGACCCGGACTGGATCGCCATGGACCTGTTCTCCCAGGCCGAGCACGACGAAGACGCCCAGGCGATCCTCGTCAGCCCGGATGCCGAATTCCTGGACAAGGTCGCCGCCAGCATCGCCAAGCTGCTGCCGACCATGGAGCGCGCCGAGATCATCGAGAAGTCGATCAATGGCCGTGGCGCCCTGATCCTGGTCCGCGACATGGAGCAGGCCATCGAAGTGGCCAACCGTATCGCCCCGGAACACCTGGAGTTGTCCGTCGCCGACCCACAAGCCTGGCTGCCGCTGATTCGCCACGCCGGCGCGATCTTCATGGGCCGCCACACCAGCGAAGCCCTGGGCGACTACTGCGCAGGTCCCAACCACGTGCTGCCCACGTCGGGCACTGCGCGGTTCTCCTCGCCGCTGGGCGTGTATGACTTCCAGAAGCGCTCGTCGATCATCTTCTGCTCGCCAGAGGGCGCGTCGGAGTTGGGCAAGACCGCTTCCGTGCTGGCCCGTGGCGAGTCGCTGACCGCCCACGCCCGCAGCGCCGAATACCGCATCGTTGACGATAAGCAGGGGAACTGAAACATGAGCAAATTCTGGAGCCCGCTCGTCAAGGATCTCGTGCCTTACGTGCCCGGTGAGCAACCGAAGCTGACCAAGCTGGTAAAACTCAACACCAATGAAAACCCCTACGGCCCATCGCCCAAGGCGCTGGCTGCCATGCAGGCCGAGCTGAACGACAATCTGCGTTTGTACCCGGACCCCAACAGCGACCTGCTCAAGCAGGCGGTGGCCAAGTACTACGGGATCGACGCGGGCAAGGTGTTCCTCGGCAACGGCTCCGATGAAGTCCTGGCGCACATCTTCCACGGTTTGTTCCAGCACGACCTGCCGCTGCTGTTCCCGGACATCAGCTACAGCTTCTACCCGGTGTACTGCGGCCTGTACCGCATTGCCTTCGACGCAGTGCCGCTGGATGAACAGTTCCAGATCCGCGTGTCGGACTACGCCAGGCCCAACGGCGGGATCATCTTCCCGAACCCGAACGCGCCGACCGGTTGCGTGATGGCGCTGGACGCCGTGGAGCAAATCCTCAAGGCCAGCCCGGACTCGGTGGTGGTGGTCGATGAAGCCTATATCGACTTCGGCGGCGAGACCGCCATCAGCCTGGTGGACCGTTACCCGAACCTGCTGGTGACCCAGACCCTCTCCAAGTCGCGCTCCCTGGCCGGTTTGCGGGTGGGCCTGGCCGTGGGCCACCCGGACCTGATCGAGGCGCTGGAGCGGGTCAAGAACAGCTTCAACTCCTACCCGCTGGACCGTCTGGCGATTGTCGGCGCGGCCGCCGCTTTTGAAGACCGCGAATACTTCCGGAACACCTGCAAGTTGGTGATCGATAGCCGTGAAAAGCTGGTGGCGCAACTGCAGGCCAAGGGGTTTGAAGTACTGCCGTCGGCGGCCAACTTCATCTTTGCCCGGCATCCAGGGCACGACGCTGCCGGGCTGGCGGCCAAGGTGCGGGAGCAGGGGGTGATTGTGCGGCACTTCAAGCAGGAGCGGATTGCCCAGTTCCTGCGGATCAGTATTGGCACGCCGGAGCAGAACCAGGCGCTGATCGATGCGTTGGGCGAGCTGTAAGCCACACTGAAACTCAAAAAATGTGGGAGCGGGCTTGCTCGCGAATGCGGTGGTTCAGTCACTGATGTGCTGAATGACACACTGCATTCGCGAGCAAGCCCGCTCCCACATTGGTTTTGCGTTGGCAGTTAGATCAGCGGCTCATCCGGCTTCCTGTTCTTCCAGCCGTCATTGCCCGGCAGCAGCAGATTCAACGCAATCGCTACCACCGCACACAGGGCGATACCCTTCAGGCCAAAGTCATCCGGGCCAGTGCCGGTGCCTACCAGCACACCGCCAATCCCGAACACCAGGGTCACCGACACAATCACCAGGTTGCGCGCTTCGCCAAGGTCGATCTTGTGGCGGATCAGGGTGTTCATCCCCACTGCGGCAATCGAGCCGAACAGCAGGCACAGAATCCCGCCCATTACCGGGACTGGAATGCTTTGCAGCAGCGCGCCGAACTTGCCGATAAACGCCAGGCTGATGGCAAACACCGCCGCCCAGGTCATGATCTTCGGGTTGTAGTTCTTGGTCAGCATCACCGCGCCCGTCACTTCCGCGTAGGTCGTGTTGGGCGGGCCGCCGAACAGGCCGGCAGCGGTGGTGGCGATCCCGTCACCCAGCAGGGTGCGGTGCAGGCCAGGCTTCTTCAGGTAGTCGCGACCGGTCACGCTGCCCACCGCAATCACACCACCGATGTGTTCGATCGCCGGGGCCAGGGCCACCGGGACGATAAACAGGATCGCCTGCCAGTTGAATTCCGGCGCGGTGAAGTGGGGCAGGGCGAACCACGGTGCGGCGGCGATCTTCGCGGTGTCGACTACGCCGAAGTAGAACGACATAGCGAAACCCACCAGCACGCCGGAGATGATCGGCACCAGGCGGAAAATGCCTTTGCCGAACACCGCCACGATCAACGTGGTCAGCAGCGCCGGCATCGAGATCAGCATGGCGGTCTGGTAGTGGATCAACTCGCTGCCGTCACCGGCCTTGCCCATCGCCATATTGGCCGCAATCGGCGCCATGGCCAGGCCAATGGAAATGATCACCGGCCCGATCACCACCGGCGGCAGCAGCCGGTCGATGAAACCGGTGCCCTTGATCTTCACGGCCAGGCCCAGGAAGGTGTAAACGAAGCCGGCCGCCATCACGCCACCCATGGTCGCCGCGAGGCCGAACTGGCCCTTGGCGAGAATGATCGGGGTGATAAACGCAAAGCTCGACGCCAGGAACACCGGTACCTGGCGCCCGGTAACCACCTGGAACAACAAGGTGCCCAAGCCTGCGGTAAACAGGGCGACGTTTGGATCGAGACCGGTGATCAGCGGCATCAACACCAGCGCGCCAAATGCTACGAAGAGCATCTGTGCGCCAGACAGGATCTGGCGCCAAAGCGGGTCGTTGAACTCATCCTGCATGGTCACGCGTCCTTCTGCTTGGTACCGAAGATCTTGTCGCCGGCATCGCCCAGGCCCGGGATGATGTAGCCATGTTCATTCAGGCGTTCATCGATGGATGCGGTGTAGATCAACACGTCCGGGTGGGCTTTCTCGACGGCGGCGATGCCTTCGGGAGCGGCCACCAGCACCATGGCGCGGATGTCCTTGCAACCGGCTTTTTTCAGCAGGTCGATGGTGGCAACCATGGAGCTGCCGGTGGCGAGCATCGGGTCGATGATCATCGCCAGGCGCTCGTCGATTTCCGGTACCAGTTTTTCCAGGTAGGTGTGGGCCTGCAGCGTCTCTTCGTTGCGGGCCACGCCTACGGCGCTGACCTTGGCACCCGGGATCAGGCTGAGCACGCCTTCGAGCATGCCGATACCGGCACGCAGGATTGGCACCACGGTAATCTTCTTGCCGGCGATTTTCTCGACCTGGACGGGACCACACCAACCGGCGATCTCGTAGTTTTCCAGGGGCAGGTCTTTGGTCGCCTCGTAGGTGAGCAGCGCTCCGACTTCCTGAGCAAGCTCACGGAAGTTCTTCGTGCTAATGTCGGCGCGGCGCATAAGGCCGAGTTTATGTCGGATCAGCGGATGGCGGATCTCACGGATGGGCATGGGGAAAGGCTCCGGCGGCGGGCAAAAAAACCGGCCTAGATTAATCTATCCGAGGGTGTTGTCCTATAGACATCTAGTACGTTAGTCCATTAAGGCTTGAACGTTGCGCCTCACATGCGTACCTTTGCCCGCTTTTCTTGCCACAGCACCCCCTTGGAGAGCGCCATGTCCGCTGATCTCGAGCATATCCGTCAAATCATGCGCGAGGCTGACTGCCTGTACACCGAAGCGCAAGTCGAAGAGGCCATCGCCAAGGTCGGCGCGCACATCTCCCGTGAAATGGCCGACACCAACCCGGTGGTCTTTTGCGTGATGAACGGTGGCCTGATTTTCGCCGGTAAATTGCTCACCCACCTGCAATTCCCGCTGGAAGCGTCCTACCTGCACGCCACTCGCTATCGCAATGAAACCAGTGGCGGCGACCTGTTCTGGAAAGCCAAGCCGGAAGTCTCGTTCATCGACCGCGACGTGCTGATCATTGACGACATCCTCGACGAAGGTCACACCCTGGGCGCGATCATCGACTTCTGCAAACACGCCGGCGCGCGCAAGGTGCACACTGCCGTGCTGATCGACAAGGACCACGACCGCAAGGCCCGTCCGGACCTGAAAGCCGATTACGTGGGCCTGCCGTGCATTGACCGTTACATCTTCGGTTACGGCATGGACTACAAAGGCTACTGGCGCAACGCCAATGGGATCTACGCCGTCAAAGGGATGTAAGCGGGATTCAGGCGCAGGGTTGTCATGCTATCGTGCTTGGCCCCTGCGTCTGGAGCTGTTCATGAGCCTGTTGATTCGCACCTGCGCCGCCCTGGCGCTGACCCTCAGTTTGCCCCTGGCGGCTGCTCCGGCGCCGCTGCACAGCCAATTCCTGCCGCCCGACGACCTGACCCTGCGCGCCGAAACCCCGGACCAGCAGCAATTGCTGCAAGTCACCGAGTATTCGGTGGTGGTGGGTAACCAGCGCCAATCCACCCAGCAGCCGATCCCGGTGACCTCGCCGTTGATGATCCGCCTCAAGGGCAAGTCCCTGAACAAAGGCGCGACCATCGCCCAGGTGGTTCTCAATTTCGATGCTGAAAGCAAAAGCCTGAAAAAGCCGGTGTTCGACGACAAAAGCAAAACCCTGACCTTGTCGTATCCGGTGACCCAGTATCGGGTGATCGTCGACTTATTGCGCAATGACACGGTCTATGTGCAATTCCTCACTTACGCCAACGGCCATATCTGGGCCGATTTGCACACCGGGGCGGTGCGCGCCAAATAATCCAGCCGACGCGCATTCGGCGGTGTAAATACAGTCAATGTGGGAGCTGGCTTGCCTGCGATAGCGGTGGGTCCGTTGGCCCATCTGTTACTGATGCACCGCTATCGCAGGCAAGCCGGCTCCCACATTGGTTCGCGTAGCTTTCGAAGCCGCTGTGCCGCAGGTAAACTGCTTTTCCCGTGTAAATGTCTGCAGGCTGGAGTCGGTAATGCGTAAAGATAAGAAACAGGTGATTGGTGATGAAATCGGCGACGAGCAAATCAAGCTGTTCCTGGATTTCGAGCCGGTAGACGCCACTTCGCCGTCCCTGCACAAACTGATCAAGGCCTACCGCGGCCTGCGTATCGACGACTTCGAACGCTTCCTGGTTTTCTTCAAGGAAGCCGGCCTGGACCTCGATGGCAAGGACGAGCATGGCCTGACCTTCGTTGAAGTGATCAAGGACCAGCGCAACGCCGCCGAGTACATCGAGCTGATTGAACAAGCTCGCGGCTGATTGTTGCGGACGAAAAAAAACGCCCCATTGGGGCGTTTTTCGTTCCCACGCTCTGCGTGGGAATGCGTCCACTGACACTCTGCGTCACGACGCTCAAGCGTAGCTTTCGGTCTCGCTGCTCTGCTCAACCAGTTCCAGGCTGATGTTGTTCTGCGTGTTGATCTTGCGATACAGCTCGGCATCGGTCTCCAGGACCTTTTCCCGAGCCGGGAAGATCTCGTGCAGCTTGGCGGCCCACTCACCGGCCGCTTTCGTCGGGAAGCAGCGTTCGATCAGTTCCAGCATGATCGACACGGTCACCGAAGCACCTGGAGACGCGCCGAGCAGGGCGGCCAGCGAACCGTCCTTGGCCGCAACCAGTTCGGTACCGAATTGCAGCACGCCGCCTTTCTTCGGGTCTTTCTTGATGATCTGCACCCGTTGGCCGGCCACTTCCAGGCGCCAGTCTTCGGCTTTTGCCTCAGGGTAGAAGCGACGCAGGGATTCCAGGCGCTGCTCCATGGACTGGCGCACCTCGCTGACCAGGTACTTGGTCAGGTCCATGTTGTCCCGGGCCACGGCCAGCATCGGGCCGATGTTGCCGGCACGAATCGACATGGGCAGGTCAAGGAACGAGCCGTGCTTGAGGAACTTGGTGGTGAAACCGGCGTATGGCCCGAACAGCAGGGATTTCTTGCCGTCGACCACACGGGTGTCGAGGTGCGGCACCGACATCGGTGGCGAACCCACGGCCGCCTGGCTGTAGACCTTGGCCTGGTGGTGCTTGACCACTTCCGGGTTGTCGCAACGCAGCCACTGGCCGCTGACCGGGAAGCCGCCGAAGCCCTTGCTTTCCTCGATGCCCGAGGCTTGCAACAGCGGCAGGGCCGCGCCACCGGCGCCGAGGAACACGAACTTGGCGTCCACATCACGGGAATTGCCGCTGTTGACGTCCTTGATGCTCACGGTCCAGCCGGCGCCGTTGCGCTTGAGGCCGGTGACGCGCTTGCTGTACTTGACCTGGGCATCCGGGGCGCTGGTCAGGTGCGAGAGCAACTGGTTGGTCAGGGCGCCGAAGTTGACGTCGGTGCCGTTCATCACGCGGGTGGCGGCGATTTTTTCGTCCAGCGGGCGGCCGGGCATCATCAGCGGCATCCACTCGGCCATCTCGCTGCGGTCCTCGGTGTAGTGCATGTCCGAGAACGCGTGGTGCTGGCTGAGGGTTTCAAAGCGCTTCTTGAGGAACGACACGCCTTTCTCGCCCTGTACGAAGCTCAGGTGCGGCACGGGGCTGATAAAGGATTTGGACGAGCCAAAGGTGCCTTTCTTGGTCAGGTAGGCCCAGAACTGCTTCGACACCTCGAATTGGGTGTTGATGTGCACGGCTTTCTTGATGTCGATGGAGCCGTCGGCGGCCTGCGGTGTGTAGTTCAGCTCACACAGCCCGGCGTGGCCGGTACCGGCGTTGTTCCACGGGTTGGAACTTTCCGCGGCACCCGAATCCATCAGCTCAACGACTTCCAGCTTGAGGCCGGGGTCGAGCTCTTTGAGCAGTACGGCGAGGGTGGCACTCATGATGCCCGCACCTACCAGTACTACGTCGACTGCTTCGTTATGCGCCATTTAACGCGTCTCCAAAATCTGCAGCACCAAATTGACGGCATGGCTGCCAGGAGTGACGGGGCGGTTCACGTGATGCCCCAGGTTACCCATGGCCAGGATCGCCATGTCCGATTCTTCGCAATTTATCGCAAGCGGACGCTGCCGACCGGGCCTGATCTGCGTATGAACGCATTTAAGGGCGCCTGTGGCAATTCGACTTATGGTCAAGCTCGTCCGATCGTGCAACCAAATCCGTAGCGGACAGGCTTCAAGCTCCGGTTCTTGAGGAGTGCTCGGTCCTGTGTGGTGGGGCTGTTCCAGACGCTGATGGTGCTTGTACAAACGCAAAACTATTCATTTGCTCGCCACACTCTTGTGAAGTTGTGAAAACCCGTTTTTTTCACGCTCTTTTGAAGACGTGAACCTCAAAAAAGGGCTGCCCCAGCCTGGCACCTGGCCCGAAATCACTGCCGGCAAGCGGCAAAACGGGCAAACAACTCAAGTGGCCGAGCGCATGGCAGCTCTGGCAGATTCGGGTAAAGACGATGGTTTGCAGAGAAAACAGCAAGCTCGCCAGCTTCACACGATCTGTGTGGGCGGCTCTCTGTGGGCGGTGCGGGGGAGCTAATACAAGTGCATTAGCGATGCTGCGAGGCCCGATCAGGAGACGTCCTTATAATCGGGGGGAGATTGTAGCGAAGAAATGCGCGCAAATGGACGTGTTTAATGACTTTTATTAGCAGTCTGGTCAGGAGGCCAACGCGTGCCGTGCCTGTGGCTGCGAAACCCGGGGGCTGACGCGCGCGCTGGCGGGCAGCGGACGGTGCATCCAGCTCAGGCGGGTCTCTTCGACTTCGACCCAGCCTTCACCGACGGGCGGCAGGCTGCACTGCTTGAAAGCCTGGCAGCAGCCTTGGGCGTCGAGCAGGGCGAAGTGGCGATGGCTGGCGTGGGAAAAGAACAAAGATTTGAGAAGGCGCATGGCTGTGTACCCGGTTCGTTACATGCTGCGAAGGTTGGCAGTCTGGCATGACATTGAGGTGACGGTTCTGTGTGAAAATTGTAATTTCGCCGACAGTTCAGGCGCCGTTCAGGAATTCTGGTGAGTGGCGAGCGCTCACCGTTATACTGGCGCCCTGTTTGCATCTAGTCCTGGAGAAATGAGTATGTTGCAACGCCTGTTGTTCGGTTTGATCACTGTGACCAGTTTGACCCTGGTTGGCTGCGCCCACAGCCCGCAACAACTCAGCCCGCAACCGAAAATCACCACCCAGCTGGCGCCTGTCGGCCATGGCCAGCCGGTGTCGGTGCGTGTGGTTGACGGTCGTCCGTCGCCGACCCTCGGCACCCGTGGCGGCCTGTACCCGGAAACCAGCGCCATTACGGTGACCGGTGCGGACGTGCTGCCCAAGCTGCAAGCCCAGGCCGAAGCGGCCGTGCGCCTGTTGGGCTTCACCCCGTCCAACTCGCCAGGTGCGCCACAACTGACCATCACCCTGGCCGAGCTGAAGTATCAGTCGCCCAAGGAAGGCCTGTACGTGACTGAAGCCACCATCGGCGCGACCTTCAAGTCCGACGTGACTGCCGGTACCCGTCGCTACAGCGGCCGTTACGGCGCATCCCTGGACCAGCGCTTCGGCATGGCGCCGAACCAGGAAACCAACACCAAGCTGGTCAGCGACGTGTTGAGCGATGCCCTGACGCGCCTGTTCAAGGACCCGAGCATCGGTTCGCTGCTCAGCTCGCAGTAACCGTCAGGCGGGCGCGGAGCGCCCCAGTCGGCATTCCTTTGCGGCGCGTGGGAACGATCAAAAAACCGGGCTCATCACTGAGCCCGGTTTTTTTACGCCTGCCGTTTTCATGCAGCCGTTTCGACATAAAAGTCCAGCACACTCACGCCAGTGAGCAAGTCCAGCTCCGGCAGGTCGGCATGTTGATGCCCGCCGAGGGCGCAATACACCAGCCAGTGGCGGTCCTGCACATTGAACGCGAGGCCGCCCACCAGGGCCTCTTGCTCATCGCTTGGGGCAATCAGATACAGCCGATCCTGGTTCTGCGCGTGCAACATGACAAGCTCCCGGGCTTTCGAAGGGCAACAGAGTGGCTTGTTAAGGTGACGTTCAGGTGACGCTGTAAATTACTGGATACATTAGCCGTCAATGGGGAAGGAGTAATGACGCGCAGGCGGCGCATATCATTCAGGTTTGTATCTGGATTGATACCAAGACACTGATACATCGAGGTTTGCGATGTCGCTGATCGCACTACTGCTCAATTCCCTTGCCCTGTTACTGGCCTGCCCGGCGGCATGGCTGCTGTTTGTCACGCGCCTGCATGAACAGCGCGCGATGGCCCGCCTTGCCGCGCAAAGCGAACTGCGTGCCATTGATCAGCCAATGCTGTATCTGGACGTGTTGACGCAGCGTACCTATCGCCTGTTCTACCGGTTGGGGTTTGCCTGTCTGGGGCTGGCGTTGCTGGTGTCCTTTCTTAGTACCCGATTGTAGGAACACCCTAAAAACAACTGTGGGAGCGGGCTTGCTCGCGAAAGCGCGGTGTCAGTCAATACATGATTGGCTGATCCACCGCCTTCGCGAGCAAGCCCGCTCCCACATTGGGTTTGCGCTGTTGCTGGTACCGGGTTACAGGGCAATCCCGGCCTTGACCCGGTACTGATTCCTCACCGGCGTCGCGTATTGCAACACCAGATACGGCCGATGCTCGGCCGGGCACGCATTCAAGCGCCGCTCCCACTCTGCCTTTGCCTTGGCCAACTCGTCCGCCGGGAATACCTCGGCTGCGGTCGGTACCTGCAATTGCGGATCGGCATCGCTCCATTGGGCGTACGCCAGGTAATGCACCGGGAACAACCGATACCCACCCAGGATCTGCCGGTCCATTTCGATCGCCAACAGCTTGGTGTCTTCGAACGCCTCGGTGATCGGCGGCGCGAAGTTGACGTGTACCCGGCCCTTGTAGCCGGTGATGCCCAGGGCGATGCTCACGTCATCTTCCCCCGGCGCCTTGCTGTAGGTGCCGGTGGTGGCGCGGATGTACAGCTCGCGGGCCTTGGCTGCGTCGCACGGGTCGTATTCGTAGCTGATGGACACCGGCGTCAGGTTCAGTGACTGGATGACTTCGGCGAACGGCTCGTCCTTGCGGCTCATGTGGAACATCTTGAGGATCGCCGACTCGGTGCGATCATCCCCATCCTTGGCGCGGCCTTCGGCCTGGGCGATCCAGATCGACTGGCAGTCGTTGCGAATCGAATGGTTGATGTAGGCCGACAGCAACTGGTAGGCCGCCATCTTCTCTTTGCGCCCGGTGATCGAGCGGTGCACGATGAAACTCTTGTTCAGGCGCATCAGGTCGCTGACAAACGGCTTTTGCAGCAGGTTGTCGCCGATGGCGATGCGTGGCGTCGGCAGGCCGGCGTGATACACGGCGTAGTTGACGAAGGCCGGGTCCATCACGATGTCGCGGTGGTTGGCCAGGAACAGGTAGGCGCTGCCGGACTTGAACTGCTCCACGCCGGTATAGGTCACGCCGTCGGTTGCCCGCTCGATGGTGTGGTCGACGTAAAACTCGACTTTGTCCTGCAGCGTGGCCACGGTAGTGACGCCGGCGAACTCACGGCGCAGTTTATGAGCGATCATCGGCTTGAGCAGCCAGCCGAAGGCGCCGGCAAAGCGCGGGAAGCGAAAGTGGGTCAGGATGTCCAGAAAGGCCTTGTCACTGAACAGTCGGGCCAGCACTGCCGGGACTTCGCTGTCGTTGTAAGGTCGGATGGTATCGAATTCGCCCATCATGCTCTCTTGTTAGAAACGGCTAGGGTAAGTAAAGGTTTGGAACAATAAATATCAGGGCGTGGTCCGGGCAATTGGCCGGGACGAAAAATAGCCCTGTAAATAGACCGGCGATTATACGCACAAGTCACCTTGGAGACCGCGATGGAAGAGGAGTCGTACGAATGTCCTTATTGTGGAGAGGTAGTCACGGCGCTACTGGATCTGTCGGCGGGCGATCAGGAATATATTGAGGACTGCCCGGTGTGCTGCCGGCCTATTGTTTTCGAGCTGCAGGTTCATGACGGCGAATGGATGCTCAACGTACGCAGCGAGAACGAATAAAGGTACGCCCATGCAGCGAATCTACGAGCCGGAAAACCTGATGGAAGGTGAGCTGCTGCGAGGCATGCTCGAAAGCGAGGGCATCACCGCGCACCTGGTGGGGCGCGATTTGCTCGGGGGTACCGGCGAACTGCCGATCTATGGCCTGCTGGCGCTGGCGGTGGAGAACGACCAGGCCGCCTACGCCCGCGAGCTGATCACCGCCTACAACGGTGCGCAACCACTGCCCGGTGATGAACCCGACAGCTTTCCCGACGTGCTGGTCTGTTAGGCTGTCGGCCAGTTTCTCCAAGAGTCGTGTTGCCCCATGTGTGGACGTTATGCCCTGTTTCGCTGGAACCCCGCGTTTGCTGCCTTGCCGGGCTTCCCGGCCGACCAGCAGGCCCAGTGGAACATCTCTCCTAATGACTCGGTGCTGATCCAGCGCCTGAGCGACGGCCAGCACACCCTGGCGCGGGCGCGCTGGGGCCTGACGCCGCCCTGGCTGACCGATCTCTCTCGTACACCGGCCCATGCCCGGGCGGAAACCCTTGCCGAACAGCCGATGTTTCGCGAAGCGTTTCGCCAGCGCCGCTGCCTGCTGCCGGCCAATGGTTTCTACGAATGGCGCGGCACCCAGCGCAAGCGCCCGTACTGGCTGACGCCGGGGGAGGGCAGCACACTGTTCTTTGCCGCGATCTGGGAGGCGTATCCGGTGCAGGAGCAGGTTTGGTTGAGTACGGCGGTGGTGACCCAGGCGGCGCAGAGTCAGCGCCGACCGTTGATTCTGGATGCGGCGGGGCAGGCAGCCTGGCTGAACCCCGAGACGCCGCTGCACACCTTGCAGGCCTTGTTGGCCAGTGAACCCACCGCGTTGCGCGAGCGGGTGCTGGCCAATATGGTCAACGATCCGAAGCTGAATGGACCGGAGTGCCTGACGCCGGGTTGAGCGTTGTGTTGAATCGGCCGGCCTCTTCGCGAGCAAGCCCGCTCCCACATTTGATTGCATTTCAACTGAAGGAATGCGATCGAATGTGGGAGCGGGCTTGCTCGCGAAGGCGCCCGAAAGGGCGCCGCTTGACTCAAACCTTGAACTGATTGATCAACCGTCGCTGCTGCTCCGCCAGCTTGGTCAGGTCTGCGCTGGCCGCGCTCGACTCATCCGCTCCGCCGGCCACTTCATTGGCCACCTGTCCGATATTGATCACGTTACGGTTAATGTCCTCGGCCACCGCGCTCTGTTCCTCGGCGGCGCTGGCGATCTGGGTGTTCATGTCGTTGATCACCGACACCGCCTGGGTAATGGTCTCCAGCGCCTGAGCCGCCTTGGCCGCGTGTTGCACGCTTTCATCGGTGCGATTCTGGCTGTCTTCCATCACCCGCACCACGTCGCGGGTGCCTTGTTGCAGTTGCTGGATCATGGCCTGGATTTCTTCGGTAGCCTTCTGGGTCTTCTGCGCCAGGTTGCGCACCTCGTCGGCCACCACCGCAAACCCGCGCCCTTGCTCACCGGCCCGTGCGGCTTCGATTGCCGCGTTGAGCGCCAGCAGGTTGGTCTGCTCGGCAATCCCGCGAATCGCCGTGAGGATGGCATTGATGTTCTCGCTGTCCTTGGCCAGCGCCTGCACCACACCGACCGCCTTGCCGATTTCCTCGGCGAGGGCGCCGATGGAGGTGGAGGTGTCGCGCACAATCTGCATGCCCTGGCTCGCCGCTTGATCAGCGTGGCTGGCGGCCTGTGCGGCCTGGGTGGCGTTGCGCGCCACGTCCTGTGCGGTCGCGGTCATCTCGTGCACGGCGGTAGCCACCTGGTCGATCTCGACCATTTGCTTGTGCACGCCCTGGTTGGTACGAATCGCGATGTCGGCGGTGTGCTCCGAGGAGTCGCTGACCTTCTGCACCGAACTCACCACCTGGGTAATCATCCCCTGCAACTTGGCCAGGAATGTATTGAAGCCGCTGGCAATCGCCCCCAGTTCGTCGGCGCGATCACTGGTCAGGCGCCGGGTCAGGTCGCCTTCGCCCTGGGCGATGTCATTGAGCATCGCCACCATTTGCTTGAGCGGCCGGGCAATGCCGTGGCCCACCAGCCAGATCACCAGCAAGCCGATGCCGGCGATCAGCAGCCCGGCCACGGCCATGCCGAAAATATCGGTTTTGCGCTGGGCGTCGAGGTCGTGCTGCATCGCCTGCAGGTCGGCCATTACCGCACTCAGGGGCAGTTGCAGGAGCAGGGTCCAGCGGGCGTCGGTCTGGCCGATGTTGAACGGCAGGAACAGCTCGATATGCCCGTGTTGCTTGTCCACGTCATAGCGCACCTCGCCGATCTTCAGTTGGCCGAGGTTGGCCAGTTCGTTGCTGTCCAGCAGGTCGCTGGCCTTTTCCCCGAGCTTGCTGGCGTCCTTGGTGTAGGCCACCAGGCGGCCGTTGCTGGAAATCAGCGCCAACTCGCCAGCACCGTTGTACAAATTCTGATCAGCCTTGGTGAGCATTTCCTGGATGAAGTTCACCGACAAGTCGGCGCCGACGATGCCCTGAAAGGTGCCGTCGATCATGATTGGTTCGATAAACGAGGCGAGCATCACCATCGCGTTCCCGACTTTATAAGGGGCCGGATCGATGGCGCAGGGCTTTTTGCTTTCCTTGGAACACAGGTAGTACTCACTGGCGCGCACGCCGGTGGACAGGATGGTCTGGTCGGCCACGTCAGCCAGTTTGTCCAGGCCCAGGCTGCCGTCGGCATTGCGGAACCACCACGGCAGGAAGCGGCCGTTGGTTTCGATGCCGACCACCGGGCTGTTGACGTAGGCAGCATCGTTGTGGTCGATGGCGTTGGCTTCCCAGCCTATATAGGCGCCGAGAATCTTCGGGTTACGCACCACGGTTTCGTGGATCAGGTTGATCAGTTGTTCACGGGAGACCGCCAGTTGCGGGTTGCCGTTGGCGTCTTTCATGCCCATCAGGGCGTTGGCGGTGGCCAGGCCCTTGGCCGTCACCAGCGGTGCTTCGAGTTCGCGCTGGATCAGCGTCGCCTGGGTTTGCGCCAGGGCGGTCAGGCGCTGTTCGATGATTTGTTCGAATTGACCCTGGGTGCGTTCCTGCACCATCTCCTGGGTGCGCGCCCCGGCGAACAAGGCATACAGCACCAACACCGCCACCACGCTCAGGACAATGGCCCCGGCCAGTGCCGCGACAGAAAATTGAATCGACTTGAACTTCATGACGGCTCCGAACGCAGGGGGAGATTGGCTGCTTGTGTATATCGGCCGCGGGCGGGGGAGACATGAGGGCCATTACCTCAAAATGGCTGTGCCGGATGGGCGAATGTCGTAAATGGAATGGTTGCCAGCGTTTGTGAATTTTTTGCGGCAGTGTGGGATGTATCTGAAATCAGGTGGCTATACGTCTGTTGTATCTGGCGTCGATACAATTGGCCGACTACGATACGCGCCATGTTTTCAGGGAGCAGGTTGATGAAAAAGACAGTGGCGGTATGTGCGTTGGGCGCGGCTTTGTTGCTCGCCGGTTGTCAGTCGGTCAACACCACCAGCGGCGGCGCCGTGGGGGTTGAGCGCAAGCAGTACATGTTCAGCATGTTGTCGAGCCAGGAAGTCGACCAGATGTATGCGCAGTCCTACCAGCAGACCCTGGGTGAAGCCAGCGGCAAGGGCCTGGTGGACAAGACCAGCGCCAACGCCAAGCGCGTGCAGGCGATCGCCAACCGCTTGATCGCCCAGGCGCCCACCTTCCGTCCGGATGCGGCGCAGTGGAAGTGGGAAGTGAACCTGATCAAAAGTGACGAGATGAACGCCAACTGCGGGCCTGGCGGCAAGATCTTTGTCTACAGCGCGCTGATCGACAATCTCAAGTTGACCGACGACGAACTCGCCGCCGTGATGGGCCATGAAATTGCCCACGCCTTGCGTGAACACGGCCGCGAAGCCATGTCCAAGGCCTACGGTATCGAGATGGCGAAGCAGGGGGCCGGTGCGTTGTTCGGCCTCGGTCAGGACAGCCTGGCGCTGGCCGATACCGTGGCCAACTACGGCATGACCTTGCCCAACAGCCGCAGCAATGAAAACGAAGCGGACCTGATCGGCCTGGAGTTGTCGGCGCGTGCCGGTTACAACCCGAACGCGGCGATTACCCTGTGGAACAAAATGGCCAAGGCTTCGGAAGGCTCGCCACCTGAATTCATGAGCACCCACCCTGCCTCCGACAGCCGGATCGCCTCGTTGCAGGCGGCGATTCCGAAGGTGATGCCGTTGTATCAGCAGGCGAAAAAATCCTGATTTATAAGGCTGAAATGCAAATCTGACTGTGGGGGCCCGGCTTGTGTGGGAGTCGGGCTTGCCCGCGATGCAGGCACCTCGGTGTGTCAGTTGCACCGAGGTGATGCTATCGCAGGCAAGCCAGCTCCCACAAAAGCCCAGCTCCCATATGGGGTTGCGTTTAGATCCAGCCACTGCTCTGCATGGCCTTGTACACCGCAACAATGGCCAGGATGAAGAATGCCGTAGCCGCCAGTCGACGAATCAGCGTCAGCGGCAATTTGTCCGCGGCAAAATTACCCGCCAGCACCACCGGCACGTTGGCAATCAACATGCCCAGGGTGGTGCCGATAATCACCAGCCACAGTTCCGGGTATTGCGCCGCGAGCATCACGGTAGCGATCTGGGTTTTGTCGCCGATTTCCGCGAGGAAGAACGCGATCAGCGTGGTCAGGAAGGGCCCGAACTTGCGGGAAGTGCTGGCTTCGTCATCGTCGAGCTTGTCGGGCACCAGGGTCCACAGCGCCGTGGCGCAGAAGCTCGCCGCGAGGATCCAGTGCAGCACCGCATCCGAGAAGAAACTCCCGAACCAGGCCCCCACGGCACCGGCGGCCGCATGGTTGGCCAGGGTCGCGGCGACGATGCCGGCGATGATCGGCCAGGGTTTGCGAAAGCGTGCAGCGAGAATGAGCGCGAGCAGTTGCGTCTTGTCGCCAATTTCGGCCAAGGCAACGATTGCGGTAGGGACGAGCAGAGAATCCAGCATCAGGTAAGTTCCAGGGGCGGGTCGACACGGCTATGACACGTACAGCCTTCCCGCCCCGGGTAAGGTGTTCGTGTCATAGGTCTTGTCAAACCCCGGTCCGTCTGTGCGGACTCCTGGGTCGCATACGCCATGGCCTGTTGACCAAGTATGTTGACGTATGCCGGACGAGCGTGGCGCTCGTGGGAGACTACTCCCCTAGGACGGAGCGGATTCTGCCTAGGCAAAATCCATTCGGCAAGCCTTCTTTTGGAAAAAGAGCTCAGCCGCGCTTGGCACGGTAAATGCGAAAACCCTGACCTTCTGCCTTGATTGCGCACACGCCAAGATGCTCTTCAATCAGCGGCTGATACTTCAGGAAGCTGTTCGCAACCAAGCGAAGTTCGCCGCCTTTTGCCAGATGTTTGGCCGCTTTTCGTAGCAGGTTCTCGGTGGCGAAATAATCGGTGTGCACCCCGACGTGGAACGGCGGGTTACTCAGAATCGCGTTCAGATTCATCGGAGCAGCGTCGATGCCATCACCGGTCAACACCTCGGCTTCCAGGCCATTGGCCGCCAATGTCAGGCGACTGCTGGCAGCGGCAAAGGCATCCACGTCGAGCATTGTCACCGTGTTATGCGGGTAGCGACGCTTGACCGCTGCCCCGAGCACACCCGCGCCACAACCGAAATCCAGCAAGTGACCGCTCGGCAACTTGTCCAGATGCTCCAGCAGCAATGCGGTTCCGCGATCCAGCCGACCGTGGCTGAACACGCCCGGCAGGCTCACCACCTTGAGCGGGCCCTCAGCCAGCGGCACCTCGAACACCTGCGCCAGGCTCTCCAGTTCTACCGGCTCGGGGGCGTTGGCCACCGTCACCAGCCACAACTGGCAGTGCCGCGCGTTGTCGAGCTTGCGCGGCTTGCCGAACGGATTCAGTTGCTTGGCCGCGCTTTCGATGCCGCCTTTCTTCTCCCCCACCAGGTACAACTCCTTGCCGGGCAAACGCGCCGCCACGGCATTGAGCAGGTAGTCGGTGAGGTCCTTGGACTTGGGCAGGAACACCACCGCGGTCTCGAACGAACGCTCGGGCACGTTCACACCGAACTGGCTGCGCTCGGCAAAACGTGCGTCCAGTGCGGCCTGGTCGCCGGCGTGCCAGCTCCAGCCATGGGCATTGGGCAGGCGGCCCAGCAGGTCGTCGGCGGGCAAGCCCACCAGCAGCACGTCGCCTTGAAAAAGTTCGGCCTGGCGAAGCAGTACTTCACTGCGCGGATCCATGGTCTGCTCCTTGAAAAGGGGCGCAGTTTATCAACTGACGACGCGCAGCGGGGCGCCGCTGAAAAAGCCCTGAGCGTTTTCGATCAATTGGCCGACGATCCGCTGCCGGGCTTCGCGGCTGCCCCAGGCGTTGTGCGGGGTGACGATCAAGCGCGGGATGTCGCCGGCCAGCAACGGGTTGCCGTTCACCGGCGGTTCCACGCTCAATACATCGGTCGCCGCGCCGCCCAGGTGCCCACTGCGCAAGGCATCGGCCAGGGCCTGTTCGTTGATCAGGCCACCACGGGCGGTGTTGACGATAAACGCGCCGGGCTTGAGCAGCGCCAGTTCGCGGGCACCGATAAAGTCGCGGGTGTGTTCGTTGAGCGGGCAGTGCAGGGTCAGTGCGTCGACCTGCGCCAGCAACTCGTCCAGCGGCACGCGATCGGCACGGGCCGGGCGGCCTGGAATGGCGCCCAGGATCACGCGCATGCCAAAGGCTTCAGCCAGGCGCGCAACGGCACCGCCCAATTCACCATGGCCCAGCAGCCCGAGGGTTTTGCCTTCCAGTTCGACGATCGGGTAGTCCAGCAGGCAGAACTGCTTGGCTTGTTGCCAGTGCCCCGCCTGCACATCCCGTTGATAGTCGTTCAGGCGCGTCGCCAGGTTCAGCAGCAGCATGATCGTATGCTGCGCCACCGATGGCGTGCCGTAACCCTGGCAATTGCTCACGGTAACGCCGTGGGCGCGGGCGGCGGCGAGGTCGACGTTGTTGGTGCCGGTGGCGGTCACCAGGATCAGCTTCAGCTCGGGGCAGGCCGCCAGGGTCTCGGCATTCAGCGCGATCTTGTTGCTGATCGCCACCTGCGCGCCTTGCAGGCGTTCGATAATGTTTTCGGGTGTGGTCTGCTGGTGCAGGCTCAGTTCGCTGAAGAGTGCCTGCAACCCGCTGAGGTCCAGGTCCCCGAGGTCCAGGGAAGGGTGATCAAGGAAGACGGCGCGGCGATTGTTCGTCATCAACTGTACCTTTTGCGGCGGGATTCGAAGGCGTAATCTGCCGAGCCTATCAGATGAAATAATCAGTTACTTCCTGGAGTGTGCATGTACCTCACCGAGTTCTTGACCGTGGCACTGATTCACCTGTTGGCGGTGGCCAGCCCTGGCCCGGATTTCGCCGTGGTGGTACGTGAAAGCGTGACCCATGGCCGACGTGCAGGCACCTGGACGGCGTTGGGCGTCGGGTCGGCGATTTTCCTGCACGTGGGGTATTCGCTGCTGGGCATCGGGTTGATCGTGTCCCAGTCCATCGTGCTGTTCAATGCGCTGAAATGGGCGGCGGCGGCCTACCTGCTGTACATCGGCTTCAAGGCCCTGCGCGCCCAGCCGGCCAAGCCTGCCAGTGAAGAAGACCTGCACCTGGAAGCGGGCGAGCGCACTGCCCGTGGTGCGTTTACCTCAGGGTTTGTCACCAACGGCTTGAACCCCAAGGCCACGCTGTTCTTCCTGTCGCTGTTCACCGTGGTGATCAATCCCCACACGCCGTTGGCGGTCCAGGCCGGTTATGGCGTGTACCTGGCCGTGGCGACCGCGATCTGGTTTTGCCTGGTGGCCATGCTGTTCAGCCAGCAACGCGTACGCGCCGGTTTTGCACGCATGGGCCACTGGTTCGACCGCACCATGGGCGCGGTGCTGATTGCCATCGGCGTGAAGCTGGCGTTTACCAGCATGAAATAAGCCGGATGCTGGCGCAAAGCTAGCATTCATTGGGTTCTGCAAATCATTCCTTTGGCTGATTTGGCTGAAACATAAGCGCTCTACAGTGCAGATGTTTCAGCCAAGACCGTGCAGTCAGATAAGGGATTCGTATGTTGCAGACTCGTGTTATCCCGCCCGCCGAAGGCGCCTACCAATACCCGCTGTTGATCAAACGCCTGTTGATGTCCGGGACACGCTACGAGAAGACCCGGGAAATCGTCTACCGCGACCAGTTGCGCTACACCTATCCGACCCTGATCGAGCGCGTCGCCCGCCTGGCCAATGTGCTGACCGAGGCCGGGGTCAAGGCCGGTGATACCGTGGCCGTGATGGACTGGGACAGCCACCGCTACCTGGAATGCATGTTTGCCATTCCGATGATTGGTGCGGTAATCCACACCATCAACGTGCGCCTGTCCCCGGAACAGATTCTGTACACCATGAACCACGCCGAGGACCGCTTTGTGCTGGTCAACAGCGAGTTCGTGGGGCTCTACCAGGCCATCGCCGGCCACCTCACCACCGTCGACAAAACCCTGCTGCTCACCGATGGCGCGGACAAAACCGCCGAGCTGCCCAACCTCGTGGGTGAGTACGAAACATTGCTCGCGGCGGCGAGCCCCCGCTACGACTTCGAGGATTTCGACGAAAACTCCGTCGCCACCACCTTCTACACCACGGGCACCACGGGCAATCCCAAGGGCGTGTACTTCACCCACCGCCAACTGGTGCTGCACACCATGGGCGTGGCGACCATCATGGGCAGCGTCGACAGCGTGCGGCTGTTGGGCACCAACGACGTCTACATGCCGATCACTCCGATGTTCCACGTGCACGCCTGGGGCCTGCCGTATGTGGCGACCATGCTCGGCCTGAAGCAGGTTTATCCAGGCCGCTACGACCCCGAATACCTGGTGGAGCTGTGGCGCAAGGAGAAGGTCACCTTCTCCCATTGTGTGCCGACCATCCTGCAAATGGTGCTCAACGCCAAGGCCGGCCAGGGCGTGGATTTCGGCGGCTGGAAAATCGTCATCGGTGGCAGCGCCCTCAATCGCTCACTGTATGAAGCCTCCAAGGCCCGCGGGATCCAACTGACAGCGGCGTACGGCATGTCCGAGACCGGGCCGCTGGTGTCCTGCGCCCATCTCAATGAAGAACTGATGGTGGGTACCGAAGACGAGCGCACCACCTACCGCATCAAGGCCGGCGTGCCCGGGCCATTGGTGGAAGCGGCGATCATCGATGGCGAGGGCAACTTCCTGCCCGCCGACGGTGAATCCCAGGGCGAGCTGGTGCTGCGCGCGCCATGGCTCAGCGAAGGCTATTTCAACGAGCCGCAGAAGGGCGCCGAGCTGTGGGCCGGCGGCTGGATGCACACCGGCGATGTGGCCACCCTCGATGCCTTCGGCGTGATCGATATTCGCGACCGCATCAAGGACGTGATCAAGACCGGCGGCGAGTGGATCTCCTCGCTGGCCCTTGAGGACCTGGTCAGCCGCCACCCGGCGGTACGCGAAGTAGCGGTGGTGGGGATTGCCGACCCGCAGTGGGGTGAGCGCCCGTTTGCGTTGCTGGTGGTGCGTGATGGCCATGTGATAGGGGCCAAAGAGCTGAAGGAACATCTCAAGCCGTTTGTGGAATTGGGCCACCTGAGCAAGTGGGCGATTCCAAGCCAGATCGCCGTTGTTACGGAAATTCCCAAGACCAGCGTCGGCAAGCTCGACAAAAAACGTATCCGTGTCGACATCATTGAATGGCAGGCCAACAACAGCACCTTCCTTTCCACTCTCTGACGCTGCTTGCCGTGCCCTCGCGGGCACGGCAGCGCTCTAGTCCAAGCCTTCACTTGTGATTTGCCAATTTTCAGCCATCCTTCCGTCGCTGACCTTCGTCAGCATGGCGAAAAGGACTGTGGCAGACGGGTTGGTGATGCAAATCACACTTTAGAGGGATCAAGCGGTACCCCCTGCTGGCTATAGTTCATCCCAGAGTTTTTCAAGGTGCGGTGCTGTGAACCTGGCGGGTTCATCTGTTCGCCCGGCATTGGAATCGTTGTATTCCGGCCGTTACAAGCCCTTAGAAACGACTCACTGCCATAACAATAATGCACATGGAGTAGCGTCGATGATCTCAGCACACCAGTTCTGGCGCCGGGCAAAACTGCCTTTGGCCGTCAGCCTCGCCTCTACGCTCGCCGGGCCTGCATTCGGCGTCAGTTTCAACATCGGTGAAATCGAAGGCAGCTTTGACTCGTCCCTGTCGGTCGGGGCCAGTTGGTCGACGGCGGGTCGCAATAAAGACCTGATCGGTGCCAACAACGGTGGCAGGGGGTTGTCGCAAACCTCGGATGACGGTCACCTGAACTTCGACAAAGGTGATTCCTTCTCGAAGATCTTCAAAGGCATTCATGACCTTGAGTTGAAATACGGCGACACCGGCGTGTTTGTCCGGGGCAAGTACTGGTATGACTTCGCGCTGCAAAACGAAGACCTGGACTTCAAGAATGTCAGCAACAACAACCGCAAAGAGGGCGCCAAGTCTTCTGGCGGGCAGATTCTCGATGCATTCATCTATCACAACTACACCATTGCTGATCTGCCAGGTAACGTGCGGTTCGGCAAGCAGGTGGTGAGTTGGGGTGAAAGTACCTTTATTGGTGGCGGTATCAACTCCATCAACCCGATCGACGTGTCCGCATTCCGTCGTCCCGGGGCCGAGATCAAGGAAGGCCTGATCCCGGTCAACATGTTCTATGTGTCGCAGACGCTGACCGATAACTTGTCGGCAGAAGCGTTCTATCAGTTGGAGTGGGACCAGACGGTGACCGACAACTGCGGGACGTTCTTCTCGCAGCCGGATGTGGTTTCCGATGGTTGTAACAACAACCTGCGGGTGCTGAACAAGCGCTCGACCATTCCAGGCGCTGCACTGCCTACCCTCAACGCCCTGGGCGTGGATGTGAACAACGAAGGTGTGCTGGTGCGCCGTGGGCCGGACCGTGACGCCCGCGACAGCGGCCAGTTCGGCGTGGCGATGCACTACAACTTCGAGCCGCTGGATACCGAATTCGGCGCCTACTTCATGAACTACCACAGCCGTGCGCCGATCTTCAGCGCCCAAGGTGCGCCAGCATCGGCCTATACCCGGCCTTTGGGGCCGCTGGGTGCGCTGCGGCCGCTGATTGTTGCGGGCAGTTCCAACTACTTCATTGAGTACCCTGAAGACATCCGCCTGTACGGCTTGAGCTTCTCCACCACGCTGCCTACCGGTACTGCCTGGAGCGGTGAGTTGAGCTATCGGCCAAATGCCCCAGTACAGCTCAGCACCACCGACATTCTTTATGCGGGTGTCACGCCGATTCCGGGCTACGGGAATGCCTCGGTGCTGAAGGGCACGCCAGGCCAGGATCTGCATGGCTACAATCGCAAAGAAGTGACGCAGTTCCAGACCACCTTTACGCACTTCTTTGATCAGGTCATGGGCGCCAGTCGTTTGACCACGGTCGGTGAAATTGGCGTGACCCACGTCGGTGGCCTGGAAAGCAAATCCGACGCACGTTATGGCCGAGATCCGGTCTTCGGTCCTGGCACGCTGCCAGGCGGGTTCTGTAACGCCCTTAACAACTCGACGGCCAACGGCGCCGGTCTGCCGAACGCCGCTGGCCTGAACACCAACTGCAACAACGACGGCTACACCACGGCCACCTCCTGGGGCTATCGCGCTCGTGCCATCTGGGAGTACCCGGACGTCTTCGCCGGTGTAAACCTCAAGCCCAACGTGGCGTGGTCCCATGACGTCAAAGGCTACTCGCCAGGTCCTGGCGGCAACTTTGAAGAGGGGCGCAAGGCCGTCAGCCTGGGTGTCGATGCCGAGTACCAGAACACCTACACCGTCAGCCTCAACTACACCAACTTCTTTGGCGGCAAATTCACCACGGTGGATGACCGTGACTTTATCGCCTTGAGCGCTGGCGTGAACTTCTAAGCACACTCTCTTTAAGCAGTATGTTTTAAGGAAGAACCAGAACATGAAAATAACTAAAAATCTGTTGCAGGTGGGTGTGCTGGGGCTGTCGATCATGGCGGGTAGCGTCATGGCGGCGGTCTCGGCGGATGAAGCCGCCAAGCTCGGCACGACTCTGACCCCGATGGGCGCCGAAATGGCCGGTAACGCGGCCGGCACCATCCCTAAATGGTCGCCGCTGCCCACCAACGCCGGTGCCGTGGATGCCCGTGGCTTCCTGGCCAACCCGTACGCCAGCGAACAGCCGCAATTCACCATCACCGCGCAGAACGTCGAGCAGTACAAGGACAAGCTGGCGCCGGGGCAGTACGCGATGTTCAAGCGCTACCCCGACACCTTCAAGATGCCGGTCTACCCGACCCATCGCGGCGCCACGGTGCCGGCTGATGTGTTCGCCGCCATCAAGAAAAACGCCACCAGTACCAACCTGGTGTCCGGCGGCAACGGCCTGGAAAACTTTGAAACCGCCGTACCGTTCCCGATTCCGAAAAGCGGCGTTGAAGTGATCTGGAACCACATCACCCGCTATCGCGGCGGCAGCGTGACCCGCCTGGTGACCCAGGCCACGCCGCAAACCAACGGCTCCTTCAGCCTGGTGTATTTCCGTGATCAGTTCGTGTTCCGCGACAAGATGAAGGACTACGACCCGAAAAACCCGGGCAACATCCTGTTCTACTTCAAGCAGCAAGTGACTGCGCCGGCACGTCTGGCCGGTGGTGTGCTGCTGGTGCACGAAACCCTCGACCAGGTGAAAGAGCCGCGTTCGGCGTGGGTCTACAACGCCGGCCAGCGTCGTGTGCGCCGGGCGCCGCAAGTATCGTATGACGGCCCGGGTACCGCCGCCGACGGCCTGCGTACTTCCGACAACCTCGACATGTTCAACGGTGCACCGGACCGCTACGACTGGAAACTGGAAGGCAAGAAGGAACTGTACATCGCCGAAAACAGCTACAAACTCGACGATCCGAAGCTCAAGTATGTCGACATCATCAAGGCCGGCCACATCAACCAGGACCTGGCGCGCTACGAGCTGCGCCGTGTGTGGCATGTGGTTGCAACCCTGAAGGAAGGCCAGCGCCACATTTACGCCAAGCGTGATTTCTTCATCGACGAAGACACCTGGCAAGCCGCGGTCATCGACCACTACGACGGTCGTGGCCAGCTGTGGCGCGTGGCTGAAGCCCATGCCGAGAACTACTACGACAAGCAAGTGCCGTGGTACGCCCTCGAAACCCTCTACGACCTGCAGTCCGGCCGCTATCTGGCCCTGGGCATGAAGAACGAAGAGAAACAGGCCTATGACTTCGGTTTCACCGCCACCACCAGCGACTTCACCCCGGCGGCCCTGCGCCAGGATGGTGTTCGCTAACTTGCTGTAAACGAGGCCGCATCCTCGAAGAAGCCCCGACTGGTTCGGGGCTTTTTTTTGCGCGACCACTGTGGCGAGGGAGCTTGCTCCCGCAGGGATGCGTAGCAGCCCCAAAAACGGGAGCGCTGCGCACTCCAGTGGGAGCAAGCTCCCTCGCCACAGAGTGTCGGTCGTTACAGAAGAAGTCCGGATATTTTTTGTTGTAGTCTTTTTCAGACAAATGTTGCAAAGATCTACAAAGCTGCCGCTTTTACCGCTAGTCTGCGGACATCTGCAATGCCGACAACAGCCTTCTACAAGAGCCCGGCGATGACTGATCTGTCCCGAATTCAAGGGCCTGCCAGCGCGGTGATTCCGACCCTGGAAGGTCGCTTCTATCGACCCCCACTGCCTGACGGCTACGTGTTGCGACCGCGCCTGTGCGAACGGCTGAGTGAAGGGTTGGCCGGGCGTCTGTTGCTGGTCAGCGCCCCGGCCGGGTTCGGCAAGAGTTCGCTGGCGGTGGAGTTCTGCCAGAGCCTGCCGGCCCACTGGCAAAGCCTGTGGTTGGGGCTAAGTCCCCGGGACAACGACCCGGGACGTTTTCTTGAACGCCTGCTCGACGGCTTGCAGCAATACTTCCCGCAGTTGGGCGCCCAATCCCTGGGCCTGCTGAAAATGCGCCAGCGTCACCAACCCTTCGCCTTTGAAGAATGGCTCGACGGCCTGCTGGATGAACTGACGGTGCATCTGTCGACCCAGGCGCCGCTGTTGCTGGTGCTGGATGACTACCATCTGGCCCAGGGCCCGGTACTCGACCGCTGCCTGCAATTTTTCCTCAATCACCTGCCCGACGGCCTGCTGGTGCTGGTCACCAGCCGCCAGCGTCCCGACTGGCACCTGGCCCGACTGCGCCTGTCCCGGCATTTGCTGGAGCTGCACGAGCAGGACCTGCGCCTGACTCACGGCGAATCCCTGGCGCTGCTGGATCGCCACAGCAGTTCATTGCGTGGTGAAGCCCTGGATAACCTGATCCGGCGCAGCGAAGGCTGGGTGGCCGGCCTGCGTTTCTGGCTGCTGGCGGCTTCCGAGGCCGGCAGCGAAGGTACGCTGCCCCAGGGTTTGCACGGCGGGGAAGGGCTGATCCGCGATTACCTGCTCGAAGAAGTCATCGACTGCCTGCCCTCGGAAGTCCAGGCGTTCCTCTACGACACCGCGTCCCAGGAGCGCTTTTGCAGCGAGCTGTGCGACGCCGTGCGCGAGGCCCACGACAGCACGGAAATCCTGCGCTACCTGCAAGCCCACCAGGTATTCCTGGTGCCGCTGGACGAGCAGGGCCATTGGTACCGTTATCACCATCTGTTTTCCGACCTGCTGCGCACCCGGCGCGCGAGCAATGCCGTGTTGCCGGCAGCCAGCCTGCACCTGCGGGCCTGCCGCTGGTTCAATGCCCAGGGCTTGATCGACGAGGCAGTGGAGCAGGCGCTGCGTGCGGGCCACCTGGATGTGGCGGCAAACCTGGTGCAGAACCTGTCCGAAGAGCAACTGCTGGCGGAGCAGAATGTCGGCATGCTGCTGCGCTGGAAAATGGACTTGCCCGACAGTTTGCTGATGAGTACGCCACGCCTGATCGTGCTCTACAGCTGGGCGTTGGGCCTGGCCTGCCAGCTGGATGCGGCGCAGGAACTGGCCAGCCACCTCAGCCGTTTTTTACCGGCCCCGTCGGCCACCGCGCAAAAGTCGATGCTGGCGCAATGGCTGGCCCTCAGCGGGATTATTGCCCGGGGCCGTGGTGATCGTGAGCTGACCCAGTCGTATTGCAGCGAGGCCCTGGAAAGCCTGCCGCACAAACGCTATGGCCAGCGGTTGATGTGCCTGTCGACCCTGTCCAACCTGGCCATTGTCGACGCCGACCTGTGGCGCGCCCGCGGCCTGAACCGCGAATCCCTGGAGTTGGCGCAGCGGGTCGGCAATCCATTGTTTGAAGCGCTGGCCCATTACGACCGAGCCCGTGTACTGCAGGCCCGTGGCGAGATCCTGCGGTCGCTGGATGAGGTGCGCCAGGGCCTGCAACGTTTGCAAGGCCTGGCGCCGCAACGCCTGTACGCAGTGCGCGCGCGCCTGGCGTTGTACGAAGGCTATTTGCTGCTGATGCGCTGCCAGCCTGAAGCCGGGCTCGCTCGGCTGCGTGCCGGGTTGACGGAGGCGCGAGCCTGTCGGGATATCAGCGTGTTGATTGGCCACTGTGTGATCGCCAGCTTCGAAGGTCGCCGTGGCGACTTCTCCGTGGCCTTTGCCGAACTGGCCGAGGCCGAGCGCCTGATGCATATCTGGGACGTGCCGCCGATTTTCTATCTGGCGATGATCACCCTGGTCAAATGCGAGCTATGGCTGGCTCAGGGGCGCACCGACCTGGCCGATGCCTGGCTGACGCGGCTGGGGCAAACCTACAACGGTGAACAGGCCGCTGCCGCACCGGAGTTCCACCCGCACCTGCCGCAACATATCGAGTTGCAACAGGCGGCACTCGACGCCATCCGTCATCAGCCGGCGGCTTCACTGCAACGGCTCGATGAACTGGCACGCCAGGCCCATAACAGCGGCCGGCAGATGATCAGCCTGATGGCGCTGACCCAGCAGGCACTGTTACTGCTGGACGGTGGCCAGGAAGCCCAGGCCCGCCCGGTGTTTGCCCGCGCGCTTGAAGCGGCTGCCGGTGGCGCGATGCAACCTTTCCAGCGCCTGTTGGAACGCTATCCCGAGTGGACGCGGGAGCAGCTTTCCCGGGATCCCCATGGACTGATGAACCAGAGCCTGCTGGCACTCTTGCCGGATGTTGCAGTAGTTGAAACCCCACACACACTGGAGACCCTGAGCGCCCGTGAACTGGCGGTGCTGCACCTGATCGCACAGGGTTGTTCAAACCAGGAGATCAGCAATCAGCTGTTTATCTCCCTGCACACCGTGAAAACCCACGCCAGCCATATCAACAGCAAGCTCGGGGTGGAGCGGCGCACACAGGCGGTGGCGCGGGCGCAGGAGATGGGATTGCTGGGGTAGAAACCTGGATCAATGGGATCGAAAGCCCCAGACGATTTCCACCACGCGGGCTGCCACCAGCACATAGATCAGGATAAGCAGCAGCTGAAGGACCAGGTGATAACGCAGTTTGGCGAGCCGGCGGATGCCATCGCTCACATTCAGCACCATCAGCAAGCTTGAGACCACGATCAAGCCCCACCCGGCCACGCTTGACGCCAGGATGCCGAGGAACAGCTCATGTTTCCCGGCCAGTGCGTTGGTGCCCGCAGCAAACAACAGCGCGCATACCAGCAGGTTCTTCACATTGTCGAAGACCTGGGTGCTGAAGTCATTCTCCAGCAGTTGCTGATACCACTTCCAGAATGTGCGCATGGCTCGATCCCCCGGATCAATGTTTACCGCACGGCGGGGCACTCACTCGATGACTTGTCGGCGGCCTGGCTGAGCAGTGCGGCAAACCGCTTGACGTTGTTTTGCTGCGCGATCACCAGGTCGTCAATGGTCGGGCCGGATGGCGACTGCACCACCGTCCGGCATGTCAGCGGCGTGCGTTCGTCCGTGCCCGTCTGGCGAAGCCGCCATTTGACGTCGAGCAGGGCGTACTGCCCGGGGATCGAGTCAAAGCGCTGGACCTCAATGCGCACCGCCAGGTTTTTCCGGCTGCTGGCGAGTTGATCCACCAGCGCGCTGCGCAACTCATCCACCAGGCTGGCAGCCCACCATTGCGTCTCGAGAATGGCCACGCCGCTGTCACCCTGGCGGATGACAATCTGTGGCCGGTCGACCTGTGGCGGGACCGTGATGCTTTCAATCCGGATCTCGCCCCCCGCGGCCAATGACGCATTGCTGCGCTGCACCGGCGTCAGGGTATGAAATTGAATGGGCTCACTGCGGCACGCCGTCAGCAGCAGCAACCCGGTGAGCAGCGTGATCTTCAGCGGCAAAGCCATGGTGGTTGCTCCTGTGGTCATTTGCGCGGTGGCCCTTGCAGGTCGGAGGGCGCGGCGTTGTCGGGGCGACCGCGAATCAGCGATTCGGGATGGCGTGCCAGGTAGTCCGACAGCTCTCGCAGGGAGCGCGACATGCGGCTCAGTTCGTCCAGGGTCTGGGTCAACTGTTCCCGTTGCGGCGAATCCTCGGCCAGGGTCGAACTGGCGGATTGCAGGGTTTTACTCACGTCGGCCAGCGTGTTTTGCACCCCCGGCAGAGTCTTGGCGTTGAACTGGCCGAGACCCTTGCGCAGTTCCACCAGGCTGCCGTCGAGGTTGCCGGCAATTCGCTCGATTGGCAGTTGGTTGATCTTGTTGACGATGCCTTCGAGTTTTTCCTGCAGTTGTTCCAGGTTGCCGGGGATGGTCGGAATACTGACGGGGCGCAGGTTCGGGTCAAACACGACTTTGTCGGCCTTGGGGAAGAAGTCCAGGGCGATATAGAGCTGGCCAGTGAGCAGGTTGCCGCTGCGGGCCTGGGCGCGCAGGCCGTGTTCGATGAAGCTGCCCATCAGGCGCACACCGCCGGCTTCGTCGTTGGGGTCATGCTTCAAGACCGTGAGCATTTTGGTGTTGGCTTCGCCGAGGCGCTGCGGGTAGATCACGATGCCGACGTTGACCGGGAAGCTGCGTTTTTTCTCGTCGAAATCCAGGTTGATCGACACCACTTTGCCGAATTCGATACCCAGGAATTCCACTGGTGCACCCACCGTAAGCCCGCGCAAGGCCTGGTCGAACCGCAGGTTCAGGTATTGCGCCTTGCCATTGGGCGGGGCCAGCGCGGTTTGCTGGTCGGCGAACAGTTCATAGGAGTGTCCTTCGTCGGCCGGCTTGTCGTTGGGGCTGTAGGGCGGGGCGAGGAAGGCGATGCCGCCCACCAGCATGGACGACAAGGATTCGGTTTTCAGCGCAAACCCGTTGGCGCCGACACTCACATCAATCCCGCTGGCGTTCCAGAACCGGGTGTTCTCGGTGACGTAGGCGTCATTGGGTGCATGCACGAACACGTCGATGTTCACGCCCTTGCCGTCAGCGTCCAGGGCATAGGCCACCACCTGGCCAACGGGAATCTTGCGGTAGTACACGGGGGAGCCGATATCCAGCGAACCCAGATCCTGGGTGTGCAGCGTGAAGCGCTTGCCCGGTTCGCCATAGGTAATGGGCGGCGGGTTTTCCAGGCCGGTGAACCGGTTGGCGCGGGTATCGGACTGGCCGATATCGGCGCCGATGTAATCCCCGGAGAGCAGCGTGTCGATACCGGAAACGCCACCGGCGCCGATACGTGGGCGCACCACCCAGAACTGCGAGTCTTCACGGGTGAAGCTTTCAGCCTGTTTGGACAGTTTGATCGTGGCGTTGACGCTTTTCTGATCGTCGCTCAACTCCACGTCAGTCACCTGGCCGATCACCACGTTGCGGTATTTCACGTCGGTCTTGTTGGCGGTCAGGCCGCTGCCGGTCTTGAAGGTAATGGTAATGCTCGGCCCTTGCTGAAGGATGCTGTGCACCACCAGCGAAATGCCCACCAGCACCGCGACAATCGGCACGATCCACACCAGCGAGACGCTGAAGCGCCGCGTCTTGATCGCAGGCGAGCCCGCAGGCTGCGGTTTGTCAGTGGTTTGCGACGCCATCCGGCATCTCCTCGTTGTGTGGGTTTTCCCAGATCAGGCGCGGGTCGAAACTCATTGCCGAGAGCATGGTGAAAACCACCACCAGGCCAAAGAACAGAATGCCCAGGCGCGGCTCGATGGTGCCCAGGGCCTGGAACCGCACCAGGGCGGCCACCAAGGCCACCACGATCACATCCAGCATCGACCAGTAGCCAATCACTTCGACGAAGCGAAACAGCTTCGAGCGCTCCTTGCGCGCCCACTGGTTATTGCGCTGCACGGTGACCAGCAGCAACGTCAATGCGACGAACTTGATACCCGGCACCGCGATGCTGGCGATGAAAATGATCAGGGCGATGTCCCAGGCGCCGTGCTGCCAGAACTCCAGCACGCCGCTCATGATGGTGCTGTCGGCGCCCGAGCCGAGCATCGAGGTGTTCATCACCGGCAGTAAGTTGGCGGGCACGTAAAACGCCAGCGCCGTCAGCATATAGGCCCAGGTACGGGTCAGCGAATGGACCTTGCGCCGGTGCAGCGGCGCGCCGCAACGCTCGCATTCGTCGGGCGCGGTGCTGACGTCGCAAGCCTGGCCGCAGCTGTGGCACAGGCACAGGTTCAGCTCGCTGGCGGTCGGTGGACGGCTCATAAAATGTCCCACAGGTCGCGAATATCACGCCCCGCAATGCGGATCAGCAACAGGCTGAGGGCGGCCAGGGCAAACAGGCCGGTGCCGGGCAACACATCCAGCATGCCGGCGAGTTTGAACACCGCCACCATGGCGCCCAGCAGGCAGACTTCGAGCATGCTCCAGGGCCGAAGCGCTTCGAGCCAGCGCATGCACAGCTTGAACGCCGGCGAGCGTTGGCCCTTCATCGCAAAGCCCAGCACCCAGATCAACAGCAGCAACTGGAACACCGGCGCGATGATGATGGAAATCGCCGCCACCAGCGCGATGAAGGTGATCGGGCCCTGGGCCAGTGCGACCACCGAATCCCATAACGTGGCGCTGCTTTTCAGGCCTTGCAGGCTGATGCTCATCACCGGGTAGAAGTTGGCGAAAATCCACAGCACGGTGGCGGTCAGGGTCAGGGCCAGGCGTTGTTCCACCGACAGCCCGTTATAACGCTGGAGTACGCCTGCGCAGCGGGTGCAAAGGGTCTTCTGATGTTTGGCGAGCGTGACTTTTTCGTACACGCAATCGCAGTGTTCGCAGATGATCAATGGGCTGAGGGTCGCCATAAGTCCCACTCCATGCGCTATACGTTGCGCGTTGTATGACTGGCGCCAGAGTAGCTTAGCAGTTGCCGGGTTTGACAGCCGTGCGCTCGCGAGCGCTTTCGGATCGGGTGCAGGGTCGAACATACTGTGCGCCGGAATGCAGTACAAAAGAGTGTGCCTTTGAATTTGCAGGAATACCCATGAATATTCAGTCTCCCGCGCTGATCCGCGAAACGTTCCCGGTAGGCCCGTTGCAGTGCAACTGCACGATCATCGGCGACCCCGTCACCAAAAAAGCCATCGTCGTCGACCCGGGCGGCAACCATGAGCTGATCCTGGCGCGCCTCGATGCGCTGGGCCTGAAAGTGGTCAGCATTATTCACACCCACGCCCATCTCGATCACTTCCTGGCCTCCGGGCAGTTGAAGGAAAAAACCGGCGCTACCCTGCACTTGCACAAGGACGACCAGTTTCTGTGGGACAACCTGGAAATGCAGTGCCAGATGTTCCGCGTGCCTTACACGCCAGTGCCGTCGCCGGATCGTTGGCTGGAGGATGAAGAAGAGCTGGCCTGTGGTTGCGGGGTTGCCTTGCATACACCTGGACACACACCCGGCTCGATGAGTTTCTGGTTCGCCGATGCGAAGTTGCTGATTGCCGGCGACACCCTGTTTCGGCGCGGCGTGGGCCGTACGGATTTGTGGGGCGGTGACCAGGCGACCATCGTGCGCTCGATCAAGCAACGGCTCTACACTCTGGATGAAGCGGCGGTGGTGGTGACAGGGCACGGTCCGGACACGCGCCTGGGAGATGAAATGCGTGAGAATCCGTTTGTCCGCGCGTGAAGCAAAATGTGGGTAGTTTTTCGGATACCAAGTGGCAACTATCAGACGAAACATATAGAGAAAATGACAATCACCGTTCAGGAAGTCTCTGCTAGGGTTTGAGTGTGGCCGGGCTTGTGTGGAGATGGAATTTTTACCGTTTGTCGTGTTCCAAGCTCGGCACAGGTCCAATGCCAATGTCCTCTGCATCACCGAATGCAAAAGTAGGAGCTTCCTTCATGTTCACTTCTCGTCGTCTGCTTGTTGTTGCTACTGCCGTAGCCCTGTTGTCGGGCTGCGCTTCACCTAATCCTTATGACGGCAGCCAGGCACAGGGTGGTGGCTCTTCCGGTGTGAGCAATACCGCCAAGTATGGTGGCCTGGGCGCCCTGGCTGGTGCGTTGGCGGGTGCAGCCATCGACCACAACAATCGCGGCAAGGGTGCGCTGATCGGCGCTGCCGTCGCCGGTATCGGTGGTGCGGGCTACGGCTACTACGCCGACCAGCAGGAAAAGAAACTGCGCGCCAGCATGGCCAACACCGGTGTCGAAGTGCAGCGCCAGGGCGACCAGATCAAGCTGATCATGCCGGGTAACATCACCTTCGCCACCAACTCGGATGCGATCTCCAGCAGCTTCTACACGCCGCTGAACAACCTGGCGAACTCGCTGAAGCAGTTCAACCAGAACACCATCCAGATCGTTGGCTACACCGACAGCACCGGCAGCCGTCAGCTCAACATGGACCTGTCCCAGCGTCGTGCGCAGAGCGTGGCCAATTACCTGACCTCCCAAGGTGTCAGCCCGACCAACCTGAGTGCCCGCGGTGCCGGCCCGGATAACCCGATCGCCAGCAACGCCGATGTCAATGGCCGTGCCCAGAACCGTCGTGTGGAGGTCAACCTGGGCCCGATCCCTGGCCAGCAGTACGGTCAGCCGGCCGCCCAGCAGCAACAGGCGCCGCAGCAGAACAACCAGTTCCAGGGCAACCCGTATCAGCAGTACCAGTAACCTGTAGTCAACAAAAAGGGCGCCGTGCAATCCATGCACGGCGCCCTTTTTTGTGGCTGACGATAAATCAGTCGATGTATTCGAACAGCTTCACGATCTTCTGTACGCCGGACACACTTTGTACCAGGTTGGCGGCGCGGGTGGCTTCTGCCTGGGTCAGCAGGCCCATCATGTAGACGATGCCGTTGTCGGTGACGATCTTGATCCGAGAGCCGGGAATGGCGCTGTCGGTCAGCATCTGCGTCTTGATCTTGGTGGTCAGCAGGGCGTCGTTGCTGATAGCCAGCAGGGTGATCGGCTCCATCACCTGCAGTTCGTTGTGAACCTTCTTGACCCGCTGCACAGTGGCGGCAGCTTGTTCAGCCTGGGCCTTCAAGTCGGCGCGCGGGGTTTGGCCGGTGAGCAGCACCACGCCGTTGAAGCTGACGACCACGATGCGCGACGCGCCGTTGCCCAGGTCTGGAGCGGCCTTGGACACGTTGACGGAAACCTTGGTCTCGATCAGTGAGTCATCGATTTTGCTGCCGAAAGTGCGGGTGCCTTTATCGTCCTGGATGGGCGTGTCGCGGCTCGCTTCGATTACCGAGCTGCAGCCGCTGATGCCTAGGCACAGCGTGATTGCCAATAGGCTAAGGCGTTTAACGGTCATTCTTCACTCCCGAACAGTTGGCTGTCGATCAGATCGCACAGGCAGTGGATCGCCAGCAGGTGGACTTCCTGGATACGTGCGGTGACATTGGCCGGGACGCGGATTTCCACGTCTTCGGGCAACAGCAGCGAGGCCATGCCGCCGCCGTCGCGTCCGGTCAATGCTACGACAATCATTTCACGATCATGTGCGGCCTGGATCGCTTGAATAATATTCGCCGAGTTACCGCTGGTGGAGATCGCCAGCAGGACGTCCCCCGGCTGGCCAAGGGCGCGGATCTGTTTGGAGAAGATTTCGTTGTAGCTGTAGTCGTTGGCGATCGAGGTGATCGTCGAGGTGTCGGTGGTCAGGGCGATGGCCGGCAGGCTCGGGCGCTCACGCTCGAAGCGGTTGAGCAGCTCGGAGGAGAAATGCTGGGCATCGCCGGCCGAACCGCCGTTGCCGCACGAAAGCATTTTGCCTTCGTTGAGCAAGGCGTTGACCATGACCTGACTGGCTTGCTCGATGTGCGGTGCAAGTACGTCCATCGCCTGTTGCTTGGTATCGATACTGGCCTGGAAAAGCTGGCGAATTCGGGATTGCATGTCCATCTGTGTGACCTTAAGTAGCGCGGCTGTTTGGCACAGGAATGTGCAGCCCGCAAAGCAAAGAGCAAAAGTGTGCGGTGTAGATGTCCGGCGAATCAGCTGTCAAAGGCATCTTGCAGCCAGTTCAGATCGGCTGTTCCCCGGGGAGTGCTTTCTATGGCAACCACATCGAAACGGCAGGGATGATCGGCCCAGCGACGCTCCTTGAGCAGGAAAAACTGCGCGGCGAGTATCAACTTCTGGCGCTTGCGCCCGTCGATACTGGCGAGCGCGCCACCCCATTGTGCGTGTTTTCTGTAGCGGACTTCGACAAATACTACTGTATCGCCGTCAAGCATGACCAGATCAAGCTCGCCGCGTTTGCATAACCAGTTCTGCGCCAGGAGGCGCAGACCTTGTCGTTGCAGGTACTCGAGAGCTTGAAGTTCGGCGTCCTTGCCGCTTTGTGCGCTTGACCGCTCGGGCATCAGCGCGGGGTATCAGGCAGGCGCTGGATCTCGCCACCGACGAACTTCGCCCATGGCATCTGGCGGTCGACACGCTGGCTGGCGCTGACGCCCAGGTTGCCCGACAGGCCGTCGACACGAGTGTCCGGCAGTGCCTTGAGCTGCCCCAGGCGCGGCGCCAGGCGGTAGGCATCCACACCCATCGCATAAAGACGGCCAAGGCTGCCGTTGGCTTGTGGCCATTGGGCGGCGACCTGGTTGCGCAGCGGGTCGGTGGTGTTCAGCAGCCAAGGGGTTTCGCAGAACATCACGTTGGTCATGTCCAGGTACTGGTTCTTGTCGCCACTGGCGCTGAACACGTGGGACGTCGCATACACCGGCACGTCGCCAGCGTATTGGAAGTTCAGGGTCGGCTTGATCTGCTGGGCCAGTTGCGGAGTCACGGCCAGGAAGATGAACTCGATGTCCTGGCGGCGCGATGGCTGGGCGGAAACATCCGAACCTACCGTGCTTTGCAGGCTCTTGGCGCGGCCTTCGCTCTTGCGCAGCTGGAACAGGTCGGCAATCTGCTGGGCCAGGGCTACCGGCTGGTCAACGTACTCGACGCCCACCACGGTGCCGCCATTGGCTTCCCAATCCTGACGGAATGCCTTGTAGACGCGCTCGCCCCATTCGCCTTTCGGCACCATGGCGGCGGCGCGGTGCAGGCCATCGGCGCGAGCACGACGGGACACTTCACGGGCTTCGTCTTCAGCGGCCAGGCCAAACTGGAACAGTTGCGCCGGGTTCTGGTCGGCTTCGCTGTAGTTCAGGGCCAGGGTGGTGATCGGCAATTGCGGGCGTGCGCTGAGTTGCTTGACCAGCGGTTTCTCCAGCGGGCCGACCACCAGTTGCACGCCGGCGGCCTGGGCCTTGGCGTAGAAGTCGTCGATGGAGGTCAGGCGCGAGCTGTCGTAGAACTCGATCACCGGCGGCTTCTGCCCGGCTTGTTCAGCCTGGTAGTGCGCGGCCATGAAGCCTTCGCGCAGCGCCTTGGCAACGCCGGCCAGCGGACCTTCCTGCGGCAGCAGCAGGGCGATCTTGTTCAGCGGCTGGCTGGCCAGTTCCTTGAGCTTGGTCAGCGGCTGCGGCAATTGCGAAGCTGCCGGGTGGCCAGGGTTCTGGGCGCGCCAGGTGTCGATGGCCGCCTGCTGTTGCTCCAGAGTACCGGCGCCCTTGACTGCCTGGGCCAGGCTGATCCAGCCGTCCAGCGTCGGGTTGCCGCTGGCTTGCAGTTGATCGGCAGGCAAGGCGGCAATCAGTGCCCAGATGGCTTCGTGGTTGCTGTTGTAGGCATCGCCCGTCAGCAGCGGGGCCATGGCGACGCGCTCGCGGGCGGCGGCCAGGGTCTGGCCGTCGGCCTCATAGGCGCGGGCATGCACGGTGCCCGTGCGGATCTGCTGTTCAGGCGGCAGTTCCTTGAGGCTTTGCAGGCTCGGGTGATTCAAGGCCGTCAACGCTGCCTTGGGCTGGTTGCGGGCCATCGCCAGTTCAGCCGACAGGGTGCTGGCAAATACCTGCGCCGCCGGTTTCAGGACGTCCAGTGGCACCTGGGCAAGAATCTGCGCCGAGCGTCCCGGATTGTTTTGGTGAAACGCCAGGTCAGCCGCACTCAAGCGCAACAGCGCGGCTTTTTCCGGAGTCTTGGCCGAAGTCGCCTGTTCGAGCAGTTGCTCGATGCTGGCATCCGGAGTCCGGGGGAGGTCGCCAAGGCTGGACGAGGGCGAGCTGGCGCAAGCCGCCAACAGGGCAGCGAGGCAGAGGGCAGAGAACAGCCGCAGGCAAGCGATCATGTAAGTGTTCCTGATACCGATCAAATTAGCGTGGAATTGTACCCAAGCACTGGCCGGGGCGCGATGTTACTGGCGTGAAACCGTCTATTTAGGTCGTGTAAATGTTGCAGGACCCAATAGGCGGCTGAAATCGAACCCGCCCCGAGGGCATATATTCAAGGCGTCTACGCGCTACAATGTGGCTTTTGCCAACCATCGAGGTGTGCGTTTTGACTGCTCCAGGTCCTTTGAATTCCACTGCAGGCTCGCTTTTTGTCGTGGCGACGCCCATTGGCAACCTGGACGACATCAGTGCGCGTGCGCTGAAAGTGTTGCGCGACGTAAAACTGATCGCGGCTGAAGACACTCGGCACTCCCAGCGGTTGATGCAGCATTTCGGTATTCCGACCCCCTTGGCCGCCTGTCACGAACACAACGAGCGTGAAGAAGGCAGTCGTTTTATCACTCGTTTGTTGGCGGGTGATGACGTGGCGTTGATCTCGGATGCGGGTACGCCGCTGATTTCCGACCCTGGCTATCATCTGGTTCGCCAGGCGCGGGCGGCTGGTATCAATGTAGTGCCTGTTCCGGGAGCGTGCGCGCTGATTGCTGCATTGTCTGCTGCCGGCTTGCCGTCGGACCGGTTTATCTTCGAAGGCTTCCTGCCTGCCAAGGCCGTCGGGCGCCGGGCACGCCTGGAACTGGTAAAGGAAGAGCCACGCACGCTGATCTTCTACGAAGCCCCGCACCGCATCCTTGAGTGCCTGCAGGATATGGAGCTGGTGTTCGGCGGCGATCGCCTGGCACTGCTGGCGCGGGAAATCACCAAGACCTTCGAAACCCTCAAGGGCTTGCCGCTGCAGGAACTGCGCGAATTCGTGGAAGGCGACAGCAATCAGCAGCGCGGCGAGTGCGTAGTGCTGGTAGCCGGCTGGTCGGCGCCGGAAAGCGAAGATGCCGTGGGCAGCGAGGCAATGCGCATTCTTGACCTGCTGCTCAAGGAGATGCCATTGAAGCGCGCCGCTGCATTGGCCGCGGAAATAACCGGCGTACGCAAGAACGTCCTGTATCAAGTGGCGCTGGATAAACAAAAGGGCGAATAGTTCCGGGTTCCAGCCTGCACTCCGTCTGAACATGATGGCATTAGTGTCTTTTAATACTTGTTCTAACGCCGCCGTGCCGTTAACCTGCGCGGCGGAGAGTCGATTGGACAGTCGCTGCCTTCTATGAAAATTAGAGGGGGGAGGAAAGTCCGGGCTCCATAGGGCGAAGTGCCAGGTAATGCCTGGGAGGCGTGAGCCTACGGAAAGTGCCACAGAAAATAACCGCCTAAGTACTTCGGTACCGGTAAGGGTGAAAAGGTGCGGTAAGAGCGCACCGCACGACTGGCAACAGTTCGTGGCTAGGTAAACCCCACTTGGAGCAAGACCAAATAGGGTCCCAAGGCGTGGCCCGCGCTGGGACCGGGTAGGTTGCTAAAGATGTCCAGTGATGGCCATCGTAGACGAATGACTGTTCAAGACAGAACCCGGCTTACAGATCGACTCTCCACCTTTTTTCCTTCTGTCCGAATCTCGGGCAGGAACCTGGTAGTAACGCGAGAATCCCTCCCTGCTGAATCGTCAGCAGATGCGTCTTCGTAATACCGAAAAAATCTTACTCTTAATAAATTACTTTAACTTTAAGCCTTAGCTCTTTGAGCTATTTGGTGTTGTTGAGTCAAAATCGCCGTCAAACTCTCGTTTCTCCTCCCTTTACCTTCCTAAATCTCCGTTCTGTAAGGCTTTTCCTTGAATCCGCGCCTTGACGGTGTGGTGGGCGCATTCCTATAGTGTGCGCAAGTGGCGGAAAGTGGCACAAAGTGGGTTTTTTGAACGTAAAACGCTAAAATTTGGAGAAACGCATCTGTGTTTCGCGGAGCTAACGCTATCAGTCTCGATGCAAAAGGCCGTCTCGCCATGCCGAGCCGGTATCGTGACGAGCTCATTTCGCGAAGTTCCGGGCAATTAATCATCACCATCGATGCCGTTGATCCCTGTTTATGTGTGTACCCGCTCGATGAGTGGGAGCTGATTGAAACCAAGTTGCGTGCACTGCCTTCACTGCGTGAAGAGAACCGCCGCCTGCAACGCTTGCTGATTGGTAATGCCGTCGACCTCGAACTCGATGGCAGTGGTCGTTTCCTGGTTCCACCGCGTCTGCGCGAATACGCCAAATTGGACAAGCGCGCGATGCTGGTAGGCCAACTGAACAAGTTCCAATTGTGGGACGAAGATGCCTGGGATGCTGTTTCTGCAGCTGACCTGGCTGCTATTCAACAACCGGGCGCCATGCCTGATGAACTGCGTGATTTGATCCTGTGACTATTGATAGCGGCTTTAACCACATCACCGTACTGCTTGACGAAGCCGTTGAGGCTCTCGCCGTACGCGCGGATGGCTGCTATTTGGATGGCACCTTCGGCAGGGGCGGGCACAGTCGGCTGATCCTCAGCCAGCTGGGTCCGGACGGTAAGCTCCTCGGGTTCGACAAAGACCCTCAAGCGATTGCCACCGGGCAAGCGCTAGCGGCCGAAGACGGCCGCTTTGTCGTTGTGCAGCGCAGCTTTGCCGAGCTCGGTGCAGAAGTCGCCGAACGTGGCATGGCGGGCAAGGTGGCCGGGGTTCTGCTGGACCTGGGCGTGTCTTCCCCACAGCTGGACGACCCTGAGCGTGGCTTCAGTTTCATGAACGACGGCCCGCTGGACATGCGCATGGACCCAAGCCGTGGCATCAGCGCCGCGCAGTTCATCGCTACCGCTCCCCACGAAGAAATCACCCGTGTGTTCAAGGAATACGGCGAAGAGCGCTTCGCTGGCCGCATGGCGCGTGCCGTGGTCGAACGCCGGGAAATCCAGCCGTTCGAGCGCACGGCCGACCTGGCTGAGGTGCTGAAAGTCGCCAACCCTGCATGGGAAAAGGGCAAGAACCCGGCAACCCGTGCGTTCCAGGGCCTGCGTATTCACGTCAACAACGAATTGGGCGACCTGGAAGCCGGCCTCGAAGCCGCCCTGGAAGCTCTGGAAGTGGGCGGTCGCCTGGTGGTGATCAGCTTCCACTCCCTGGAAGACCGCATCGTCAAATTGTTCATGCGTCGCCTGGTCAAGGGCGAGTCCGACAACCTGCCGCGCAACCTGCCGGTGCGTTACGAAGCTTTTGTGCCGAAAATCAAAATCCATGGCAAAGCGCAGTTCGCTTCCGAAGCCGAACTCAAGGCCAACCCACGTGCCCGTAGCGCTGTCATGCGCGTTGCGGAGAAGTTGCGGTGAGCAAGCTTTTCGCCAAGCCCCTCCCGGGCGGCAGCTTCTTTATGTTGCTGCTATTTGTTGGCGTGCTGGTGTCCGCGATTGCGGTGTCCTACAGCGCCCATTACAACCGCCAACTGCTCAATACCCTGTACGGGGAGTTGAGCGTGCGCGACAAGGCGCAGGCGGAGTGGGGCCGGTTGATCCTCGAGCAAAGTACCTGGACGGCCCACAGCCGCATCGAAGTGCTGGCCACTGAACAACTGAAGATGCACATCCCGGGCGCTGCAGAAGTTCGCATGGTGGCGCCATGATGAAACTCGAGGGCGCACTCTACCCGTGGCGTTTCCGCGTAGTGCTGGGGTTGCTGGCACTGATGGTGGGCGCGATTGCCTGGCGGATTATCGACCTGCAAGTGGTGGACCGTGACTTCCTGATCGGCCAGGGCGATGCCCGTAGCCTGCGGCATATCCCGATTCCTGCACACCGCGGCCTGATCACCGACCGTAACGGCGAGCCCCTGGCCGTCAGTACCCCGGTGACCACCCTGTGGGCCAATGCCAAGGAAATGCAGACCGCCAAGGACAAATGGCCGGAACTGGCTGCCGCCCTGGGCCAGGACCCGAAAGCCCTGAGCGAACGCCTCGAAGCCCAGGCCAATAAAGAATTCATCTACCTGGTTCGCGGGCTCACCCCCGAACAAGGCCAGCAAGTACTCGACCTTAAAGTCCCCGGTGTCTATGGCATCGAGGAATTTCGGCGTTTCTACCCGGCCGGCGAAACCACCGCCCATATGGTGGGTTTCACCGACATTGATGATCACGGTCGCGAAGGCGTGGAACTCGCCTACGACGAATGGCTGGCCGGGGTTCCCGGCAAACGACAGGTCATCAAGGATCGGCGCGGCAGACTGATCAAGGATGTCCAGGTCACCAAAAACGCCAAGGCCGGTAAGCCCTTGGCGTTGTCGATTGACCTGCGCCTGCAATACCTGGCCAACCGTGAGCTGCGTAACGCGATCATCGAGAACGGTGCGAAAGCCGGCAGCCTGGTGATCATGGACGTGAAGACCGGCGAGATTCTCGCCATGGTCAACCAGCCGACCTACAACCCCAACAACCGTCGCAACCTGCAACCGGCGATGATGCGCAACCGCGCCATGATCGACGTGTTCGAGCCGGGTTCGACCATGAAAGCCATTTCCATGAGTGCCGCCCTGGAAACCGGGCGCTGGAAACCGGCCGACAAGGTCGAGGTTTACCCGGGCACATTGCAGCTGGGCAAATACACCATTCGTGACGTGTCGCGCACCGAAGGTCCGGTGCTGGATTTGACAGGTATCCTGATCAACTCCAGTAACGTGGGCATGAGTAAAGTCGCCTTCGATATCGGCGGCGAAGCCATCTACCACCTCGCGCAGAAAGTCGGCCTGGGGCAACCCACTGGCCTGGACTTCCCGGGCGAGCGTGTGGGTAACCTGCCGAACTACCGTGACTGGAAAAAGGCCGAAACCGCCACGCTTTCCTATGGTTATGGCCTGTCGGTGACAGCCATCCAGCTGGCCCACGCCTTCTCGGTGCTGGCCAACAACGGCCGCATGGTGCCGCTGAGCCTGATCCACCTGGACGAGGCGCCGCCTGCGACCCAGGTGATCCCGGAAAACGTCGCCAAGACCATGCAAGGCATGCTGCAACAAGTGATCGAAGCACCGCGTGGCGTGTTCCGTGCCCAGGTGCCGGCGTATCACGTGGCAGGCAAGTCCGGTACCGCGCGTAAAACCGCCGTGGGCACCAAGGGCTACGCCGAAAACTCCTACCGCTCGCTGTTCGCAGGCTTCGGCCCGATGAGCGATCCGCGCTACGCCATCGTCGTGGTGATCGATGAGCCGAGCAAAGCCGGTTACTTCGGTGGCCTGGTATCGGCGCCGGTGTTCAGCAAGGTGATGTCCGGGACGTTGCGCCTGATGAACATCACACCGGACAACCTGCCGGCTACCCAACAAGCGAACGCCGGCCCGCCGGCCGCTGCTGTAAAAGCCAATGGAGGGCGCGGCTGATGTCTCTGAGCCTGAACAAGATTTTT
This sequence comes from Pseudomonas sp. D4002, assembly GCF_013385665.1. Classification (NCBI taxonomy): domain Bacteria; kingdom Pseudomonadati; phylum Pseudomonadota; class Gammaproteobacteria; order Pseudomonadales; family Pseudomonadaceae; genus Pseudomonas; species Pseudomonas sp. D4002. The sequence continues at coordinate 226,127 of NZ_JACAPN010000015.1, forward strand.
GCCCACGCCGGCCGCGATCTGCTGATTCGCGAGTTGACCCTGGACAGCCGTAATGTGCGTGCCGGCGACCTGTTCCTGGCAGTGCCGGGTGGCAAGTTCGACGGCCGTGACCATATCGCCGACGCGCTGCAACGCGGCGCTGCGGCAGTAGCCTATGAAGTGGAAGGCGCCACCGTGCTGCCGATCACCGACGTGCCTTTGATTCCGGTCAAGGGCCTGGCTGCGCAATTGTCGGACATCGCCGGGCGCTTTTATGGCGACCCGAGCCGCACCCTGAACCTGGTGGGCGTGACCGGTACCAACGGCAAGACCAGCGTGACCCAATTGGTTGCCCAGGCGCTTGACCTGCTGGGTCAGCATTGCGGCATCGTCGGCACCCTGGGCACCGGTTTCTACGGCGCGCTGCAAAGCGGGCTGCACACCACGCCTAACCCGATTGCCGTGCAAGCGACCCTGGCCGACCTGAAAAAGGCCGGTGCCAAGGCGGTTGCCATGGAAGTCTCGTCCCACGGTCTGGACCAGGGGCGCGTGACTGCCCTGGCGTTCGACGTGGCGGTGATGACCAACCTGTCCCGCGATCACCTGGATTACCACGGGACCATGGAGGCCTACGCCGCCACCAAGGCCCGGCTGTTTGCCTGGAATGACCTGAAGTGCCGGGTGGTCAACCTGGACGACGAATTCGGTCGCCAACTGGCCGCCGCCCAAGGCGACGGTCGCCTGATCAGCTACAGCCTGGAAGACTCCAGCGCCTACCTGTATTGCCGTGAAGCCACCTTTGATGACGAAGGCGTGCGCGCCACGCTGGTTACGCCACAGGGCGAGCACCATTTGCGCAGCACCTTGCTCGGGCGTTTCAACCTGAGCAACGTATTGGCCGCCGTCGGTGCCTTGCTTGGCCTGGATTACGCCCTCGACGAAATCCTGCGGGTGTTGCCGAAGCTGGAAGGCCCGGCCGGTCGCATGCAACGCCTCGGCGGCGGCACCCAGCCGCTGGTGGTGGTCGATTACGCCCACACGCCGGACGCCCTGGAAAAAATCCTGCAGGCCCTGCGCCCCCACGCCAAGGGCAAGTTGCTGTGCCTGTTCGGCTGTGGCGGTGACCGCGATCGCGGCAAGCGCCCGTTGATGGCGGAAATCGTCGAGCGACTGGCCGACGGTGTGCTCGTCACTGACGACAACCCGCGCAGCGAAGACCCAAGCCAGATTTTCGATGACATTCGTGTCGGCTTTAAAGATGCGTCCAAGGCGACGTTCGTTGCCGGTCGCGGTACAGCCATCGCCCAATTGATCGCCGGCGCAAGTGCTGACGACGTGGTGGTGCTGGCCGGTAAAGGTCACGAGGACTATCAGGAAATCAACGGCGAACGCCACGCCTTCTCCGATCTGGTCGAGGCTGATCACGCCCTGACCGCGTGGGAGGTGGCCCATGCTTAAGCCGCTTAAATTCAGCGAACTGACCCAGGCCTTGTCGGCCCGCGTGCTGTCGGCTGATTGCAGCTTTGATGGCGTCAGCATCGACAGCCGGACGATCAAGCCCGGGCAACTGTTTGTCGCCTTGGCCGGCCCGAGTTTCGATGGCCATGACTACCTGAATGACGTCGCTGCCAAAGGCGCTGTCGGCGCTCTGGTGCAGCGCGAAGTCGCTGACTCGACGCTGCCACAATTGCTGGTCGCCGACACCCGCCTGGCCCTCGGCCAACTGGGGGCGCTGAACCGTGCCGCCTTCACCAAGCCTGTTGCGGCGATCACCGGTTCCAGCGGCAAGACCACGGTCAAGGAGCTGCTGGCCGGCATCCTGCGCACGCGCGGCCCGGTCCTGGCGACCCGTGGCAACCTGAACAATGACTTCGGCGCTCCGCTGACCCTGCTCGAACTGGCCCCGGAACACACGGCGGCCGTCATTGAGCTGGGTGCTTCGCGCATCGGCGAAATCGCCTACACCGTGGCCATGACCAAGCCTCACGTCGCGGTGATCAGCAACGCCGGCACCGCCCACGTCGGCGAGTTTGGCGGCCCTGAAAAGATCGTCGAAGCCAAGGGCGAAATCATCGAAGGCCTCGACGCATCCGGCACTGCCGTGCTGAACCTCGATGACAAGGCCTTCGAAACCTGGCGTGTACGTGCCGCCGGTCGCAAGGTGTTGAGCTTCGCGGTGCACAACGCCGCTGCCGATTTCCATGCTTCGAATATCAAGGCCGACGCCCGTGGCTGCCCGTCCTTCACCCTGCATACCCCGCAAGGTGACGAGCACGTACAACTGAACCTGCTGGGCAACCACAACGTCGCCAATGCCCTGGCTGCCGCCGCCGCCGCCCACGTGCTGGGCGTGTCGTTGTTTGGCATCGCCACCGGCCTTGGCGCCGTGCAACCGGTCAAGGGCCGCACCGTCGCGCAACTGGCCAGCAACGGCATGCGCGTGATTGATGACACCTACAACGCCAACCAGTCCTCGATCTGTGCCGCCATCGACCTGCTGACCAGCTTCGACGGTCGCAAGGTGCTGGTGCTGGGGGATATCGCCGAGCTGGGCGAGTGGGCCGAACAGTCTCACCGTGAAGTCGGCGCGTACGCCGCCGGCAAGGTCGATGCCCTGTACGCCGTTGGCCCGAACATGCTGCACGCCGTGGACACCTTCGGGCCGGGCGCCAGGCATTTCGCCAGCCAGGCCGAACTGATCCAGGCACTGAGTGCGGCTGAACAAGACAAACACACCACTATTTTGATCAAGGGATCGCGCAGCGCGGTGATGGAAAACGTCGTCGCGGCCTTGTGTGGCTCAAGTACGGAGAAACATTAATGCTGCTGCTGCTGGCTGAGTATCTGCAACAGTTCCACAAAGGCTTCGCGGTCTTTCAGTACCTGACCCTGCGCGGGATCCTGGGTGTGCTGACCGCGCTGTCGTTGTCGCTGTTCCTCGGGCCATGGATGATCCGTACCCTGCAAAACCTGCAGATTGGCCAGTCGGTACGCAACGACGGCCCGCAGTCGCACCTGTCCAAATCCGGCACCCCGACCATGGGCGGCGCGTTGATCCTGTCGTCCATCGGCATCAGTACGCTGCTGTGGGCTGACCTGCATAACCGTTATGTCTGGACCGTGCTGCTGGTGACCCTGTTGTTCGGCGCCATCGGTTGGGTAGATGACTACCGCAAGGTGATCGAGAAGAACTCCAAGGGGCTGCCAAGCCGCTGGAAGTATTTCTGGCAGTCGGTGTTCGGCCTCGGCGCGGCGATCTTCCTGTTCATGACTGCGCCAAGCGCGGTGGAAACCACCCTGATCATCCCGATGCTCAAGGACGCCAGCATTCCACTGGGCGTCGGCTTCGTGGTGCTGACCTACTTCGTGATCGTCGGCTCCAGCAACGCGGTCAACCTGACGGACGGCCTCGACGGCCTGGCGATCATGCCGACGGTGATGGTGGGCGGTGCCCTCGGCATCTTCTGCTACCTGTCGGGTAACGTGAAATTCGCTGAATACCTGCTGATCCCGTATGTACCGGGCGCAGGCGAACTGATTGTGTTCTGCGGTGCGTTGATCGGTGCGGGCCTGGGCTTCCTGTGGTTCAACACCTACCCCGCACAAGTCTTCATGGGCGACGTCGGCGCACTGGCGCTGGGCGCGGCCCTGGGCACCATCGCGGTGATCGTCCGCCAGGAAATCGTCCTGTTCATCATGGGCGGTGTGTTCGTGATGGAAACCCTGTCGGTGGTGATCCAGGTTGCCTCCTTCAAATTGACCGGGCGCCGAGTATTCCGCATGGCGCCGATTCACCACCACTTTGAACTCAAGGGCTGGCCTGAGCCGCGGGTGATTGTCCGTTTCTGGATTATCACCGTGATTCTGGTTCTGTTCGGCCTTGCCACCCTGAAACTGAGGTAGAAACGAGTGTCCCTGATCGCTTCAGACCACTTCCGCATCGTTGTCGGCCTCGGCAAGAGCGGCATGTCCCTGGTTCGCTTCCTGGCGAACCGGGGCACGTCGTTTGCCGTGGCCGATACGCGGGAAAATCCACCGGAGCTGGTCACGCTGCGCCGTGACTACCCGCACGTGGAAGTGCGTTGTGGCGAGCTGGATGTCGAGTTTCTGTGCCGTGCCGATGAGCTCTACGTGAGCCCCGGCCTGGCCCTGGCGACCCCGGCCCTGCAAGCGGCGGCGGCCCGTGGCGTGAAGTTGTCCGGCGATATCGAGCTGTTCGCGCGTAACGCGAAGGCGCCGATCGTGGCCATCAGTGGTTCCAATGCCAAAAGCACCGTCACCACCCTGGTGGGCGAGATGGCGGCTGCGGCCGGCAAGCGCGTGGCCGTGGGCGGCAACCTCGGTACGCCGGCGCTGGACCTGCTCAGCGACGACGTCGAGCTGTACGTGATGGAACTGTCGAGTTTCCAGCTGGAAACCACCGACCAGCTCAACGCCGAAGTGGCCACCGTGCTCAACGTCAGCGAGGACCACATGGACCGCTACAGCGGCCTGCCGGCGTATCACCTGGCCAAGCACCGGATCTTCCGTGGCGCGCGGCAAGTGGTGGTGAACCGTCAGGATGCCCTGAGCCGTCCGCTGATCGGCGAAGGTCTGCCGTGCTGGACCTTCGGCCTGAACAAGCCTGACTTCAAGGCCTTCGGCCTTCGGGAAGAGAACGGCGAGAAATACCTGGCCTTCGAATTCCAGAACCTGATGCCGGTGCGCGAACTGAAAATCCGTGGTGCCCACAACCAGGCCAACGCCCTGGCGGCGCTGGCGCTCGGTCACGCAGTTGGCTTGCCGTTCGACGCCATGCTCTCGGCCCTGCGCAGCTTTGCCGGCCTTGAGCATCGCTGCCAATGGGTTCGCGAGCTGGCTGGTGTTGGCTATTACAACGATTCCAAGGCCACCAACGTCGGTGCGGCACTCGCTGCCATCGAAGGCTTGGGTGCCGACATTCAGGGCAAGGTCGTGCTGATCGCCGGTGGCGACGGCAAGGGTGCCGACTTCAAGGACCTTAAAGGCCCGGTCGCCGCCAACTGCCGCGCCGTGGTGTTGATGGGCCGTGATTCCGGCCTGATCGCCGATGCCCTGGGCGACGCCGTACCGCAGGTGCGCGCGCAGTCCCTGGACGATGCCATCGCCCAATCCAAAGCCTTGGCTCAGCCGGGCGACGTGGTGCTGCTGTCGCCTGCCTGCGCCAGTTTCGACATGTTCAAGAACTACGAAGAGCGCGGCCAGCTGTTCGCCCGCGCCGTGGAGGCCTTGGCATGAGTATCAACTTCCGTAACATCATCAAGCCGTACCCGTCGCCGATCATTACCGGGCGCGGTATCGACCTGGACTTCCCGATGCTCGCCGGTTGCCTCGCGCTGCTGGGCCTGGGCCTGGTGATGATCACCTCGGCCTCCTCGGAAGTGGCTGCGGTGCAATCGGGCAACACCCTGTACATGATGATCCGTCACCTGGTGTACCTGGTGATTGGCCTTGGCGCATGCATCGTCACCATGATGATCCCGATCGCCACCTGGCAGCGCCTGGGTTGGCTGATGCTGGTGGGCGCCTTCGGCCTGTTGGTGATGGTGATCCTGCCCGGCATCGGGCGTGAGGTGAACGGCTCGATGCGCTGGATCGGCTTCGGTGCGTTCAACGTGCAGCCCTCGGAAATCGCCAAGGTGTTCGTGGTGATCTACCTCGCCGGCTACCTGGTGCGGCGCCAGAAAGAAGTACGCGAAAGCTGGATGGGCTTCTTCAAGCCGTTCATCGTGCTGCTGCCCATGGCCGGCCTGTTGCTGATGGAGCCGGACTTCGGTGCCACCGTTGTAATGATGGGGGCGGCGGCGGCGATGCTGTTCCTCGGTGGCGTCGGCCTGTTCCGCTTCACCTTGATGGTGGTGCTGGCGGTGGCCGCCGTGACCATTCTGGTGCAGGCGCAACCCTACCGGATGGCCCGTCTGATTACCTTTACCGACCCGTGGTCCGATCAGTTCGGTTCCGGCTACCAGTTGACCCAGGCGTTGATCGCCTTCGGTCGCGGTGAGTGGCTGGGCGTGGGCCTGGGCAATAGCGTGCAGAAGCAGTTCTACCTGCCGGAAGCCCACACCGACTTCGTGTTCTCGGTACTCGCCGAAGAGCTGGGCGTGGTCGGTTCGCTGTGCACCGTCGCGCTGTTCGTGTTCGTGTGTGTTCGCGGCATGTACATCGGCTTGTGGGCCGAAAAGGCCAAGCAATATTTCGCCGCCTACGTGGCGTACGGCTTGTCGTTCCTGTGGATCGGCCAGTTCCTGATCAACATCGGGGTGAACGTCGGCCTGCTGCCGACCAAGGGCCTGACCTTGCCGTTCCTAAGTTACGGCGGCAGTTCGTTGGTGATTTGCTGCGCCTGTCTCGGGTTGTTGCTGCGTATCGAGTGGGAGAGTCGGACCCACCTGGGCAGCGAAGAGATGGAGTTCAGCGAAAGCGACTTCGCCGAGGAGCCGAACCATGGGCGCTAACGTGCTGATCATGGCAGGCGGCACCGGTGGCCACGTGTTCCCGGCGCTGGCCTGTGCCCGTGAGTTCCAGAACCGTGGCTACACCGTGCATTGGCTCGGTACGCCGCGCGGCATCGAAAACGATCTGGTACCGAATGCCGGCTTGCCGCTGCATTTGATCAACGTCACCGGCTTGCGTGGCAAGGGCAAATTGTCCCTGCTGAAGGCGCCGTTCGTGTTGCTCAAGGCCGTGTGGCAAGCGCGCAAGGTGATCCGCGAAGTGAAGCCGGTGTGCGTGCTGGGCTTTGGTGGCTACGTGACCGGCCCGGGCGGTGTTGCGGCAAGACTCGCCGGCGTGCCAGTGATCGTCCACGAGCAGAATGCCGTGGCCGGCACTGCCAACCGCCTGCTGGTGCCCTTGGCTGCACGGGTATGCGAGGCGTTTCCGAAGACCTTTGGTGCCGCGGACAAGTTGCGTACCACCGGCAACCCGGTGCGTACCGAACTGTTCATGGACATCACCCGCCAGCCATTGGCCGGTCGCAAGGCGCACCTGTTGATCCTGGGCGGAAGCCTGGGCGCCGAACCGTTGAACAAATTGCTGCCTGAAGCGGTGTCGCAACTCCCCGTGGAGTTGCGCCCGGAGATCTTCCATCAGGCCGGCAAGAACCACGATGAAGTGACCGCCACGCGTTATCGCGATGCGGGTGTGGAGGCGAATGTGCAGCCCTTCATCAAAGACATGGCCCAAGCCTATGGCTGGGCCGACCTGGTGGTCTGTCGCGCAGGTGCGTTGACCGTCAGTGAACTGGCCGCCGCCGGTCTGCCGTCCTTGCTGGTGCCTTTGCCCCACGCGATCGACGATCACCAGACCCGCAACGCCGAATATTTGGCCGGGGAGGGCGCTGCCTTCCTGCTGCCGCAAAGAACGACTGGCGCCGCCGATTTGGCCGCACGCCTGACCGAGGTTTTGATGCAACCGGAACGACTGAACAGCATGGCGAGCACCGCAAGCCGCCTGGCCAAACCTGACGCAACCCGCACCGTGGTCGATATCTGCCTGGAGGTGGCCCATGGTTGAGAATCAGAAAGCCATGCCACAGCCGGAAATGCGCCGCATCCGTCGCATCCACTTCGTCGGTATCGGAGGCGTGGGCATGTGCGGGATCGCCGAAGTGTTGCTGAACCTGGGTTACCAGGTGTCCGGCTCCGATCTGAAAATGTCGCCGGTCACCGAGCGCCTGGAATCGTTTGGCGCAAAAATCTTTATCGGCCACCGCGCCGAGAACGCTGCCGAAGCCGACGTGCTGGTGGTCTCCAGCGCTGTGAACACCTCCAACCCGGAGGTGGCCACCGCCCTTGAACGCCGCATTCCCGTAGTGCCGCGTGCCGAAATGCTGGCTGAGCTGATGCGCTACCGCCACGGCATCGCCGTCGCCGGTACCCACGGCAAGACCACCACCACCAGCCTGATCGCCTCGGTGTTCGCCGCCGGTGGCCTGGACCCGACGTTCGTCATCGGTGGCCGCCTGAATGCAGCCGGCACCAATGCACAACTGGGGACCAGCCGTTACCTGATCGCCGAAGCCGATGAAAGCGACGCCAGCTTCCTGCACCTGCAACCGCTGGTGGCCGTGGTGACCAACATCGACGCCGACCACATGGCGACCTACGACGGTGACTTCAACAAACTGAAGAAAACCTTCGTCGAGTTCCTGCACAACCTGCCGTTCTACGGTCTGGCCGTGGTGTGCCTGGACGATCCGGTGGTGCGCGAAATCCTGCCGCTGGTGAAGCGTCCGACCGTGACCTACGGCTTCAGCGAAGACTGCGACGTGCGCGCGATCAATGTGCGCCAGCAAGGCATGCAGACTTTCTTCACCGTGCTGCGTCCTGACCGCGAGCCGCTGGATGTCTCGGTGAACATGCCGGGCAACCACAACGTACTCAACTCCCTGGCGACCATCTGCATCGCCTCCGACGAAGGCGTCAGCGATGAAGCCATCGTCGAAGGCCTGTCGGGTTTTGCCGGCGTGGGTCGTCGCTTCCAGGTCTACGGCGAACTGCCGGTGGACGGCGGCAACGTGATGCTGGTGGACGACTACGGTCACCACCCGACCGAAGTGGCAGCGGTGATCAAGGCCGTACGCGGTGGCTGGCCGGAACGCCGCCTGGTGATGGTGTACCAGCCGCACCGCTACAGCCGTACCCGCGACCTGTACGACGATTTCGTCAATGTACTGGCGGATGCCAACGTGTTGCTGCTGATGGAAGTCTACCCGGCCGGTGAAGAACCGATCCCGGGTGCCGACAGCCGCAAGCTGTGCAACAGCATCCGTCAACGCGGCCAGTTGGACCCGATCTACATCGAGCGTGGTGTGGACCTGGCGCCGATCGTCAAGCCGCTGCTGCGTGCCGGCGACATCCTGCTGTGCCAGGGTGCCGGTGACATCGGTGGCCTCGCCCCTAAATTGCTGGCAAGCCCGCTGTTTGCCGCCGCACAGGGGAAGTCGAAATGACCACTGACTACGGCTCCCTGTTCTCGACCATTCAACCTGCCGACTTCGGCCGGGTTGCGGTGCTGTTCGGTGGCAAGAGCGCTGAGCGTGAAGTGTCGCTGAAGTCCGGCAATGCCGTGCTGGAAGCGCTGCAAAGTGCCGGTGTGAATGCGTTCGGCATCGACGTGGGTGATGACTTCCTGTCGCGCCTGCAGGCCGAGAAGATCGACCGCGCCTTCATCATTCTTCACGGCCGTGGCGGTGAAGACGGCAGCATGCAGGGCCTGCTGGAGTGCCTGGGCATTCCGTATACCGGCAGCGGCATCCTCGCTTCGGCCCTGGCCATGGACAAGTTGCGCACCAAGCAGGTGTGGCACAGCCTGGGTATTCCGACCCCGCGTCACAGCGTGCTGTGCAGCGAAGACGATTGTATTTCTGCAGCCAAGGAACTGGGCCTGCCTTTGATCGTCAAACCAGCCCATGAAGGCTCCAGTATCGGCATGGCTAAAGTGAACTCAGCCGCCGAATTGATTGACGCATGGAAAGCGGCCAGTACCTACGATTCGCAAGTGTTGGTGGAACAGTGGATTCAAGGTCCCGAGTTCACCATCGCTACTCTGCGTGGCCAGGTATTGCCGCCCATCGCATTGGGCACGCCCCACACCTTTTACGACTACGACGCCAAGTATGTGGCCTCCGATACCCAGTACCGGATCCCGTGCGGCCTCGACGCAGCCAAGGAACAGGAATTGATGGACCTCACGGCGAAAGCCTGTGAGGCGCTGGGTATCGCCGGTTGGGCGCGGGCAGACGTGATGCAGGATGACCAGGGGAACTTCTGGTTCCTGGAAGTCAACACTGCACCCGGGATGACCGACCACAGCCTGGTACCCATGGCCGCTCGTGCCGCCGGCCTGGATTTCCAGCAGTTGGTGCTGGCGATCCTGGCAGCAAGCATAGAGCCACGAGGCTAAGACCATGAACGGCGCATCGCTTCGTCATCAGCAACCCGCTCCCGGCCGCAAGCCGGTGCCGCGTGGTGCCAGCCGAATGGTGGCTAAAGAGCCGATGTCGGCGCGCATGCCGAAAGCCAACTTTGGTTTTCTCAAGGCGCTGTTCTGGCCGGTGATCCTGGTGGCCCTGGGGTTCGGTACGTATGAAGGCGCCCAGCGCCTGCTGCCGTATGCCGACCGGCCGATCACCAAGATCAGCGTGCAGGGTGACTTGAGCTACATCAGCCAGCAAGCCGTGCAGCAGCGAATCGCCCCGTTTGTGGCGTCGAGCTTCTTCACCATCGACCTGGCAGGCATGCGCTCCGAGCTGGAACAGATGCCATGGATTGCCCACGCCGAAGTACGTCGCGTGTGGCCGGATCAAGTGACGATCCGCCTGGAAGAACAACTGCCCGTGGCCCGTTGGGGTGATGGTGCGCTGTTGAACAACCAGGGCCAGGCGTTTGCACCTCGCGAAGTGGCGAATTACGAGCACCTGCCGCAGTTGTTCGGGCCGCAGCGGGCGCAGCAGCAAGTGATGCAGCAGTACCAGGCGTTGAGCCAGATGCTGCGGCCGTTGGGCTTCTCGATTGCGCGACTGGAATTGCGCGAGCGGGGCAGCTGGTTTTTGACCACGGGTGCAGGCAGTTCCGGCCCGGGCATCGAGTTGTTGCTGGGACGCGGCAACCTGGTGGAAAAGATGCGCCGTTTTATTGCCATCTATGAAAAGACCTTGAAAGAACAGATTACGAACATTGCGAGCATCGACCTGCGTTACGCCAACGGCCTTGCCGTCGGCTGGCGGGCCCCTGCGGCGCCCACGGCAGCGCAACCTGCTGTCGCGAAGAATTAAGAAGAGGCAGGACCCATGGCAAACGTGCAAAGCGGCAAAATGATCGTCGGTCTGGATATCGGCACCTCCAAGGTGGTGGCGCTGGTAGGCGAGGTCGCGGACGACGGCACGCTGGAAATCGTCGGAATCGGCACGCATCCGTCCCGGGGCCTGAAGAAGGGCGTGGTGGTGAATATTGAATCCACCGTGCAATCGATCCAGCGCGCCATCGAAGAAGCGCAGCTGATGGCCGGTTGCCGGATTCACTCGGCATTTGTCGGCGTTGCCGGCAACCACATCCGCAGCCTGAATTCCCACGGCATCGTGGCGATTCGCGACCGCGAAGTCAGCTCGGCCGACCTGGAGCGGGTACTCGACGCAGCGCAAGCCGTGGCGATCCCGGCTGACCAGCGCGTGCTGCACACCCTGCCGCAGGACTACGTGATCGATAACCAGGAAGGCGTCCGCGAGCCCCTGGGCATGTCGGGCGTACGTCTGGAAGCCAAGGTTCACGTAGTGACCTGCGCCGTCAACGCGGCACAGAACATTGAAAAATGCGTGCGCCGCTGCGGCCTGGAAATCGACGACATCATTCTCGAGCAGTTGGCTTCGGCTTACTCGGTACTGACCGACGACGAAAAAGAACTGGGCGTGTGCCTGGTGGACATCGGCGGCGGCACCACGGACATCGCGATCTTCACCGAGGGTGCGATTCGTCACACCGCGGTGATCCCGATTGCCGGTGACCAGGTGACCAACGACATCGCCATGGCGTTGCGCACACCGACCCAGTACGCCGAAGAAATCAAGATCCGTTACGCCTGCGCCCTGGCCAAGCTGGCCGGTGCTGGTGAAACCATCAAGGTGCCAAGCGTGGGCGACCGTCCACCGCGCGAACTGTCGCGCCAGGCATTGGCCGAAGTGGTCGAGCCGCGCTACGACGAACTGTTCACCCTGATCCAGGCTGAACTGCGTCGCAGCGGCTACGAAGATTTGATTCCGGCCGGCATCGTGCTGACCGGTGGCACCTCGAAGATGGAAGGCGCGGTCGAACTGGCCGAGGAAATCTTCCACATGCCGGTCCGCTTGGGCGTGCCCCATGGCGTGAAAGGCCTGGGCGACGTAGTGCGCAACCCGATTTATTCCACCGGTGTGGGCTTGCTGTTGTACGGGCTGCAAAAGCAGACCGACGGCATTTCCCTGTCGGGCCCGAGCAACCGCGACAGCTACAGAAGCGACGACGAAGCGAAAGCGCCGTTGTTCGAGCGGTTGCAGGCTTGGGTGAAAGGCAATTTCTAAAGATTTACCGCAACACCGTTTCAAGTAGTAGGCGAAAAAACTAGAGAAATGAAAGGAGAGGGAAAATGTTCGAACTCGTAGACAACATCCCCGCAAGCCCGGTCATCAAAGTGATCGGCGTCGGCGGTGGCGGCGGCAACGCTGTCAACCACATGGTCAAGAGCAACATTGAAGGCGTTGAATTCATCTGCGCCAACACTGACGCCCAGGCCCTCAAAAGCATCGGTGCACGCACCATCCTGCAATTGGGCACAGCCGTGACCAAGGGCCTGGGTGCCGGCGCGAATCCGGAAGTCGGCCGTCAAGCCGCCCTGGAAGACCGCGAGCGCATCGCTGAAGTGCTGCAAGGCACCAACATGGTGTTCATCACCACGGGCATGGGCGGTGGTACCGGTACCGGTGCTGCGCCGATCATTGCCGAAGTGGCCAAGGAAATGGGGATCCTGACGGTTGCCGTCGTGACCCGTCCATTCCCGTTCGAAGGTCGCAAGCGCATGCAGATCGCCGATGAAGGCATTCGTCTGCTGTCCGAAAGCGTCGACTCGTTGATCACCATTCCCAACGAGAAGCTGCTGACCATCCTCGGCAAGGACGCAAGCCTGCTGTCTGCGTTTGCCAAGGCTGACGATGTACTGGCCGGTGCCGTTCGCGGTATCTCCGACATCATCAAGCGTCCGGGCATGATCAACGTCGACTTTGCCGACGTACGTACCGTGATGAGCGAAATGGGCATGGCGATGATGGGCACTGGCTGCGCCAGCGGTCCGAACCGTGCACGTGAAGCTACCGAAGCGGCCATCCGCAACCCGTTGCTGGAAGACGTGAACCTGCAAGGCGCACGCGGCATCCTGGTGAACATCACCGCCGGTCCTGACCTGTCCCTGGGTGAGTACTCCGACGTGGGTAGCATCATCGAAGCCTTCGCTTCCGAGCACGCCATGGTCAAGGTCGGTACCGTTATCGATCCGGACATGCGCGACGAACTGCACGTGACCGTTGTTGCGACCGGCCTGGGTGCGAAAATCGAGAAGCCTGTAAAGGTCATCGACAACACCGTCCATACCAGCCACGCCAGCCAGCAAGCTGCCGCTCCAGCGCCGTCGCGCCAGGAACTGCCGTCTGTGAACTATCGTGACCTGGATCGTCCGACCGTGATGCGCAACCAGGCTCAGGCCGGTGCTGCTGCATCCCGCAGCCCGAATCCGCAAGATGACCTGGACTACCTGGACATCCCGGCTTTCCTGCGTCGTCAGGCCGATTAATGGAATGTATCAGGGCTATGAAGGTGATTGGTGTTCAGCAAAGGTCTGGTCTGCTATTATCGCCAGCCTTTGTTGATACCAGTTCGCAATTTGCGCTGAAGCGGTCCAAGCCATGATTAAACAACGCACCCTGAAGAATATTATCCGTGCCACAGGTGTAGGTCTGCACTCCGGGGAGAAGGTATACCTGACCCTCAAGCCCGCACCTGTCGACACCGGCATCGTGTTTGTTCGTGCCGACCTGGACCCTGTGGTGCAGATACCTGCTCGCGCGGAAAATGTTGGCGAAACCACGATGTCGACCACGTTGGTCAACGGTGACGTCAAAGTGGACACGGTGGAGCACTTGCTCTCGGCCATGGCCGGTCTGGGCATCGATAACGCCTACGTCGAGCTCTCCGCGTCCGAAGTCCCGATCATGGATGGCAGCGCCGGACCCTTCGTATTCTTGATTCAATCTGCCGGCCTGGAAGAACAGGACGCAGCCAAGAAGTTCATTCGCATTCTGCGGGAAGTGACAGTAGAAGACGGCGACAAGCGCGCCACCTTCGTCCCGTTCGAAGGCTTTAAAGTGAGCTTTGAGATCGATTTCGATCACCCGGTATTCCGTGACCGCACCCAAAGTGCAAGCGTGGATTTTTCCAGCACTTCGTTCGTAAAAGAAGTCAGCCGCGCCCGTACCTTTGGTTTCATGAGTGACATCGAGTACCTGCGCAAGCACAACCTCGCACTCGGCGGCAGCGTTGAAAACGCCATTGTGGTCGACGCGGATGGTGTACTGAACGAAGACGGCCTTCGCTATGAAGACGAATTCGTGAAGCACAAGATCCTCGATGCAATCGGTGACCTCTACCTGCTGGGCAATAGCCTGATAGGCGAGTTCAAAGGCTTCAAGTCTGGCCACGCCCTGAACAACCAACTGCTGCGCAAGCTGATTGCACAGACAGATGCCTGGGAAGTCGTGACCTTCGAAGATGCCAGCACCGCACCGATCTCTTACATGCGTCCCGTCGCGGCGGTGTAAGTAACAACTCTCTTTCCTTTTGTTTTTAAAGGCCGCCTTCGGGTGGCCTTTTTTTTGATCGTTCCCACGCTCTGCGTGGTAACGCCTCCTGTGACGCTTCGCGTCACGGCTTTAAAGCGCCGGCATCAACAACGCGATTACGCCCGGTATGCTTGGCCTCATACAGCGCCTGGTCGGCGTTGAGCAGTAATTCCTCCAGCGTGGTGCGGCTGTTTTTGGTCCAGGTACTGAGGCCGATGCTGACGGTAATCGGCACCGTATCCCCGCCCACTCGCGGCAGGTGTTCGACACTGCTGCGGATATGTTCAGCAATCACGCGCGCACCCTGGCTGTCGGTATGCGGCAGCACCACTGCAAACTCCTCACCCCCATAGCGGGCCGCGAGGTCGGCCGGGCGGCGGATATTGCCCTCGATCACCTGCGCCACCGTGCGCAGTGCCTCGTCGCCACCTTGATGGCCATGTCGGTCGTTGAACGCCTTGAAGTGGTCCACGTCAATCATCAGCACCGTCAACGGCTCGGCCGAACGCTGGGCGCGGTCCCATTCCAGGCGCAGGCGCTGGTCCAGGGTGCGGCGGTTGGCCAGGCCGGTGAGCGCGTCGGTGGCTGCCAGTTCTGACAGCACCTGTTCGGCACGGTGGCGCCTGCGCAGTTCCATGCAGAGCATCCAGGTCAGCCACAAAAGGCCGATGCACAAAATCCCGGTAGCGCCGCTGATCACCAGTGCTGCGCGCTTCCAGGGGGCGAATATGTCATTCGTGGACAGCCCTACGACGACGATCAGCGGTAGATCGCCCACCGTTGAGAAGGTATACAGGCGGTGCTC
This sequence comes from Pseudomonas sp. D4002, assembly GCF_013385665.1. NCBI lineage: Bacteria > Pseudomonadati > Pseudomonadota > Gammaproteobacteria > Pseudomonadales > Pseudomonadaceae > Pseudomonas > Pseudomonas sp. D4002. Next base: position 241,294 of record NZ_JACAPN010000015.1, read on the forward strand.
CTCATCCACACTGGAGGTGCCGCGAAAGTTGCCGTCGCGCTCGTGCAATATGCGCGCGACGTTGGGCCGCTGGCTGAGGTCCTTGTCGATCATGTCCCGTTCCAGCAGCGGCTGCTGGGCCAGTAGGATGCCTTGCCGGTTGATCAGGTTGATGGTGCTGTCGCTGCCGATATTCAGGCTGCGGAACAGTTGCTGAAAGTACGACAGGCGCATGGTGGCCACGGCCACGCCGAGGAATCGCCCATCCGGCCCGGAAACCCGGCGGCTGAAAGCGATACGCCATTGGTCATCACACACGCAGCGCGCCATGAAGGGCCGGCTGATGAACAGCCCCAGGTCGGGATTCTGCCGATGGGCCTGGAAGTAGTCGCGGTCGGCGAAGTTGGCGGATTTGGGCGTCTGCAGGGCTGAGTCGGCGATCACGTTGCCATCCTTGTCCAGCAACAGGATGTCGCCTTTGTAGGGCGCCGCTTCCGAACGGTCGAACAGCACCAGGTGACGGATGCCGGCCGATACCCCAGCCAAATCAGTGCGTTCGGTGGCGGCGATCAGGCCTTTGATCGACAAGTCGTACAGCTCGACGTTGCGCAGCACGTCGGCGTCGATCAGTTGGGTGATGTTATTGGCCGTGCGCTGGGCCGCCTGCAACGTGTTGGCGTGTTCGCGAATCAGCAGCACCGCGACCACCAGCATGATCAGCAGCACCGTGACGCAACTGCCGATGATCAGCAGCAGCTCCGGACGGTGGGTGGGGCGGGGCGGGCGGGTAGTGCCTGGGCTCATCGGGCGTACTTCTGCTTCGAGGATGCCCTTAGCGTAGTTGCTGATAACGGCTTATGTGGCCTGGCTGTGAACGATGCGGTTGCGCCCGGAATGCTTGGCGTCATACAGCGCCCGATCGGCACTCAGCAGCAGCTCTTCCAGCGAGCCACGGCTGCGTTTGTCCCACGTACTGAGCCCGACGCTGACGGTGACCGACAGCGCGTCGCCGTCCGCCGGTGGCAAGTGCTCCACCGCACTGCGGATATGTTCGGCGATGGTGCTCGCACCCTCGCCGTCGGTATCCGGCAGGATCACCGCGAACTCTTCGCCGCCGTAGCGCGCAGCCAGGTCGGCGGGGCGACGAATATTGCTGCCGATGACCCGGGCCACGTTGCGCAAGGCCTCATCGCCACCCTGGTGACCATGGCGGTCGTTGAAGGCCTTGAAGTGGTCGACATCAATCATCAGCAAGGCCAGTGGCTCGCCTGAGCGTTGCGCGCGCTCCCATTCCAGGCGCAGGCGCTGGTCGAGGGTGCGGCGGTTGGCCAGGCCGGTGAGGCCGTCGGTGGCCGCCAGTTCCGACAACACCTTCTCGGCGCGATAGCGGCGGCGCAGTTCCAGGCGCAGCATCCAGGTCAGCCACAACAGCCCCACACACAGCACGCCGGTGGCGCCACTGATCAGCAGGGCGGCGCGCTTCCAGGCGGCAAACACGTCATCGCTCGACAACGCTACCACCACAATCAGCGGCAGCGCGCCGACGCTGGTGAAGGTGTACAGCCGTTGCGCGCCACTGATGGCGGAGATGGCGCTGAAACTGCCGCTGCCTTCGCGCAGCATTCGCTTGAAGTTGGGCCGCGCGCTCAGGTCCTTGTTGATCATGTCTCTTTCGAGCAGCGGCTGCTGGGCCAACAGGATGCCGTCGTTATTCAGCAGGTTGATGCTGCTGCCGCTGCCGATGGTCAGGCTGTTGAACAACTGGTCGAAATACGCCAGGCGCATGGTTGCCACCGCCACACCGGTAAACTCGCCATTGGGTCCGGGCACCCGGCGGCTGAAGGCGATGCGCCAGACTTGATCGCAGTCGCAACGAATCCTGAAGGGACGGCTGATGAACAGCCCGGCATCGGGGTTTTGCTGGTGCACCTGGAAATAATCGCGATTGGCGAAGTTGCGGGGTGTGGGTGTCAGCGTGGAAGAGTCGGCGGTGACCGCGCCGGTTTTGTCCAGCAGCAGGACTTCGCCTTTGAAAGGGGCGGCCGTGGACTGGTCGAACTGCACCATATGCAGGACTTCGGCGGAAACCTGGGGCAGGTCATCGCGAGTGGTTGCGGTGATCAGGCCGTTCAGCGCCAGGTCGTAGAGCTCGACGTTGCGCAGCACATCGGCATTGATCAGTTGGGTGATATTGCTGGTGGAGCGCTTGGCTGCCTGCAAGGCGCTGGCGTGTTCGCGGATCAGCAGTACGGCAACGATGACCACGATCAGCACGACAGTAAGGCCACTGCCCAGAATCAGCAAAAGCTCCGGGCGTGCAGGCAGGGTGAAGGCGCGGCGTTGACTCATGGGACTGGCTTCGGCACTCAAGATGCTGGCAGTTTAGTTCCATGCTGTGAAAAATAAGTCGTCGCCGCTAAAAGAAAGCCTGAAGGTTAAAAAACGTCAATCGGATAGTCGACGATCACGCGGTACTCATCCACGTCCCGGTCCACTGCCGCGTAGCCATTGCCGCCGCGATTGGTCGCCCATTGCAGGCGCACGGCCAGGTCCTTGGCCTTGCCGCCTTGCACCACGTACTTGAGGTCGATGTCCCGTTCCCAGTGCTTGGCGTTCTTGCCGTCGGCACTGTACCAGGATGAGTAACCACGGCTGTCCGGATCGACCGTGGTCAGGTCGGTCTTGCCGCTGATATACGACACCGCCGAGGTCAGGCCCGGCAGGCCCAGCCCGACGAAGTCATAGGCGTACTTGAGCTTCCACGAGCGCTCGTTGGGGCCGTTGAAGTCGGAGTATTGCTGGGAGTTGTCCAGGTAGATGCTGTCGCCCTGGCTGATGTAGTCGAACGGCGTGTTGCCGTTGACCCGCTGGTAGGCGGCGGTAACGCTGTGATTGCCCACGCCCACGGTGAAATGCAGGCTGTAGGTGTTGTTGTCGATGTTGCCCAGCAAGGCTTTGCCGGTCTCCTGGGTGTGGTAGTAGTGCAGGCCCGGGTTCAGGCTGACCAGCTCGTTCAACTGCCAGGTGTAGTCCAGGTCGTAGTAGTACTGGTTCCAGATGTCCTTGAGTTCGGACGCGTACAGGTTGCTGGTCAGCCCCGGCACGCCGCTGAAGGACACGCCGGCCCAGTCCAGGTGGCGGCTGTCTTCGCCATTGGGCAATGCGCCGTAGCTGGTGCCGATGCGGCGACGGCCGCTCTGGTTGTAGAGTTTGGTGAAGCTGGCCTGGCCGCCCTCGAACATCCAGCCGTCCAGGCTGTGGTTGGTCAGGCTCACGCCGCGGAAGGTCTGGGGCAGCATGCGGGTCATGCCGCCGGCAATCACCGGGTTGTTGAGGAACAGGTCGCCGGCTTTCAGTTCGGTGTCGAAGGCGCGCATTTTCAGGGTGGCGCCGGCGGTGGAGAACGAGCCGGGCGCTTTGCCGTTGCCGGAGCTTACCGGCAGGATGCTCGAGCCGTCGGTGCCGCCACCGCCGTCGAGCTTGAGGCCGAGCATGGCGTTGGCGTCCAGGCCGAAGCCGACGATGCCGGGGGTGTAGCCGGATTCGAAGATGCCGATGAAGCCCTGGCCCCATTCCTTGCTGTCATCGGTGTGAATGTCGCGACGGTCGCGGTTCATGTAGTAGTTGCGGGTGTTGATCTTGAAGCTGGAACCTTCGACGAAGCCGTCGGTGGCCGGGGTGTCTGCCGCGTGGGCAAGGGGAACGATCGTTGCAGCAATCGCGAGGAATAACGGGGTGAACGTCAGCGAGGTTTTCACCGGTGGAGCTCCTTTGGGTCAATCGAAACCGGCCAGTGTTGTTGGGGTTCCTGGCCTTTTTTCAGCGCAAAAAAAAGCCGCTGAACTCAGCGGCTTTAAGACAGATTCCCAGTGTAGAGCCCTGGAAATAAGTCGAGGGAAATCGGGGGAGAGCGGGTCGGTCTTAACCGCTGCGCTCATCGATGCGACAAATTAGCGCAGGTGAGCGGTGCGATACAGAGTGTAACAAGATAATGACTGTTGCCCAAATCGCAACAGTCTGGCAGTGGGGTGTGAGGGGCGGCCTGACAAGCCCTACCCAAGAATGTTAGCGTGCTTGCCATTCCCACGTAGTCGATGAGCCCGCCTTCCATGAAAAAGACCGTCCTCGCCTTCAGCCGCGTCACCCCGGAAATGATCGAACGCCTGCAACAGGATTTCGATGTCATCGCCCCCAACCCCAAGCAGGGCGACATCAACGCCCAGTTCAACGAAGCCTTGCCCCATGCCCACGGCCTGATCGGCGTAGGCCGCAAACTGGGCCGCGCGCAACTGGAAGGTGCAAGCAAACTGGAAGTGGTTTCCAGCGTGTCGGTGGGCTACGACAACTACGACCTGGCGTACTTCAATGAGCGCGGGATCATGCTCACCAACACCCCGGATGTGCTCACCGAAAGCACCGCCGACCTGGCCTTCGCCCTGCTGATGAGCAGCGCCCGCCGCGTCGCCGAACTGGACGCCTGGACCAAGGCCGGCCAGTGGAAAGCCAGCGTCGGCGCGCCGCTGTTTGGCTGTGATGTACACGGCAAGACCCTGGGCATCGTCGGCATGGGCAATATCGGCGCGGCCGTCGCCCGTCGGGGTCGCCTGGGTTTCAATATGCCGATTCTGTACAGCGGCAACAGCCGCAAGACCGAACTGGAACAGGAACTCGGCGCGCAGTTTCGCAGCCTCGACCAGTTGCTGGCCGAAGCCGATTTCGTCTGCCTGGTGGTGCCACTGAGCGAGAAAACCCGCCACCTGATCAGCCATCGCGAGCTGGGCCTGATGAAGTCCAGTGCGATCCTGGTGAACATCTCCCGTGGCCCGGTGGTGGATGAGCCGGCGCTGATCCAGGCCCTGCAAAACCAGACCATCCGTGGTGCCGGCCTGGATGTGTACGAGCAGGAGCCGCTGTCTGAGTCGCCGCTGTTCCAGCTGAGCAATGCGGTGACCCTGCCGCACATCGGCTCGGCCACCAACGAGACCCGCGAAGCCATGGCCAACCGCGCCCTGGAAAACCTGCGCAGCGCCTTGCTGGGCGAGCGTCCGCAGGATCTGGTAAACCCGCAGGTGTGGAAGGGCTGACGACTGCTTGTTGTAGGTAGGAGCGAGTTTGCTCGCGAAACGCGTCAACGATTACGCGGGCAGCCTGGATAAACACAGCGCCCTCAGGTTTTTCGCGAGCAAGCTCGCTCCTACAGTTTTTCGCGTGCAAGTCGATAACGGTCTATAGATCGTCATCCCTGATCCACAGAAGGTTTTTATGTCCACCACCAAAGCCCGCGCAGATTCACTCTCGCTTCTGCTCTTTACCTTGCGCAGCGGCAAGCTGATGGCGATCAACCTGCTGAAAGTCAGTGAAATCATTCCCTGCCCACCGCTGACCAAGCTGCCGGAGTCGCACCCCCACGTCAAAGGCATCGCCACCTTGCGCGGCACCGCGTTGTCGGTGATCGACCTGAGCCGCGCCCTGGGGGAAATGCCCCTGCAAGACCCGGACGGCGGCTGCCTGATCGTCACCGATGTAAGCCGTTCCAAGCAGGGCCTGCATGTGCAGGCGGTGAGCAAGATCGTGCACTGCCTGACCACCGACATTCGCCCGCCGCCGTTTGGTTCCGGCGGTACGCGTTCGTTTATCACCGGTGTGACCCAGGTCGAAGGCGCCCTGGTGCAAGTGCTGGACATCGAGAAAGTCATCCACGGCATCGCCCCGGCGCAGATCGAAGCGGCGCCCACCGACCTGACGATGGAAGAGGCCGAAGTGCTGGGCAACGCCCGAATCCTGGTGGTGGACGACAGCCAGGTAGCGCTGCAGCAGTCGGTGCACACCCTGCGCAACCTCGGCCTCACCTGCCACACCGCCCGCAGTGCCAAGGAAGCCATTGACCGTTTGCTGGAGCTGCAAGGCACCGTCGAGCAAATCAACGTGGTGGTCTCGGACATCGAAATGTCCGAAATGGACGGCTACGCCTTCACCCGTACCCTGCGGGAAACCCCGGACTTCCAGGACCTCTACGTGCTGCTGCACACCTCCCTGGACAGTGCGATGAACAGCGAAAAAGCCCGCCTGGCCGGCGCCAATGCGGTACTCACCAAGTTTTCTTCGCCGGAACTGACCAAGTGCCTGGTGGTAGCCGCCCAGACCGTGGCGCAACAGGGCCTGTGACCGGTGGGTGAATATTTCCAGCTGCTGCGCCGCGACCTCACCGGCAGCCTGCCCGCCCCGCAATGGCCGGCGGATATCCAGCTGGATCATTACCGCGAAGCCATGGCCCCGGCGATCCACGCGGTATTGAGCCTGGCCCAGGAACAAGGCGGCGGACGGGTCGGCTCCCTTGAGCACTGGCGCCAGCAGTTCGTTACCGATGCCGAGTTCGACCCAAAACTGTGCCTGGTGGCGAGTAACGCCAGCGGCATCCTGGGTGTGTCCCAATGCTGGACCAGCGCCTACATCAAGAACCTGGCCATTCACCCCTGTGCCCAGGGCATGGGGTTGGGCCGTGCGTTATTGCTGCACACCTTCCAGGTGTTCAAGCAACGCGGCGAAGCGTTTGTCGACCTCAAGGTGCTGGAGTCCAACTTGCGGGCACGGCGGCTGTATGAACGTGTGGGCATGGTGTTTGTGCTTCGCGACCTTGTCCCCGAGGACTGACGGCGCTGGCGCATAACTTGCTTTGCACAGAGGCAGAACGGTGAACAGAGGCAAAAACCCGCCACCGTTCATGAGTGCCTTCTGACCTTGCCTGGTGACAGATCCTCCATGAATACCCATTTCTCCTGCGTCGGTTGCGGCAAATGCTGCACCGACCACCATGTGCCCTTGACCCTCGAAGAAGCCCGCAGCTGGGCGGCTGACGGCGGTAATGTCATCGTGCTGGTGGAAGGTTTCCTGGGCAGTGGCCTGGGGCTGCCCGAGTTGCAACGTGACCACGCACAACGCCGTTCCGCCATCGTGCCCAGCGGCAATACCGAGGCGTATGTGGCAATCACCTTTGCCGCCTATAACGCCGGGCGCTGCCGGAATCTTGACGAAGACGACCGTTGCCGCATTTACGAGCGGCGGCCGTTGGTGTGCCGCATCTACCCGATGGAGATCAATCCGCACATCCCGTTGAGCCCGGCAGCCAAGGACTGCCCGCCGGAATCCTGGGAGCAGGGGCCGGCGCTGATCGTGGGGGGCGAGTTGATGGACAAGGAGCTGGCCGAGTTGATCCGCCGCTCACGCCAGGCTGACCGCGATGATATCCAGACCAAGGAAGCCGTGTGCGGGTTGCTGGGCATCCATACCACGGCGCTCAAGGGCGATGGGTTTACCGCGTACTTGCCCGACATGGGCCTGTTTGCCCAGGCGATCGAGTTGGCGACGCAAGAAGTCGTGCAGGCCAATGAGTGGGTGTTTCATGTGTCCGGGATGGACATTGCCGAGCAACTGCTGGATGCCGGCGCCCGGATTGCCACCGAGGTGCCGGCCAACTACGCCTTCATTTCATTGCGGGCGGCTTAAGCGCTAGCGGCGCTTGCCCCAGAATTCCTCCGCCAACCGCCGCAAGTCATCCGCCAGCCCCGCCACGTCCCCTGAGCTGAGCTGGCTCTGCTGGCCAGCGCTGACCGTCACTTCCCCGGCATTGCGAATGCCGATGATGTTGCGATTGATGTCTTCGCTCACCGCACTCTGTTCTTCCACCGCCGCCGCAATCTGCTGGCTCATGGCGGTAATTCGGGTCACTCGCTGGCTGATCCCATCCAGTGCGGCAGCGGCGCGCTGGGCCTGATCGACGCTGGCCTCGACATGCTGGCTGCTTTGCGCCATCGCCTGCACCGCATCCCGGGCGCCGCCTTGCAGGGTGCTGATCATGCGCTGGATCTCATTGGTCGAATCCTGCGTACGCTGGGCCAGGCCTCGTACCTCATCGGCCACCACGGCAAACCCGCGTCCTTGCTCCCCGGCCCGCGCCGCTTCGATGGCGGCATTCAGCGCCAGCAGGTTGGTCTGTTCGGCAATCGCCCGGATCACTTCCAGTACCCCGGAAATATCGCCGCTGTGGCTTTCCAATTGATGGATCACTGCGGTGGCCCGCGCCAGTTCCTCGGACAAACGCAGCACCGCGTCGCGGCTTTCATCCACTCGTTGATGGCCCTCGCGGGTTTCGCTGCCGGCCTGGTCTGCGGCCCTGGACGCCTGCAACGCGTGCTCGGCGACTTGCGCCACGCTGGCGGCCATTTGATTGATCGCGGCGGCGACCTGATCCGTCTGGGTCTGTTGGCCGAGGCTGCTGGTGTGGCTGCTGTCCAGTTGTTGCACCAGCGCCGCGGCATGGCCGGACAGACGTTGCGACGCATCGCCAATCCGGCCGACCACTGCGCCCACCTGGGCCTCCAGCATCTGCATGGCAAACTCGATACGCCCGAACTCGTCCTTGCGCCCGGTGTAGATCGCCTGGCTCAGCGGGTTATCGGCAATCAGCCGTGCCCGCTGGTTCAACTGTGCCAGGGGCCGTAACAAGCCATGCACACCCGCTACCCCCACGGCGCAGGCCGCCGTTCCCGCCAGCAGTTGCCAGGTCAGCGGAAAAGTCGCCAGCCCAAGGCCCAGTGCCCAGGTTGCGGCGCAAGCCCCCAGGACCCATGCCGACAGCTTGAAGGTCATGCCCACCACGGGCCGTGCTCGACGAGTGCCGGCACGCAGGCGGGCATAGGCCCGTTCGGCCCGATGCACCCGCCGTGCATCGGGCTTGGTGCGCACCGATTGATACTCCACCGTCACGCCGTCCCGGGTGACCGGCGTGGCATAGGCACTGACCCAATAGTGATCGCCGTTCTTGCAGCGATTTTTCACCATACCCATCCACGAGCGACCGCTTTTCAATACCTGCCACATGTGCGCAAACGCCGCGGCCGGCATGTCCGGGTGACGCAGCAGGTTGTGCGGCGTGCCCAGCAACTCCTCGCGGGTGTAGCCGCTGATATCGATGAAGTCCTGGTTGGCGTAGGTAATTGCGCTGGTCAGGTCGGTGGTCGAGAGGATATTGGCGTCGGGGGCAAAATCCACATTTCGACCGGTGACCGGCAGATTGATCTTCATGAAAAAGCGCGCTCGTGATTGTTGGAGGAGTCGGCAGGGCGTCGACTCTAAGCGCACCGGTTGGGCAAATACTGATCCAGCTCATGTTCCGCGCAATTAATTGGCCATTACGGTCTGGAGAGCGGCGCGTCCAGGCGGTAGGGCTCGATGATGCGTTGGTATTCGCCGCTCTGCTTCAGTTGCTCGAGGGCGTGATTGAGGGCGCTGCGCAAGGCGGTGTCGGGCTTGCGCAGTGCGATCGCCACGCCGTTACCCAGCAGTTCGGTGGAGACGTGAGGGCCGAGGAAGTCGAAAACCTGACCATCAGCGGTGTCGAGCAGCGCCTCACGGATTTCCACGGTGCCTTGCAATGTTGCATCGATGTCGCCTGCCAGCAGGCTGCGGATCAACTCGTCATTGCGCCAGAATGCCTTGACGATGACCCCCTTGGGCGCCCACTTCGACAGGGCGAAGGCTTCGCGGTTGCTGCCCACCAGAACGCCCACGCGCTTGCCCTTCAGTGACCGTGGGGTCGGCTTCAACCCCGATGTCTTGCGGGCCACCAGGCGCGTGGTGATCGGATAAAGGTTATCGGTGAAATTCACCCGCTGGCGCCGTTTCAGTGTAGGGGCCATGCCCATGATCGCGTCGAATTGCCTGGCTTCAAGGGCGGGGAAGTTTTCCACAAGGACCTGGTCGACCCAGGTACACCGCACATTGAGCTGTATGCATAAGGCATTGCCCAGCTCGATGTTCAGCCCTGCAAGCTGGCCATGTTGATTGCGGCTTTGGAAGGGTGGAAATTGCGCAGCAACGGCGAAACGAATTTCATGCCGTGGTTGACCGCTGGCCGCAGTGGTGGAGAAAACGCTGGCCATCAGCGACAACAACAGCACGACACAGGTGCGTATCAGAACCACAGGGGACGTCCTTTTCCAGAAAACCAGCTTTACCACGTCCAGCCCCGAGCGAAAGAGTCGGGGCAAGCGGGTGTCATGCAAGCTTTCAAGAATTGGCCGCAGGCCTACAAGGCGAAACGTCAGTAACTGTTGTAGGCATAAATCTCCATTACGGAGGATTTATTACCGGTCAGCGCTTGCCCATCGAGCGACGGGTGCCGGGAGGCGCCATGCCCGGGCTCTTGGTGTGGCCGTTCTTGGCGCCGTTTTTGTACCACGGCTGGCTGGCGTTTTTCGCCCCGGCCAGTTCGCCCGGCTTGAACGGAAACTTGAACGCCGGGATCTCGGCCTTGGTTTCGCCTTCGACGCTGTCAGGGTTGGCCTGTTGGTCGATGTCGACCGCTTCAACAGCGGGTTGTGTCGGGGAATTCATGGAAGCTCCGGGGAGTACTGAAAATGACGCGGGCCCGACTTGCAGGCCACACCGCCGCGCAGTATACCTGCGCGCCTCGGATCTTTAACCACTGCTCGTACGAATGGTCGGACTTTACTGACGGCGCTGTCAGTTAGCAGTCACTTTGCTGACCCGGTTGGCGGGCTATAAAGAGCCTTCATTCTTCCGATCCTTTGCCCTGGCGCCTCACCCCATGCACATTCAACGAAAACCTGCCTTGATCGTGGGCGTCCTTGTGGTACTGGCCGTGGTTGCCTGGGTGGTGACCCGCCCGGCCAAGACCAAACTGACCGCATCGTCGGCGATCCCGGTGCGGGTGATCAGCGTCAAACAGCAGGACATCCCGCGGTTTGTCAGCGGCATCGGCTCGGTGCTGTCGTTGCACAGTGTGGTGATTCGCCCGCAGATCGACGGCATCCTTACCAAATTGCTGGTCAAGGAAGGTCAACTGGTGAAGGCCGGCGACCTGCTGGCGACCATTGATGACCGCTCGATCCGCGCCAGCCTGGACCAGGCCAAGGCGCAACTCGGGGAAAGCCAGGCGCAACTGCAAGTCGCGCTGGTCAACCTCAAGCGCTACAAGGAACTGAGCATCGACGACGGCGTGTCCAAGCAGACCTATGACCAGCAACAAGCCCTGGTCAACCAGCTCAAGGCCACGGCCCAAGGCAACCAGGCCGCGATTGATTCGGCCCAGGTGCAGCTTTCGTACACCCAGATTCGCTCGCCGGTTACCGGTCGCGTCGGGATTCGCACAGTGGATGAAGGCAACTTCCTGCGCATGAGCGACACCCAGGGCCTGTTCTCCGTGACCCAGATCGACCCCATTGCCGTCGAGTTCTCCCTGCCGCAACAGATGCTGCCGACCCTGCAAGGCCTGATCGCCGCGCAACTGCCCGCCGACGTCAACGCCTACATGGGCGCCGACACCGACGGCCAGACCGGCGACCTGCTGGGGGAGGGCCGCCTGAGCCTGATCGACAACCAGATCAGCGGCACCACCGGCACCATCCGCGCCAAGGCCGAGTTCAGCAACGGCGCACAGAAACTCTGGCCGGGGCAGTTGGTGACGATCCGCATCCAGACCGCCCTGCACAAGAATGCCCTGGTGGTGCCGCCTACCGTGGTGCAACGCGGCCTGGATTCGCACTTCGTGTACCGGCTCAAGGGTGACAAGGTTGAGGTGGTGCCGGTGCAGGTGCTGTACCAGAACAGCGACATGAACATCCTCCAGGGTGTGCAGGCCGGCGATGTGCTGGTCAGCGACGGCCAGTCCCGGCTCAAGGCGGGCGCCCAGGTCGATGTGCTCAAGGAGCCGCCGCAGGTGATCCAGACCGTTGATGCCAAGGTGCAGCCATGAGCGGCAGTCGTTCGCCGTCGGCCTGGTGCGTCGACCACCCGGTCGCCACCTTGCTGCTGACCTTCGCTTTGGTATTGCTCGGGATGATCGCTTTCCCACGCCTAGCCATCGCCCCACTGCCGGAAGCGGAATTTCCGACGATCCAGGTCAGCGCCACGCTGCCTGGCGCCAGCCCGGACACCATGGCCTCATCCGTGGCAACGCCGCTGGAGGTGCAATTCAGCGCCATCCCCGGCATGACCCAGATGACCTCCAGCAGCGCCTTGGGCTCCAGCCTGCTGACCCTGCAATTCACTCTCACCAAGAGCATCGACACCGCCGCCCAGGAAGTGCAGGCGGCGATCAACACCGCGTCCGGCAAACTGCCCAGCGACATGCCGAGCCTGCCGACCTGGAAGAAAGTCAACCCGGCGGACAGCCCGGTGCTGATCCTCAGCGTCAGTTCCGACAGCATGCCCAGCACCGAGCTGAGCGACTACGTGGAAACCCTGCTGGCCCGGCAGATCAGCCAGATCGACGGGGTCGGCCAGATCAACATTACCGGCCAGCAACGCCCGGCCATCCGGGTGCAGGCGTCGGCCGATAAACTCGCGGCCATCGGCCTGACCCTGGCGGACGTGCGCCTGGCGATCCAGCAATCGAGCCTGAACCTGGCCAAGGGCGCGATCTACGGCGAGAACAGCGTGTCGACCCTCTCGACCAACGACCAGTTGTTCCACCCCGAGGATTACGCCCAACTGATCGTGTCCTACAAGGACGGGGCACCTGTACAGCTGCGGGATATCGCCAAAGTCATCAACGGCTCGGAAAACGCCTACGTGCAGGCCTGGTCCGGCGACACCCCAGGCGTCAACCTGGTGATCTCCCGCCAGCCCGGCGCGAATATCGTCGAGACCGTGGACCGCATTCAAGCCGAACTGCCGCGCCTGCAAGCCATGCTGCCGGCCTCGGTGCAGGTCAGCGTGTTGACCGACCGCACCAAGACCATCCGCGCGTCCCTGCATGAAGTGGAAGTGACCCTGCTGATCGCCATCCTGCTGGTGGTGGCGGTGATGGCGCTGTTCCTGCGCCAGCTGTCGGCCACGTTGATCGTGTCCAGCGTGCTCGGCGTGTCGCTGGTGGCCAGTTTTGCCCTGATGTACCTGATGGGCTTCAGCCTGAACAACCTGACCCTGGTGGCGATCGTGATCGCCGTGGGGTTTGTGGTGGACGATGCGATCGTGGTGGTGGAGAACATTCACCGCCACCTGGAAGCGGGCCTCGACAAGCGCGAAGCCGCGATCAAGGGCGCGGGTGAAATCGGTTTTACCGTGGTCTCCATCAGCTTCTCGCTGGTGGCGGCGTTTATCCCGCTGCTGTTCATGGGCGGTGTCGTGGGGCGGTTGTTCAAGGAGTTTGCACTGACAGCCACCTCGACCATCCTGATTTCGGTGGTGGTCTCGCTGACCCTGGCGCCGACCCTGGCCGCATTGTTCATGCGCGCACCAACCCATCATGCCCACGACAAACCCGGTTTCAGCGAACGCCTGCTGGCCGGCTATGCGCGCAATCTGCGCCGCGCCCTGGCCCATCAACGCACCATGGCCGCGATCTTCATGGTGACCCTGGCCCTGGCCGTGGTCGGCTACGTGTTTATCCCCAAGGGTTTCTTTCCGGTACAAGACACCGGCTTCGTCCTCGGCACCAGCGAAGCGGCGGCCGACGTGTCGTTCCCGGACATGGTCGCCAAGCACAAGGCAATCGCCGAGATCGTCAAGGATGACCCGGCGGTGGAAGCGTTCTCCCATTCGGTGGGCGTGACCGGCAGCAACCAGACCATCGCCAACGGCCGGTTCTGGATTGCCTTGAAAGATCGCGGGGATCGCGACGTGTCGGCCAGCCAGTTTATCGACCGGATCCGCCCGAAACTGGCGAAAGTGCCGGGCATCGTCCTGTACCTGCGGGCCGGCCAGGACATCAACTTAAGCTCCGGCCCCAGCCGCGCCCAGTACCAGTACGTGCTCAAGAGCAATGATGGCCCGACCCTGAATACCTGGACCCAGCGCCTCACCGAAAAACTGCGGGCCAACCCGGCGTTCCGCGACCTGTCCAACGACTTGCAGCTGGGCGGCAGTATCACCCACATCAGCATCGACCGTCAGGCCGCCGCGCGGTTTGGCCTCACCGCCACCGATGTGGACCAGGCACTGTACGACGCCTTCGGCCAGCGCCAGATCAACGAATTCCAGACCGAGATCAACCAGTACCAGGTGGTACTGGAACTGGACACCCAGCAACGCGGCAAGGCCGAAAGCCTGAACTACTTCTACCTGCGCTCGCCGCTGACCAACGAGATGGTACCGCTGTCGGCGGTGGCCAAGGTCGACCCGCCCACCGTCGGGCCCTTGTCCATCAGCCATGACGGCATGTTCCCGGCGGCCAACCTGTCGTTCAACCTGGCACCCGGCGTCGCGTTGGGCGATGCGGTGATCCTGCTCAACCAGGCGAAGAATGAAATCGGCATGCCGACTACCATCATCGGCAACTTCCAGGGCGCGGCCCAGGCGTTCCAGAGTTCGTTGGCCAGCCAGCCCTGGCTGATCCTCGCGGCACTGGTGGCGGTCTACATTATCCTGGGTGTGCTGTACGAGAGCTTCGTGCACCCGCTGACGATCATCTCCACCTTGCCATCGGCGGGGTTGGGGGCGCTGATCATGTTGTCACTGATGGGCCAGGACTTTTCGATCATGGCGTTGATCGGCCTGGTGCTGCTGATCGGGATCGTGAAGAAGAACGGTATCCTGATGATCGACTTCGCCCTGGACGCCCAGCGCGTACGCGGCCTGCCGCCCGAGGAAGCGATTTATGAGGCGTGTGTCACGCGGTTCCGGCCGATCATCATGACCACCCTGGCCGCCCTGCTGGGTGCGGTGCCGCTGATGCTGGGCTCCGGCCCCGGCGCGGAAATGCGCCAGCCGCTGGGTATCGCGGTGGTGGGCGGGTTGCTGGTGAGCCAGGCGCTGACGCTGTTCACCACACCGGTCATATACTTGTACCTCGAGAAGTTTTTCCACAGACCCAAACCAGCTCCCCAGCTGGCAATCACACACTGAGGCTGAGGCCCCGTCCTGGAACAAAAGGCTCATGCGTGTACTGATTATTGAAGACGAAGAAAAAACCGCCGACTACCTGCACCGCGGCCTGACGGAGCAAGGCTATACCGTCGACGTCGCCCGTGAAGGCGTCGAAGGGTTGCACCTGGCCCTGGAGAACGATTACGCGGTCATCGTGCTCGACGTGATGCTGCCCGGCCTGGATGGCTTTGGCGTATTGCGCGCGCTGCGGGCGCGCAAGCAGACGCCGGTGATCATGCTCACCGCCCGCGAGCGCGTGGAAGACCGTATTCGCGGCCTGCGCGAAGGCGCGGATGATTACCTCGGCAAGCCGTTCTCGTTCCTCGAACTGGTGGCGCGCCTGCAAGCCCTTACCCGTCGCAGTGGCGGGCATGAGCCGGTGCAGGTGACCATCGCCGACCTGTGGATCGACCTGATCAGCCGCAAGGCCAGTCGCAACGGCGTTCGCCTGGACCTGACCGCCAAGGAGTTCTCGCTGCTCAGCGTATTGGCCCGGCGCCAGGGTGAAATCCTGTCCAAGACCTCGATTGCGGAAATGGTCTGGGACATCAATTTCGACAGCGACGCCAACGTGGTGGAAGTGGCGATCAAACGCCTGCGGGCCAAGCTCGACGGACCGTTCGAACAGAAACTGCTGCACACCATCCGTGGCATGGGTTACGTGCTGGAGAACCGCAGTGTCGGCTAACTCCATCGCCCTGCGCCTGAGCGGCATGTTCACCCTGGTGGCGCTGCTGATCTTCCTGTTGATCGGCGGCGCGCTGTACCAGCAGGTGGACAAAGGCCTGGGCCTGCTGCCCGGGGCCGAGCTGGATGCGCGCTACAGCGTGCTGGAGTCTTCGGTCAATCGCTTCGGTACGCCGGACCATTGGGCGAAGATCACCGCCAAGCTCAAGTTGTTGGGAGAGGAAGACAAGCGCATTCGCTTCTGGGTGGTGAGCAGCGACCCGACCTACGAATACGGCAACCCGGACGCGCAGATTCGCGCCTTTGCCGCCGGCCCGACCGGCAAGCGCGACTTGCGCCTGCCGGGCCATGCCTACCCGTTCAAAGTATTGGTCAGCCAGTTTCCAGCCAAGGAGCAGCGCCCGCCGCTGCGTTTCCTGATCGCGGTCGACACCGAGAACTTCCGCGCCACCCAGCATCAACTGCTGGTGGCGCTGATCGGCCTGGCGTTTGTCGGCGTGCTGCTGGCCTCGCTGCTGGGGTTCTGGGTGGCGCGCATCGGTCTCAAGCCGCTGATCAAGCTGTCGGACGAGGCGCAGAAACTTGCACCGCCGAAACTCTCCGGGCGCCTGCAATTGTCGCCATTGCCGCCGGAGCTGAAGCAGTTCGTCAACTCCTTCAACTCGACCCTCGACCGGGTGGAGCAGGCCTATTCGCGCCTGGAGTCATTCAACGCCGATGTGGCCCATGAGCTGCGCTCGCCGCTGACCAACCTGATCGGCCAGACCCAGGTGGCGCTGACCCGTGGGCGTTCGGCCGAGCATTATTTCGAGGTGCTGCAATCGAACCTCGAAGAGCTGGAACGGCTGCGCTCGATCATCAATGACATGCTGTTCCTGGCCAGTGCAGACCAGGGCAGCAAGGCCACCAAGCTGATCACCAGTTCGCTGGCGGATGAAGTGGCGACCACCCTGGATTACCTGGACTTTATCCTCGAGGACGCCCAGGTGCAGGTGCGTGTGACCGGCGATGCCCAGGTGCAGATCGAGAAGGCGCACTTGCGCCGGGCGTTGATCAACCTGTTGAGCAATGCGGTGCAGCATACGGCGCCTGGCCAGGTGATCGAGGTGAAGATCGAAGTGCTGGAGGACCACGTGGCGATCGGGGTGACCAACCCGGGTGATGAGATTGCCAGCGAGCATCTGCCCCGGTTGTTCGAGCGGTTCTATCGGGTGGACGCGTCCCGCAGCAATAGTGGGGCGAATCACGGGTTGGGACTGGCGATCGTCAAGGCGATCGCGTTGATGCACGGCGGAGATGTGTTTGTGCGCAGCGAGGGCGGCGGCAACACCTTTGGCATTACGCTGCCGGTGTAGCGGCCGCCCCCCCTCAGTTACTCAGTCGTACCCCGCCCAAACTGCCACTTAGCTCATAGGCCGCCAGTTCCGCCTGATGCGCGGCCATGATTTCCGGCAGGGAACTGCGCAGGTATTCCACCCACGTCTTGATCTTCGCATCCAGGTATTGGCGCGACGGGTAGATGGCGTACAGGTTGAGTTCCTGGGAGCGGTAGTTGGGCATCACCCGCACCAGGGTGCCGTTGCGCAGCCCTTCAATCGCCGCATACACCGGCAACAGGCCAACGCCCATGCCGCTGGTGATCGCGGTCTTCATCGCATCCGCCGAGTTCACCAGGAACGGTGAGCTGTTGATCGCCACACTTTCCTGGCCTTCCGGGCCATTGAACGACCATTTATCCAGCTGAATCACCGGGCTGACCAGGCGCAGGCACGCGTGGTTGAGCAGGTCACTCGGCCGTTGCGCGCAGCCGTTGGCCTTGACGTAGGCCGGCGAGGCACAGGCGATGCTGTAAGTTATCCCCAGGCGCTGCGAGACAAACCCCGAATCCGGCAACTCGCTGGCGAGCACGATGGACACGTCGTAACCCTCATCCAGCAGGTCCGGCACGCGGTTGGCCATGGTCAGGTCAAAGGTCACGTCCGGGTGGGTGCGGCGGTAGCGGGCAATCGCATCGATCACGAAGTGCTGGCCGATGCCGGTCATGGTGTGCACTTTCAACTGCCCGGCCGGGCGGGCGTGGGCGTCGCTGGCTTCGGCTTCCGCTTCCTCGACATACGCCAGGATCTGCTCGCAACGCAGCAAATAGCGCTTGCCGGCCTCGGTCAGGGCGATGCGGCGGGTGGTGCGGTTGAGCAAACGGGTTTGCAGATGGGCCTCAAGGTTGGAGACCGCGCGCGAGACGTTGGCCGTGGTGGTATCCAGTTGCACGGCGGCGGCGGTGAAGCTGCCGGCTTCGGCCACACAACTGAAGGCGCGCATGTTTTGCAAGGTGTCCATTAAGGTGCTCTCAGGGGAGATGGCAAATTGTGACACGAAGTTGCAGGATCCAGTGATCCCTACGAACGGATTATCGCCTGAACGGTAACAAAGATTCACAAGAATCCCACCTTATCGCCATCCGGCCCGCCCCTTAGAATTGCGCCACCTTCCCCGCAACACCCTCTCAGGAATTCGCAGCAGTGCCGCGTCGCATCAGCAGAGAGCTGAAGACTCTCAGTGTTTGGGCCTTATCGTTAGCAATCAGCGGCTGCATCGGAACCGGAGGAATTGCCCCTCAAGGCCAGTCACTCGTCGCCAGTTCATTGGCCACCGACGAGGCGATCAAAAGCGCCGCCCAGGACGCCCACTGGCCCACCGCGCAATGGTGGCAAGCCTACGGCGACCCGCAACTCAACCACTGGATCGACCTCGCCGTGCAAGGCAGCCCGAGCATGGCCATGGCCGCTGCACGTGTGCGTGAAGCCCGGGCCATGGCCGGGATCGCCGAGTCGGCCGAGTCGTTGCAGATCAATGGTGATGCCACGCTCAAGCGCCATAACTGGCCGAGCGACCAATTCTACGGCCCGGGCGCGCTGGACAATTCCACCACCTGGGACAACAACGCGTCCCTGGGCTTGAGCTATGCCCTCGATCTTTGGGGTCGTGAAAGCAATGCCACCGAGCGCGCCGTGGACATGGCCCACATGAGCGCCGCCGAAGCGCGCCAGGCGCAGCTCGAATTGCAGAACAACGTGGTGCGCGCCTATATCCAGCTGTCGTTGCACTTCGCCCAGCGCGATATCGTGGCCGCCACCCTGGCCCAGCAACAACAGATTTTCGACCTTGCGCAAAAGCGTTTGAATGGCGGGATCGGCACCCACTTCGAAGTCAGCCAGGCTGAGACGCCGCTGCCGGAAACCCATCGCCAGCTGGACGCCCTGGATGAACAGATCGCCCTGAGTCGCAACCAGTTGGTCGCGCTGGCGGGCAAAGGGCCGGGGGAGGGCGCGCAGTTGCAGCGGCCCACCTTGTCCCTGGCCGCGCCGCTGAAACTGCCGTCGAGCTTGCCGGCCGAACTGCTCGGCCAGCGCCCGGACGTGGTCGCCAGCCGCTGGCAAGTGGCGGCCCAGGCCCGTGGCATTGATGTGGCCCACGCCGGTTTCTACCCCAACGTCGACCTGGTGGGCAGCCTCGGCTACGTTGCCACCGGCGGCGGGATGCTGAGTTTCCTCACGGGTAAAAAGCTCAACTACACCGCCGGCCCGGCCATCAGCCTGCCGATCTTCGACGGCGGCCGCCTGCGCTCGCAGTTGGGGGAGGCCAGCGCCGGCTACGACATCGCCGTCGCGCACTACAACCAAACCCTGGTCAACGCGCTCAAGGGCATCAGCGACCAGTTGATCCGCCGCGAGTCGATGGACAAGCAGCAGGCCTTTGCCGCCGAATCCGTGGCCTCGGCGCAGAAAACCTATGACATCGCGATGATCGCCTACCAGCGCGGCCTCACCGACTACCTCAACGTGCTGAATGCCCAGAGCCTGTTGTTCCGCCAGCAGCAGGTGCAGCAGCAGGTCCAGGCTGCACGCCTGAGTGCCCACGCCGAACTGGTGACCGCGTTGGGCGGTGGCCTCGGTGCCGGCAGCGACGTGCCTCAGGACAGCCAGACCTTACCGAGCAAGACCCCGGCGGCCCTCGCCGTGTTTGATCACTGAGTAGGATGCGATGACTCCCTTGCCTGCACCGCTGCGCTGGTTGCACTCGCTTGAGTGGCGCCGTGGTTTCTTCGATTGGGCACGCAGTGATGGCGTGACCTGGGTCTATATTTTCAAGGTGCTGATCGCGGCGTTCCTGACGCTGTGGCTGGCCATGCGCCTGGAATTGCCGCAACCGCGTACCGCGATGATCACGGTGTTTATCGTGATGCAGCCGCAAAGCGGCCAGGTGTTCGCCAAGAGTTTCTACCGCTTCCTGGGCACCCTGGCGGGCTCGGCGGTGATGGTGTTCCTGATCGCGTTGTTTGCGCAGAACACTGAACTGTTCCTCGGTTCGCTGGCGATCTGGGTCGGCATCTGCACTGCTGGCGCGACCCGCAATCGCAACTTTCGCGCCTACGGTTTTGTGCTGGCCGGCTACACCGCGGCGATGGTTGGCTTGCCGGCCCTGGCCCATCCCGACGGCGC
Source organism: Pseudomonas sp. D4002 (assembly GCF_013385665.1). Classification (NCBI taxonomy): domain Bacteria; kingdom Pseudomonadati; phylum Pseudomonadota; class Gammaproteobacteria; order Pseudomonadales; family Pseudomonadaceae; genus Pseudomonas; species Pseudomonas sp. D4002. The sequence continues at coordinate 261,345 of NZ_JACAPN010000015.1, forward strand.
GTTTATGGCGGCGGTGTGGCGAGTCCTGGAAATCTCGTTGGGGATTGTCTGCTCCACGCTGGTCAGCGCCGCGATCCTGCCGCAAACCTCCAGCGCTGCGATGCGCAACGCCCTGTACCAGCGCTTCGGTGTGTTCGCGCTGTTCGTCACCGACGGCCTGCGCGGTCGCAGCGAGCGCGAAGGCTTTGAACGCAGCAACGTGCGCTTTATCGCCGAAGCCGTGGGCCTGGAAGGGCTGCGCAGCATCACCGTGTTCGAAGACCCGCACATGCGTCGGCGCAATGGCCGGCTGACGCGCTTGAACAGCGAGTTCATGGGCATCACCACGCGCTTCAACGCCTTGCACCAATTGCTCGAGCGCCTGCGCAGCCAGGAGGCCGATCACGTGGTGGCTGCGATCAAGCCGGGCCTGCAAGACCTGGCGGAACTGCTCGACGGTTTTTCCGGCCGTGCGCTCACCAGCCCCGATGCGGCGCGCCTGGCCAATCAGTTGAACGCCTACAAGGAAGGCCTGCCCGCCAAGGTGCGCAGCCTGCGCACCCGCTTCCAGGAAAGCGCCCCCAGCGACGCCGAACTGTTGGACTTTCACACCGCCTATGAGCTGCTGTACCGCTTCGTCGACGACTTGCACAACTACGCCCAGACCCACGCCTCCCTGGCGGATCACAGCCACGAGCGCGAACACTGGGACGAACCCTACACCCCCAAAACCAACTGGCTGGCCTGCGCCGCCTCGGGGATTCGCGCCTCGTTTATCCTGATCGTCCTCGGCAGTTACTGGGTGGCCACGGCCTGGCCCAGTGGCGCCACCATGACCCTGATCGCCGCGGCGACGGTGGGTTTGTCGGCCGCCACCCCCAACCCCAAGCGCATGGCCTTTCAAATGGCTTGCGGCACCTTGATCGGGGCGCTGGTGGGCTTTGTCGAAATGTTCTTCGTGTTTCCCTGGATCGACGGTTTCCCGTTGCTGTGCGTGATGCTCGCCCCGGTGATCATCTTCGGTTCGTTCCTGGCTTCGCGCCCGCAGTACGCCGGCGTTGGCGTCGGGTTGCTGATCTTCTTCAGTACCGGCTCGGTGCCGGACAACCTCACGGTCTATAACCCCTACACCTTCATCAACGACTACATCGCGATGGTCATCGGCATGCTGGTGTGTGCGGCGGCAGGCGCGATCATCCTGCCGCCCAACAGCCGCTGGTTGTGGCGCCGGCTGGAGCAGGACTTGCGCGAGCAAGTGGTGTTCGCCATCAGCGGCAAGCTCAAGGGCCTGGCGTCAGGTTTCGAAAGCCGCACCCGCGACCTGCTGCACCAGGCCTATGGTTTCGCCGCCGGGCAACCCCAGGTGCAACGCAACCTGCTGCGCTGGATGTTCGTGGTGCTGGAAGTCGGCCACGCGATCATCGAATTGCGCAAGGAACAGGCAATCCTGCCGGTGCACCCGGCGTATGCCGAGTCCCAGCCGTGGCGTCAGGCGATCCGGGTGATGGGCCGTTCGCTGGTGCGGCTGTTCCTGCAACCCAGCGCCAGCAACCTGGAACGCAGCCTGATCGCCGTGGACCACGCCATCAGCCGCGTGCAGGCCACCGACGAACCCTTCGCCCCGCACTTCGACACCTCGGCCCTGCGCCGGGTGAAAAGCTACCTGCACTTTATCCGCACCTCATTGCTGGACCCGCAATCACCCCTGGCTGCCCTCAAGCCCGAAGGACCCGCCCATGCCTCGTGAAATCGCCTTCCACGGCGTCTACATGCCCACCATGACCCTGATGTTTCTGATCGCGGCGGGCCTGGCCTGGGCCCTTGACCGGTTTCTGGCCGGCTTTGACCTGTACCGTTTTTTCTGGCACCCGGCGCTGCTGCGCCTGAGCCTGTTCGCTTGCTTGTTCGGCGCCCTGGCGCTGACCGTCTACCGTTGAGAATGCCCCGATGAAAAAGTTTTTCAGCCTGCTCGCGACCTTGCTGGTACTGGCCCTGGCGATCTGGATTGGCCGCACGTTGTGGGTGCACTACATGGAAACTCCCTGGACCCGCGATGGCCGGGTGCGCGCCGACATCATCAACGTCGCCGCCGACGTTACGGGCGAGGTGGTCAATGTCCCGGTGCGTGACAACCAGTTGGTGAAAAAGGGCGACCTGCTGATGCAGATCGACCCCGAGCATTACCAGATTGCGGTCAAGCAGGCGCAATCCCTGGTGGCGTCCCGCAAGGCCACCTGGGAGATGCGCAAGGTCAACGCCCACCGCCGCGCCGACCTCGACGCCCTGGTGATCTCCAAGGAAAACCGCGACGACGCCAGTAACATCGCCGACTCGGCCCTGGCCGACTACCAACATGCCCTGGCCCAGCTTGAAGCGGCGCAACTGAACCTCAAGCGCACCCAGGTGGTGGCGGCGGTCGACGGCTACGTCACCAACCTCAACGTGCACCGCGGCGACTATGCGCGTATTGGCGAGGCGAAGATGGCGGTGGTGGATATGAACTCGTTCTGGGTGTACGGCTTCTTTGAAGAAACCAAGCTGCCCCACGTCAAAGTCGGGGACAAGGCCGACATGCAGTTGATGAGCGGCGAAACCCTCAAGGGCCACGTGGAAAGCATTTCGCGCGGCATCTACGACCGGGACAACCCGGAGAGCCGCGAGTTGATCGCCGATGTGAACCCGACGTTCAACTGGGTGCGCCTGGCCCAGCGGGTGCCGGTGCGGATTCATATCGATGAAGTGCCGGAAGGTGTGCTGTTGGCGGCGGGGATCACCTGCACCGTGATCGTCAACCAAACACAGAACTGAATGTGGGAGCGGGCTTGCTCGCGAAGGCAGTTTGTCAGTCAACGAAAATATCGACTGATCCACCGCATTCGCAAGCAAGCCCGCTCCCACATTTTGACCGTGTCAGGCCTGTAGAAACGTCTCGTGCAAGTGGCGCCACAGCAGGGCGCCACTGGCCTGTTTTTCAAACACCACGGTCGATCGCCGATCGGTTTGGGCACCGCTGCCATCCACCTGCTGTTCGCGATAACTTACCGTTGCGCCACGGGCGTGTCGGTCAATCCCGGCAAACTCGCTGAGGCTGATCCTGAACCCGGGCCGCTTGCCGCCAGCCTGGCTGAACAGCTGGTTGAGCAGTGCAAAATCCAGTTGTTTGCCCGCCGGGGTGATCATGGAAAAGTCCGGCGAAAAACGCCTCAGCAAAACCTCCAGTGTTCCCTCGGGGGCTGTGCCGGCAAACCATTGTTCGATTTCGACATGGGCCTGGATCACTTCATCAAAAAAATCGCGGTAGTCAATCATCGTGTGGGCTCGCTGGCAGGGTGAAGCAGTGTCCGTACCTTGGACGCATCCAGCCACAGTACGGCAAATAACGGAAACAGGGTCAACGCTGCGGCAATCGCGAAGGTGACGGTGAACGAGTCCAGCGCAGCCAGCACCCCACTGAGCACGGCGGCACCGAGGCAAAAACTCAATTGCCGATTGATGTTCCACAAGGCGCTGGCATGCCCCATGCGCTCGGCCGGAATGTCGAGAAAGGCCAGGGTTTGCGCGGTGCTGCTGCACAGGCTGCCACCCAGGCCCATCAGGAGGTAGGCGAGCACCACGACAACCGGGTGCGGCTCGATCAGCAACAGGATGCCGAGGGCTTGCAGCAGCATGCCCGCCAGCAGCAGCGGCCTCGGCCCGCAGCGATTGAACAGTTTTTTGCTCAAGGCAATCGCCAGCCCCGAGGCCAGCGCCCACGGCAGCATCAGCGCGCCGATGAGGCTGGCGGTAAAGCCAAGACCGTGCAGATAAAGAATCGCCACCAGGCTGGTGCCGATAAACACCCCCGGGATGAACAGGTAAACCAGCATCGCGACCCGCAGCATCGGGCGGCGAGCCTGGCCCAATACGTGACCGAGCTCCAGCGCCGGGCGTGTGGACGCGGGCGTGTCTGCCACCAGCCAGCGCAAGGTCAGCATCACGGTGATCAGCGCCAGCGGCAGGTTGGCGAAAAAGATCCAGCGCCACGACACGCTGTCCACCACCAGGCCGCCCAATGCTGGCGACAACGCCGGAATCAGCAGCGCCACCAGCATGACCCTGGCTGTCAGTTGGCTGCGTTCTGCCGGCGGAAAATGCCGATAGGCCAAGGCTTGCCCCACCGGAATCAACAAGCCGCCACCCAAGCCCTGCAACAGGCGCCAGCCGATCAGCGCTTCAATCGAGGCGGCCTGGCCCACCAGCACCGAGGCTACGCCGAACAGCAACAGGCTGACGGCAATCAACCGGCGCTCACCCAGCAGCGCCGCCAGCCAAACACTCAGGGGAATGACGACGGTCAGGCCGAGCATGTAGGCGTTGCCGATCCATGCCAGTTGCGTGACCGAGGCGTGCAACTCGCGGGCGATGTCCGGGTAAGCGATGGTGGCGACAAACATGTTCACCAGGTCGAGGGCGAAGCCCAGTAGAAAGATCCAGGTGACTTTCGAGCGGTAGGTCATTGCGCAGTTCCTGCTGTGGATGGCGGCAGGGTAGGCGGGTGCGGGCACTTGGGAAACAGCGGTTTGACTGTTAGTTTGTCAAAAATATTTTGACAAAGGAGCGCGTGGCATATGGTCAGCCTGGATCGTTTCGACACCTTCAAGGCCGTGGTCGAGGCCGGATCGTTGACGGCAGCCGCTGATGTCCTCGGGCAGACGCGAGCGGTGGTGAGCTTCAACCTCAAGCGCCTGGAAGCCGAGCTGGGCGTGACCCTGCTGACCCGCAGTACTCGGCAACTGGCACTGACCGATGCGGGCGAACGCTTTTACCTGCGCTGCACGCGCATGCTGGAAGAAGCGCGCCTAGCGGTGGAAGAGGCTCGTTCGGAGCACAGCCAGCTCAAGGGCACATTGCGGATCACCACCACCGTCGAATACGGATTGGCGGTGGTGGTGCCGGCAGTGGAAACCTTTCGCGGCCTGCACCCGGAATTGAACATCCAGTTATCCACCTCCTCCAGCCACGCCGACCTGATCTCCGAGCGCTTCGATGTGGCTATTCGATTGGGGCGGATGCTCGACTCCAATCATCGGGCGGTGCAGCTGTCGAGCTACGAAATCCTCGCCGTGGCTGCACCGGGGTTTGCCGGGGTCGCCACGCTGGAAGAGCTGGAGCAACTGCCCAAGCTGGGGCACGGGCGGCTGACGGAGTTGACGGTGGTCGACCCGGCCGGCCATGAGCACCTGTACCGTCCAGGCCCCGGCAAGGCTTCACTGGTTGCCGACAGTGCCGCGATTCTCCAGGCGTTTGCGGTGCGCGGGCATGGCGTGGCGATCCTGCCCCAGTGGCTGGTGCAGGAAGACCTGGATGCGGGGCGTTTGGTGCGGTTGCTGCCGGGGTATCGATTTGCGCCGCAGGGGGTGTACGCGTTGTACCCGGATACCCGGCATTTGCCCCTGAAAGTGCGGGCCTTCATTGATTTCATGAAAGGCTGATCAGCCTAGAAACCGTGTGGCGAGGGAGCAAGCTCCCTCGCCACGGGGAGGCGGGGGCTCTTAGAGCTGGCCGCTCAGGCCAAAGCGTTTTTTCAAGACAGTCTCCAGCAAGCCCTTGGGCAGCAACGCCGCCATCAATGGCAGTGCCCGGCAACCATTACCCGAGCGCAACAGGCGCGGCGGCGTGCCCTGTTGCACGGCCTTGAGCACGTCTGCCGCAAACTGGCTGGCGGGCGTAGGCCGATCCTGGGAGGCCTTGGCCCGGGCGCGGATGCTTTCGCGCAGTGGCCACCAGGGCGACTTTTCATTGATCAACAGTTCGGCCTGGGTGCCGGCGTTTTTTGCAAAACTTGTATCGATGGCGCCTGGCTGCACTTCCATCACCCGCACGCCGAACGGTGCGAGCTCCATGCGCAACGCATCACTCAAGGCATGCACTGCGGCTTTCGAGGCGCAATACGCACCGGCGAACGGTGTGACCAACACGCCGGACACGCTGCCGATATTCACCACCAACCCTTTACGGCGACGCAGGGCCGGGAACAGCGCCTGAGTCACGCCGACCACTGAGAATACGTTGGTCTCGAATTGCTGCTGCATCGCCTGGGTGCCGCCGTCGAGCAACGGGCCCATGGCGCCATAGCCGGCGTTGTTGATCAGCACATCCAGCTCGCCGACCTGCCCGGCCAACTGCGCCAGTGCAGCGCTGTCGTTGACGTCCAGTTGCACCGCGTTAAAGCCGGCGCTGGCGAGTGCCGCCACATCCTCGCTGCGCCGGGCGCTGGCCCACACGTCAAAGCCGGCTTGCTTGAAGGCGTCCGCCAGGGCACGGCCAATGCCACTGGAGCACCCGGTGATCAGTACGTTGGGCATGGATCAGTCCTTTGTCGTTATCAGTCAGAGAAGCTGCCTTGCAAATGCTCGGCACGAAATTCCAGGGTTTGCGGGCGGTAGCCGGGGCGCAGCGGCGGCACTGGCAGGCAGTCTTCCCAGGTGGCGCCGGCCTGCAGTTCGCCGGGGCCGCGATAGCGCGGGGCAGCGTACACGTTGTCTGCCAGGTTGACCGTATCGCCCGGCGCATACGCGGCGATGCGCCAACGCAGTTCGGTCAGCGGTACGTTGTTGCCGTTGTTCAAGGTGAGCTTGAGCGGGCGGTCTGCCGGGCATTCTTTCGGCGCGTAGACGGTACGCAGTTCCAGGCGTGCCAATTGCTGGGCCTCGCGGTTGTCCAGCCACACCACCCATACCGCCACCAGGCCCAGGCCGACGGCGGCCGCGAGGGAAACCGGCAACGCCCTGGCGGGGTAGCGCAGCAAGAGGATCAGCCAGGTGATAATCAGCAAGACACCAAAGAACATGGCAACAACCTCGAAAACGGAACGGGCATCCTAACCAAGCGTAGGTGGAGTTGACCATCTTCGGGTTCCCCGGCCCCAAAGAAAAAGCCCCCGGCCCACCGGCTGCGGATAGGGGACGCAGTCGGTGGGGCGGGGGCTTGTTGTGTTGCTCTGTTTACTGCGCGATGGTTTTCACCGAAACGCCACGCTCGATTGGCGTGGATCGACCGTAGATATCTTCAAAGCGTTCGATATCGTCTTCACCCAGGTAGCTGCCGGACTGCACCTCGATAATCTCCAATGGAATCTTGCCCGGGTTACGCAAACGGTGCACCGAGGCAATCGGGATGTAGGTGGACTGGTTTTCGGTGAGCAGGAACACGTTCTCGTCACAGGTGACTTCGGCGGTGCCGCTGACCACGATCCAGTGTTCGGCGCGGTGGTGGTGCATCTGCAACGACAGGCACGCGCCGGGTTTCACCGAGATGTGCTTGACCTGGAAGCGCCCGCCCATATCCACCGAGTCGTACGAGCCCCATGGACGGTACACCTCGCAGTGGTTCTGGGTTTCGCTGCGGCCCTGCTCGTTGAGGGTGTTGACCATCTGCTTGACGCCCTGGACCTTGTCCTTGTGGGCAATCATCATCGCGTCCTTGGTTTCCACCACCACGATGTTTTCCAGGCCAATCACCGACACCAGCTTGCCGTTGCCGTGGATCATGCAGTTCTTGCTGTCCTGGATCACCACGTCGCCCTTGCTGACGTTACCGTTGGCGTCTTTTTCATTCACGTCCCACAGCGATGCCCAGCAACCCACGTCGCTCCAGCCGGCAGTCAACGGCACCACGCAGGCCAGTTGGGTTTTTTCCATCACGGCGTAGTCGATGGAGTTGTCCGGGCAGCAGGCGAAGGTGGATTCGTCGATGTCGATGGTGTCGGCGGTTTGGTTGCTGCGTTCCAGGGTCAGCAGGCAGGTGTCGTAGATGTCCGGATCGTGTTTTTTCAGCTCTTCGAGGAAGCGGCTGGCACGGAACAGGAACATGCCGCTGTTCCAGAAATAACCACCGCTCTTGACGAATTCGGCGGCGCGTTTTTCATCGGGTTTTTCCACGAACTGTTGCACGCGGCTGACGCCTTCGGGCAGCAGCGAATCGTTGGTCGACTTGATATAGCCGTAGCCGGTCTCCGGACGGGTGGCCGGCACACCGAACAGCACCATTTCGCCACGCTCAGCCGCCACAGTGGCCAGGGCCAGGGCGCGTTGCAGGGCTTTCTGGTCATCCAGCACGTGGTCGGCGGGCAGCACCAGCATCAGTTCGTCGCGGCCTTCGTTGACCAGCATCATCGCCGTCAGGGCCACGGCCGGCGCGGTATTGCGGCCGAACGGCTCCATCAGGATGCGCTGGGTTTCCAGTTTGCGGGCAGCCAGTTGCTCGTTGACGATAAAGCGGTGGTCCTTGTTGCACACCACGATGGGCGCGTCCATGCCGTCGAACACCAGGCGCTCCAGGGTTTGCTGGAACAAGGTGTGCTCGCCGGTCAGGGCCAGGAACTGCTTGGGAAACTGTTTACGCGAAAGCGGCCAAAGACGTGAGCCGCTACCACCGGAAAGGATTACTGGGATCATGGTGTTTCTCCTTGAATCAAATTTGGTTAGAGCCTGTGGGAGCCGGGCTTGCCTGCGATGGCATCACCTCGGTGTACCTGATACACCGAGTTGTCCGCATCGCAGGCAAGCCAGCTCCCACAGGGGGCAGCGTCAATCTGAAAATCTAATCAGCGGGTCGACACAGGGCGTTTCACCCACACTGGCGACAGGTTGGCGCCGGTGCCGGTGACGTACAGCACTGCGGCCTCACCGCGTTCCAGAGCTACCGGCTTCACGTCGCCGACTTTTTTATCGCCTTCATACAGCGCCAGGCTGACCTTCACCGGGTTGATCTCGCGCTCGCCACGGCCCTTGGCGGCCACGGCCTGGACCACGTCGGTCTTGCCATCGGCGGTTTTCAGGGTCAGCGACTTGTCACTGAGGTTCTGCACGCGCACCAGGGATTTCTGCTTGTTCTTGAACGGCGGTTCTTCGATCAGTTGCGGTTGGCCGCTGCCGCTGCTGACCAGGGTGTAGTAGTGGTCGGCGGCGAGCTTGACCGGCAGGGTCTGGCTGCCGACCTTGGCGCTGTAGTCACCGCCCGGCATGAAGCTGAAGTCACTGCTGGCCAGCGGTGCAACCTCGTTGAGGTTGGTGCTGCCGACGGTGGCGCTGACTTCCTGGTTGCTGGCGTTGTACACCCGCACAAAGCTCGAGCCTTTTGGCGCGACGGGACCGTAGAGGGCGGCGTCGCCACCGGCGAAGGCGGACATCGAAACAACGCTCATGCCGGCGACGAGGGCAAAAGTTTTTGCGAGGTTAGTAGTGAAAGTCATGTGAGTTACCTCTCTTTCAGTTTTGCGCCCGGTCGGGCGTCTCGGAGTTCATGTTTTTAACGGTGGGGGTGTTGATAGCCATGTTCTGTTGGCGCATACCGGCTTGTTTGAGCTGCGCAACCCACTGCGGGTCGGCATCGCCGATTTCGTTGTTCACAGGCAGATAACGCTCGGGAAACTCCCAGATCAGCACCTGTGGCGGGCTGTTCTTGAAGTCGTCGCTTTTCAGGTAGCTGAGCATCGGCAGGATCGGGCCGTGGCCGTCTTCGGAGTAGTTGATGACGTCGCTGCCCAGGGCTTGCTTCAGCGCGCCGACAAAGTTCCAGTTCGGGTTGGCGCTGTAGCTGGTGCCCACCAGGGCCACCGGGGTTTCACTGTCGGTGAACAGCGCATCGTCGCCCTTGGTTTCAGCCAGGTGCGTCACGCGTTTTTGCAGTGGCTCCTTGGGCGGCATCAGGTTTTCGAACAGCGGGTCCAGCGGCAGGAACAGGCGCAGGTCGCCCTTGTGTGGCTCGGTCTTCTCGGCTTCGGTGACAAAGCGTTGAGGCTCGCCGCTCAGGGGCGTTTTGTTGGCAATTGTCTTGGCCAATTCTTTGGCCGCCACTTCAGCGCCGTCCGGGGTCCAGTGGGTGTCGGTGCGCAGGAACACTTGTTGGCCGTGCAGCTTGGCCTGTTGCAGCGGACCCATCAGGTCAGGGGCGACGATCTTGTCGGCGGCCATGCGGGCATGGAAGTCCTGGTACAGACCGGCGCGGATGCTCGCCGGCTGCACTTCACCCACGTGTTCCGGGTACAGCCGCACCTTGGCTGGCACGATCGCCATCACCAGTTGGATACCCTGGGCCTTGAGCTTCTGGCGCACGCCTTCCACCAAGGCGTAGTTGCCTTGCAGGTTCTGGTCTTCGTTGACGATCGGGTTGAATTCCTCGTCGCTGTACAACCAGTGGTCGCGGCCAATCACCACGCCAGGGCGGCCTTCGTTGAACAGCTTGTAGTCCAGCGCTGCCCAGAGGTTGGTGCCCAGGCGCTTGATCGGGAACTGGTCGTCGTAGTGGGTCTCGACGGCCTTGGTCCAGCGGCCGTTGAGCACGGTGGCGTCGGCGTTGGTGCTGAAGCCCAGGAAACTGCGCATCGACCAGGCGCCCAACGCCAGCAGCACGGCGAGGAACAAGGCGATGTAGAGGACGCGTAATGAACGGGTCATGGTCGGCTCCCTCAGAACTGGAAGTAAAGGAACGGCGAGAAGCTCTGCGCCGAAAGTTTGAGAATCGACGCCACGAACAGCAGCAGTACTGCGGCGCGCATGGCGTAGCGTGGCCAGGTGGCGCTCCAGTAGGCCGGTTGCACGGTGGCCTCGGTGCCCACGGTGTAGCCGGGCTCATGGATGCTGCCCGGGTTGTCGCCCGGTACGGCCTTGATCAAGCCCGGTTGCGCAGTCGCCGGGCCATCGGCCTGGGTGTTCACCGCAGGCTTGGTTTTTTCCGGTGGGCGGTTGCTGTAGAAGTCCCGCAGGCCGAAGAACGCCAGGGTTGCGTACGCCACCACCAGGGTTGCCACTTGCAGGCCGGTAAGGCTGGCGCGGTTGAGTTCCGACAGCGACCACTCGCCGAAGCTGAACATCGCGCCGTACATACGGCCGGCGACGTGCAGGTTTTCCGAGCGGAAGATCACCCAGCCCATCACCACCAGCAGGAAGGTGAAGGCCCAGCGCACAACGTTGAAACTGCGCGGTGCGGTGTTGAGGCCGATGGCTTTTTCAATCGCCAGCCACATGCCGTGCCAGGCGCCCCACACGATGTAGGTGATGTTCGCACCGTGCCACAGGCCACCGAGGAGCATGGTCAGGAACAGGTTGCGGTAGGTGGTCAGCGTGCCTTTACGGTTGCCGCCCAGGGTGATGTACAGGTAGTCACGCAGCCAGGTGGACAGGCTGATGTGCCAGCGCCGCCAGAACTCGGTGATCGACTGGCTGATGTACGGCTGCTTGAAGTTTTCCATGAAGCGGAAACCCATCATCAAGCCCAGGCCGATGGCCATGTCGCTGTAGCCGGAGAAGTCGAAGTACAGCTGCGCGGTGTACGCCAGTGCGCCGAGCCAGGCGTCACCCGTCGTAGGGTTTTGCAGGGCGAAGCAATGATCGGCGACCACCGCCAGGGTGTCGGCGATAAACACCTTCTTGATGAAACCCTGCATGAACCGCGTGCAGCCCTCGGAGAATTTATCGAGGGTGTGGGTGCGGTTGTTGAACTGGTCGGCCAGGTCGCGAAAGCGCAACACCGGGCCGGCAATCAGATGCGGGAAGATCGCCACGAACGCCGCAAAGTCGATCAGGTTGCGGGTGGCCGGGGTGTCGCCGCGGTACACGTCGATGATGTAGCTGATGGACTCGAAGATGTAGAACGAGATCCCGATCGGCAACAGCACGTGGGTGAGGATGAAGGGTTCCAGGCCCGCCGACTTCATCATCAGGTTGATGCTGTCGACACCGAAGTTGGCGTACTTGAAGTAGCCGAGGATGCACAGATCGACCGCCACGCCCAGCAGCAGCCAGCGCTGGGCCGGCCTGGTGCGCACGCCTGCCGCGCCGACCTTGAGGCCGATCCAGTAGTTCCACAGCGTCACGGCGGCGAACAGCGCCAGGAAGTCCACTCGCCACCAGGCGTAGAACACATAACTGGCAACCAGCAGCAGCAGATTGCGATAGCGTTGCCCGCTCAGGTAGTACAAGCCGAGGAAGATCGGCAAGAACAGGAACAGGAACACATTGGACGAGAAAACCATCCCGATCTCTCCATGTTTAACCAACAGTCAAGGGCCAACGGCCCCCCCAAACCCCCCACCGAAAACGGAGAGGGGCGGTATTACATTCCCACTGACGAAACCGGCTCAAAATGTGGGAGCGGGCTTGCTCGCGAATGCGGTGTGTCATTCAACACAGAGGGCGACTGACACAGCGCCTTCGCGAGCAAGCCCGCTCCCACATTTGAAGTGCGTTTCGTCAGCTGCCTTTGTTGCCTTTCTCATGCGCCGGGTCGAAGACCTTGGTCAGGTCACCCCCCAGGCGGAACGTCTTGAACGGCTGCATCCCGTGCTTGCGCTCGATCACATCCGGGGCGCAGGTGTAGAGGGTGCAGAAGGGCTCAAGCCAGGCAAATTTCATGTCTTCCTTGAGGTCCTTCATGTCCTGTTCCTTGCCGTTCTTCTGCTCGAAGATCTCCGGGTCTTTCACCCCGGCCAGCACCTTGTCACCCAGGCGTTTCAACGCGCCGTTGTTTTCCTGGCGCAGGTCCACACCGTTCACCAGGGCAAAACTGGCGATCATCGCCAGCGGCGGCAGGGCGTAGTTGTGGTACGACAGGGCCCGTTGCTGACGCTTCAATTCGTTCGGCAGGAAGCCTTGGGCATCCACCTGGTTGGCGCCGACCTTGTATTCCTTCACGGCCCAGTCAAACAGGTCGCGGCGGTTCACGGCGACGGAGGTCGCCATCACCGACCAGGCAGCCCAGTAGGAGTGGTTGTTGGTTTTATCCAGCGGCAGGTTGTCCCAGTCGCTCACCACCTGGTTGGCCATTTTGCTGAACCAGGCTTCGATCAACTGCGACTCCTGCTGGTGGTTGGCCAGCGGATGAGAGTCGGAGAACTTCAGGCGCACATAGGCCGACGCCATGCTGCCCAGTGCCCATTTGCGCATGGACTTGCCGGTGTGGTTGAAGTCCTTGGACATCAATGCATCGGCCTTGGCCCAGCTCGTGAGCCAGTTCAGCGTGCATTCCAACTGCTCCGGACGGCCGTCGCGCATGAATTGCATCACGCGCTTGCTGGTGTCTTTTTCCAGCTTGGTGATGTCGGCGGTGCTGTCGCGAAAGGCTTTTTCGGACTGCACATTCAGGGTGGAACGAGCCTTGTCCGAACCTTCGTACTTGCTGCGAAACTGCAGCGAGCCGGTGTACGGCGCGGGCATGGCGTCGCAGTCATTCTTGAAGTCGCCGGTCTTGAATGCTTCCACCGGGGCGAAATAACCCTGGGGCGGACGCAGTGGTGCGGCGGCGTTGACTTGGCCGGCAAACATCGCCAGGCCCAGCAGCGTTGGAATCAATAACTTCTGCATAAGTAACCTCATTGCCCCGTTGAAGCAGTCTGTTGACCACCGGCGGGGAATACGTTGCGTGTGCAAATTTTCGCTTCGACTTTCTGCGCGGCCTGGCCCGCTTCAGGGCCCTGCACTTCCACGGCCAGCAGGTTTTGCGTGGCCCAGTCTTCATCGGTGCGCAGTTCAAAGGCGAAACGCCCGTCTGTATCGGATGTTTCGGGTTTCTCGATCTTGATGTCCTCGTGGCGCCCGTTCATGTACCAGAGGGTGGCTTGCAGGGTTTTCACCGATGGGTCGGCGAAGCGGATGTCGACCTGGTGACTGCTGTTGCGCAGGTCTTTGTTCGAACTGTTCACCAGCAATTCATTCTTGCCGGGTTTCAGCGTGGTGCTGGCGCTCATCTGGGCGGTCTTGCCTTCACAGCCGTTGTCCAGCAGCGACATCATCTGGCGGTAGATGGTCTCCTGGTCCAGGCGATACAGCGGCGAGAATTCCCAGATCAGGATCTTCGGCGGGGTCTTCTGGAATTCTTCGCTGCCCAGGTACTGGATCATCGAGCCTTCCAGGCCACCACCGGGGAAGGCGACGTTAAGGATGTCGGCACCGATTTCCTGTTCCAGGAAGCCGGCGAAATTGTAGTTCTTGCCACTGTGGCTGGTACCCACGAGGGTGATCTGCGGGTTGCCGGAATCACCGAACAGGTCGCCGTCTGCCGCTTCGCCCTTGGGCTCGGTGGTGAACTGGTCCATGTACTGGATCGCGTAGCTGGTGCCGCACAGTTGCCCGGCCATGTTATGCAGGGTGCCGGTCTTACCCATGCGCCCGGACCGTTTGGTCTCGAATTCGCGCTGGGGGATGCCGGCAAATTCAGGCATCGCCCGCACTTTCGCGCCGACGATTTTGGCGGTGCGCTGGGCGCCGTATGGCGTCCAGTGTTGGTCGCCGCGGAAGTAGAAATCGTGGGCTGGCAATTCATCCGGCAGTTGCTCGTTGGTCAGCGGCGACAGGTCCGGCACGACGTAGCCCATCTTGGCGAAGCGCCCGAGCATGGTTTTGTAATTGCCCAGGGCCTTGTCGAAATCGAACCTGGCTTTTTCTTCAGGGTTGAGCTTGTTGCGGTTCACCAAGCCACGGGTCGGCTGGTAGACCACCACCAGTTCCACGCCCTTGCTCTTGAACGCATCGTGCAGCTGCTGCATGCGTTTGTAGCCGGCGGGGCTGGTGTCGAATTCGGTGCGCAGGTCTTCCTGGGTCCGGAACAGCCAATCGCCCTGGGCTTGCACCAGGGTGGTGAAGTTCTGCTGGTAGCGCGTGGTGTAGTTCTTCGCGTCGTGGGCGGCCGGGCACAGGCTGCAGCACGGTTCGGCGGTGAAGGTTGGCGCCTTGATTTCGTCGGCGCGCACGCCCTGGCTGGCCGCGAGCAGGCCGAGGGTCAAACCCGAAAGGCTGAGCAGTTTGATCATGTGTGGGTGCATAAAGGTCATCCTCAGTCCTGCATTTCGGTCTGGCGTTCGACAGGGTCGATCAGCACGGCTTTCTTCTGGCGTACCAGCAAGTCGAGGATCTCTTCCTGGCGATCGCCAAGAACGCCCGAGAAGCTGATGCCACTGGATTTGGTCGGCGCAAGCATCGATACGCGGTACAGCTCGACGCTCAACGGCGAGTCGATGGACAGCGGCCCGCTGCCGTTGGCGGCCAGTTCACCGCCGACCACGATCAGCGAGACCTTGGTGTCGAACGGGTCGAGGGCGATGTCGCGGTCGGTGTCGGTCAAATCCTTGATGTGGCCGTACACGCCGGTCAGCCCGTTGGCCATGGCAATGTTCTCGTACAGGCGAATGTTCACGCTGTTACGCACGCGGATGCCGTGGCGACGGTTGCTGATGACCTTGTTGCCCCACAGCAGGTTATCGCCGCTCTCATAGAGGGTGATGCCGTCGGTGTGGTTGCGGTAGATCTCGTTGTCGGCGATCAGGTTGTTGACGCTGTTACGGTCGATCACCAGGCCCGAGAGCTTGTTGTCGAAGCTGCGGTTGTTGAAGATGAAGCTGTCGTTCACTTCCCGGGAAATGATGATGCCGTGCTTCTTCTTCGTGCCGTAGACGGTGTTGTCGGTGATGATCAGGCCGTGTGAACGGTCGTGGGGGTCAATGCCGTAGACGATGTTGTCCTTGTAGGTATTGCCCTTGAGCACAAAGCCGGTGGTTTCGTAGCAGTAGAAGCCGTACCACATGTCCGAGAACTCGGAGTCGACGATCCAGCCCGTCGGCTCGGGGCGCTTGAGCACCTTGGCCATGTTCGGCGTGTATTGGGAAATACTCACGCCATACGACTTACTGTTGGCGTAGCCGAAACTGGCCATCTTGCTGTTGGCGATGTAGGTCTCGGTGCCGCCCCAGGCCAGCAGGAACGGGCGGAATTCCTTGGGCGACTGGAAGGTCGCCGGGCCGTTGGTCTTCTCGCGCCAGCCGGTGATTCTGGTGTCACGTACGAACAACTGGCCGTCGTTGATCAGGAACGAACCGGCTTCCTGGGACAGGCGCAGCTCTTGAGTCTGCTTGTCGATTTCGAGGATGCCTTTACGGCCCACCACGATCGGCAACTTGGCCAGGAACACCCCCGGCGAGGTTTCGCTGAAGTACTGCTTGGGCACTTTCTTCAGCAGGTCCTTGAGGTTCATGTAGCCGTCGTCGACAAAGATCGCCTGGGGAATGCCGTGCTGGCGCACTACCCATTCGGCCATCTTGTTGTCGCCGCCGATGAAGTCCTTCAGGGCGTCTTCCTGCATCATCCGGCGGATGCTGATTTTGCCTGGCTTGGTACGCACGATCTTTTTCGCGATATTGGCCGCGGTGTAGCCGGACACGTCCGGCAGCGCAGGCTTGGCCATCTCCAGCGGCTCGGTCGGCGGGCTGGAGATGGTGTAGGTCTTGGCCTGTTGCAGCTCTTTGGCGATGGTCGGCGCTTTGTCGGCGAAGGCCGAGGCGCTGGCCAGCAGCATGGCCGCGACGAGCAGGCTTTGAGACTTCATTGCGCAGGCTCCCATCAGAACTTCCAGATCACGTCGACAAAGGCGCGATGCATGTACGAGTCGACCTGGCTGCCATAGGCGTCGCCCGGCTTGAACACGCCTGCACGGAAGCGCACCAGGGCCGACGGCTCGTCGATCGACTGGCTGAGCCCGGCCGGCAGCAGGCCTTTCTTGAAGTACTTGGTGACCACCAGGTCCATCTCCTGGCCGAGATCTTTCTTGCCGTCTTCAAGCGGCAGGGATGTGCTGGACAGGATCGCGCCGGTCACGTCATCGGTGTTGTTCTGCACGGCATCGATGCCGTTGCTGCCCACCGGCTTGTTGCCGTCTACGCGCCAGAACTTGTGGTACACAAGGCTTGCGTCATAGTCCTCGCGCAGCTGCCACGAACCGAACAGGCTCATGGACTGCATGTTGTTCATCTCGCCGCGAAACGCTTCGCCGAAGCGGTGGACGCGGGACTGGGTACCGGTCCAGTTCGAACGGTTGCTTTGCAGGCCGTTCTGCTCGTATTCGGCACTGGCGCGGGAGTAGGCGGCGCCCACTTGCCACTGCGGGTCGAGGCGCAGGCGCACACCCAGGTCGGTGGCCCAGCCATTCACGTCATCGCTGCGCTTGGCGTTGGCCGGGCGGGTGCCGTCGGCGTTCAAGGCGTTGACCGTGTCGCGGTCGCCCTGCATGCCGGTGACGCTCGCCCAGTAGTTGACGGTGTTGGTGTTGCGCCAGTTGTAGGCGTCGCTGTTGGCTTCGATGCCGAGCCAGGTCAGGTCGCCGTTCTCACGCTTGTCCAGCGAGTCGGTGGCCACGCCCGGTTCCGGGTAGTCGAGCTTGCCGTCATCATGGGTGTGGTGCGCGCGCAGGCCGATCCACTGGCCTGGCGTCCACTGGTAGGCGGCGTCGGCGTACAGGTGCTGACGGTCCTTGTCCTTGGGCGACAGTTCCTTGAGGTCGGTGCGGTATTCGCTGAAGCGCTCGGCGACGCCGACATTGGCCTTGAGCAAGGTGGTGTCGAAGGTCCAGTTCAGCGCTTCGATATTGGTGTCGCGCCATTGGCCGTCGTCATTGCGCAGGCGTTGGCGACCGAGCTTGAGGATCTCGCCGGGGTAGGGCGTGAAGCCGCCATAGGCGACCCAGAACTCGCGCATCGCCAGGTAGTTCTTCTTGCTCTTGCGGTCGTCATTGCTGGTCTGTTGAGTGGCGTCATCCGAGGACTGTTGCAGGGTGTCGGTCTCGATGATGTCGCTGGAGGTCACGGCCTGGCCCATGGCGTAGGCGCTCCAGTTGCCGCTTTCACCGTAGATCCACGGGCGCAGGTCAAGGCCGATGCCGTTGACGTCGCCGCCTTTCTGGGTGCCCAGGTCGCGGTCATCTTCGGACTGGCCGGTGACTTTGACTTCCAGGCCGAAGTTCTTGGCTTCGGTCAGCGCCGCCAGGGTCGGGCACGACCACAGCAGGGCGAAGGTCAGGCCGATACCGGCCTTGACGAATGGGTTGAGCTTCATAGGGATTCCTCGCCGTCTTCTTCTTGCAGGGCGTGCAATTGCAGCGTGCTTTGGGCCAGGGTGCCGCGCACGGCCAGCTCCTGTTGCACCAGGCGTTGGCCTTCGGCGCGTTGTTCCGGGGTCAGCGGCGCTTCGAGCTGGGTCGCCAGGTCGTTGGCTTCCGGCGTGTCCTGGGCCTTGGCCAACTGGCTGAAGACATAGGCGTTAAGCGGGTCGGGCTTGGTGCCCTTGCCTTGGGAAAACAGCTGGGCAATCGCGAAGTCGGCGCTGTTCTGGCCGTTGCGCGCAGCGGTCAACAGATGGTCCAGGGCCTTTTGCGAATAGACCTTGCCCAGGTAGCCACGGCGGTAGATCTGGCCGAGGTAGTAGTCGGCGGCGACTTCGCGGCCGACGGCTTTCTGGAAGTGTTCTTCGGCGGCCTTGGCGTCAGCCGGGACCCACTTGCCTTCGTAGTAGAGCTTGCCCAGCAACAGTTCGGCGCGGGGCTGGTCGGCGGCGCGGCCGTTGTCGAGGTACTTCATCATCTGGTCGACGTCGCCCAGTTCCGGGAAGTCGTAGAGCAGTTGCGCCAGGCTGACCCAGGAGGCCGGGTAGCCGGGGGCGATTTTTTCCAGCAGGGCCTGGGCGGTTTTTTCGTCGGTCTTGCCCAGGCTTGCATCACCCAGTACACGAGCCACGCTGTCGACCCGTTGGGCGGTGACGGTGCCGCGGCTGTAGCCGGCTTCCATCTGCTTGAGCAGGTCGGCCTGTTTTTCCGGCTCGGCTTTTTTCTGGTAGACCGTGGCCAGCTCGACGTAGCAGATATCGGTGGTGTTCAGCGCCGCCTTGCAGATGCTTTCCACTTCATCCAGGTGCTGGTCGTAGGTGTCCTGGGTGCGATACAGCAGCACCTGGGCGAGACCGGCTTCCGGGTAACCCGAGGCGCGCCATTTGCTGATCTGCTGCTGGGCGTTGATGTTCGGGAAACTGTGCGGGTATTGCAGGTAGAGCATTGCCAGCGGGATCAGGGTGTTGCCTTCGCCATTGGCAAAGGCTTTTTTCAGCAGGCCTTCGGCTTCATGGTGTTCGGCTTCGGTCGCGCCGGGCTTGGCCACCAGCAGGCGGCCCAGGCGTGCCTGGGCACGAGGCGAGGTATCGGCGGCCGCGCGGTACGTCGCTTCGGCCTGCTTGATTTGCTCGGGGTCGCGGGTGCCGACCTGGATATCCGCCAGGCCCACTTGGGCCTCGCTGTAGCCCAAATCCGCGAGCTGCTGGTAGTTCTGCTGGGCAGTGACGGTGTCGCCACGTTTCAGCGCTTCATTGGCCAGGCGTTGGTCGGGCAGGCCGGCGCAACCGGCGAGGCTGACCGCAACAGCCAGCAACGCCGCAGTTCCCATGTGGGAGCGGGCTTGCTCGCGAAGGGGCCCTGTCAGTTGATGCATGTGTTGGCTGACACACTGCTTTCGCGAGCAAGCCCGCTCCCACAGGGATTGCGGTGTTTTTGAGAGAGTCATCACAGGCATGTCCTCTGCTTACAGACCGTTGGCCATGGCTTTGTCGATCAGCCAGTTCAGGGACGGGCCGCGATCGCTGGTCACTTCAACCGGGCGACCGGCGTAGGTGCTGTCCAGCGGGGCGTCGGGTTTGATCTGCACGCGGATGTCGGAGGACATTTCGCTGCTGTTCAGGCTGGTGCTGCTGACGATGGTGCCGGTGCGTACCTGCTCTTCATCCGCTACCTGGAAGTTCACGCGGGTGCCCGGGCGAACGTCGGCAAACTGGCGATAGGAGAAGCGCGCATCAACGTTGGCCTGGCTGCCGCGTGGCACCAGTTGGAAGATCACGTCGCCCTTGCTGGCGTACTGACCGTCGGCGACCAGTTGCTGGGCCACGACGCAGTCGCACGGGGAGGTGAGGGTGCCGGTCATTTGCTTGCCGAACAGCTCTTCGACCTTGGCCGGTTGCAGCTGGTCTTCGTCCAGATGGCCCTTGAGTACGTCGAGCATGCTGGTGCTGAAGGTTGCCAATGGCGCGCCTTTGGCGGCGACCGCATCGCCTTTGATCAGGCTTTGCACGGTGCCATCGCGGGGCATGGTCACGTTCATCCCGGGCACGCTCACCAGGCCGGAGGTGGCGTGGCTGACGAAGTACATGCCGTACACCGATTTGACCACGAAGCCGAATGCCGCCAGGCCCACCACGAAGATCCCGAGGCTGAAAGTCACCGCCCGCAGGCGGCCACCGACGCTCATGTTGCTGCCGCCGTCCTTGACCTTGCGCGCCTTGGTGAAGTTGTCGCGTTGCAGGGTCGCCAGCACGTCACCCATGGTCACGATGTCACCGGCCAGGTGCGAGGTGATCAGGTGGCGCAGGGTGGAGATGTCTTGTGCATCGAGGTTCTGGAACTGGCAACCGGTGCGGCCGGTCTGGCGGTCGTAGGAGCGAATCTGCAGCTCGACGTCCATCGCCAGGCCCAGGTTGTCGATCACGAACTGCAAGCGACCCTTGTGCACATCGCCGACTTTCAGCGGCTGCTGCGGGGCGTTGAAGGCCAGGCCGCCGGCGGACAGGTCGATCACCCGCACTTCCATCGGTGTTTGATCGGCGCCGAAGAAGCGCAGCTTGGCCGGGATTTTGACCCGGGCGTGTTGGCGCTGGGCTTCGGATTCGTGGACAACGTTGGCGTTTACTGGGCTATTCATGGTGTTTAGTTCCTAGTTAATTCAGGCTTGGCAGGGTCAAACCATCATCAGCAACACGGCGACGAAAATGCTGCCGGCGGAGAAGGTCATGGTCCGAGACGACCAGGTGTTGAACCAACGTTGAAAGCTGGCCAAATCGCGGGTCAGTTTGGTGTCCTGGCGGGTCCAGGACTGTTGATCAAGGCGGAAGAACACGTAGATCTTCACCAGCGCGCCCATGATCTGGTTGTAATAGAGAATCACCGGGTAAGCCGGGCCGATCTTGTGGCCGGAGCACGACAGCAGCAGGGTCAGAATCAGGCGGGTGATGCCGATCCACAGCAGGTAGGCGAGGATGAACGCGCCGCCGTATTTGAAGGTGGCGATGATCGCCACGGTCAGCCCCAGCAGAGAGGTCCACATCGACACGCGTTGATCAAACAGCACGATGCTGGTGAACAGGCCCAGGCGACGCATACCCAGGCCCAGGGCACGTGAGTTCTGGCGCAGGTTGTTGCCGTACCAGCGGAACATCAGTTTGCGGCTGGCCTTGATAAAGCTCTTTTCCGGCGGGTGTTCCACGGTGTGGATCGCGGCGTCCGGTACGTAGAAAGTGTCGTAGCCCAGGCGCATCAGGCTGAACCAGCTGGACTTGTCGTCACCGGTCAAAAACTTGAAGCGGCCCAGGCGCCAGTGTTGCAGCGAGTCGCTTTCCACATCGGCAATGAAGCCCGGGTCGGTGACCACGTTGGCGCGGAATACCGACATGCGGCCGGTCATGGTCAGCACGCGTTTGGACAGGGCCATGGAGCACATGTTGATGTGGCGCTGGGCGAAGCGCAGCTTGTGCCACTCGCTCATGATGTAGCCGCCGCGCACTTCGCAGAACTCGTTGGTGGTCAGGCCGCCGACATTGCCGAACAGCTGGAACCACGGCACGGTCTTGCGCACTACGCCCTCGGCGAGCACGGTGTCGCCATCGATCACGGCCACTACGGCGCGGTTGTCCGGTAGGTGGCGGGAGATGGCGCGAAAACCGAAGGCCAGGCCGTCACGCTTGCCGGTACCGGCGATGCGCACGAAGTCCAGCTTGACGTGGTCGGGCGGGTTCATCCTGGCCCACAGGCTCTTGACCAGCAGCTCATCGGACATTTCCACCAGGGAGCAGACCACGGTGGTAGGGAAGCCACATTCGATGGCCTCGCGGATCACCGAGCTGTAGACCTGGGCCGTGGTCAGCGCGTCGATCCGAAAGCTGGTAACCATCAGGAATACGTGGGACGGGTCTGCCGCCTTGCCCAGCTTGCGCACTTTGCGCCGCAGGTGCGGGTAGACCACGTACAGGAACAGCATGCCGCGAAAGAAATGCGTAGCACCCATCGAGTAGCGCCAGATACCGACGGCGCCAATCAGGAAAATAAAATTCTTCGACTCTGAGTCGAACGTACTCGCCGGCAACAGCAGGGCGAGTCCCATCAGCAGGCTCAGGAAAAACAGCCAGCCGGCAGATTGGAGGAGTACGTGTTTTAACTTGGACATAGGCGTCATTCCGCAGGTGAAGGAGGTTTCAAGCAGCAAGCGCCGGGGATCAGGACGCTTGCCGCTTGAAACTTGCCGTTGCTGTTACCAGCAAATGCCTTCGGTACGGCCGCTCACGCTGGTGGCCTTGGACATGAAGCCCACCAGGTCGACCACTTGCTTGCCGTGGGGTGCGTTGTGCGCCAGGGCACGGAACTTCTCGTCGCGGTTGCCCAGGATGATCACGTCGGAGTTGTTGATCACTTCGTCGAAGTCCGAGTTGAGCAGGGACGACACGTGAGGGATCTTGCCTTCGATGTAGTCCTTGTTGGCGCCGTGTACGCGAGCGTATTCGACGTTGCTGTCGTAGATGCTCAGGTCGAAACCCTTGCCGATCAGCATCTCTGCCAGTTCCACCAGCGGGCTTTCGCGCAGGTCATCGGTGCCGGCCTTGAAGCTCAGGCCCAGCAGGGCGACTTTGCGTTTGTCATGGCTGGAGACGATGTCGAAGGCGTTTTGCACCTGTGACTCGTTGCTGCGCATCAGTGAGTTGAGCAGCGGCGCATCCACGTCCAGGGAACCTGCGCGGTATGTCAGGGCGCGCACGTCCTTGGGCAGGCAGGAACCGCCGAAGGCAAAGCCTGGGCGCATGTAGTACTGGGACAGGTTGAGGGTCTTGTCCTGGCAGACCACTTCCATCACTTCGCGACCGTCGACACCTACCGCCTTGGCGATGTTGCCGATCTCGTTGGCGAAGGTCACTTTGGTCGCATGCCAGACGTTGCAGGTGTACTTGATCATCTCGGCGACGGCGATGTCCTTGCGGATGATCGGCGCGTCGAGTTCTTCGTACAGCGACTGCAGGACATCGCCGGAAGCGGTGTCGAATTCACCGATGACGGTCATCGGCGGCAGGTCGTAGTCGGCGATGGCGGTGCTTTCACGCAGGAACTCAGGGTTTACGGCGACGCCGAAGTCGACGCCGGCTTTCTTGCCCGAGCAGTCTTCGAGAATCGGAATCACCACATTGGCCACGGTACCTGGCAGCACGGTGCTGCGGACCACGATGGTGTGACGGGAGGTCTTGTCACGCAGGACAAAACCGATCTCGCGGCACACCGATTCGATGTAGTTGAGTTCCAGGTCGCCGTTCTTCTTGCTCGGCGTGCCGACGCAAATCATCGACAGGTCGGTATCACGTATTGCCTCGGCGAAATTGGTGGTGCCGCGCAGTCGGCCGGTTTGAACGCCCTGGCTTAACAGCTCGCCCAGACCCGGTTCAACGATGGGGGATTTACCCGCGTTGATCAGGTCAATCTTTTCCTTGGAGATGTCTACGCCAACGACCTCATGGCCCCGTGCAGACAGGCAACCGGCACATACCGCGCCGACGTAACCCAAACCAAATATGCTGATGCGCATCGCATTTACCTCATTGTTAATCGTGCCACTAGATGGCCGGAGTTCATGTTTTGAAGCGTCACCCAGGCACTGGGAAGTGCGACGAATAAACGTCGGTATATCCAGTGCAGGCATACTAAAAGTCGAGTGACTAACTAATGCACTCAAGTTGTGCGCAACTTGGCCTTATTGTTGGGGCTTGCCCTGAAATGCAGCCAGCCTTCCTGGGGAAGGGCCTGGCGCCAGTGCCGCAAGGCGTTGACAGGGGCTTTGAGCCCTTATATATCAACGGCTTGGGTTGTCTCACTGACCCATACAGGTGAGCTCAGCCTTGGCCTTGTCGGAGAAAGTAGTGAAACCTTTGCGTCCGCCTTCAACTAATCAGTTGATGATTTGACCATTGAGTCAAAGTTATATGACAACTTTGCTACTTCCCTTGGTCGCCACGTAAGTCATCTCTTACATCTTCAGAGATAATCGTTACCGGTGGTATGAGCGGTGCTTTAGGACATAGTTCCTGTCCACTCATCCTGTTTCCGGAAATTTCTTGAAATATTAGGAAAGATGGCACTAGTACTATTCTGATAGCACTTGCTATTTAGGCCAGTAGTTGCGGGGAGTTGCGAGGGGTAAATAGTTTTGTGCCACTACTGTTTTAAAAAAGTGGTGCCACTACGAAAAAAATTGACGAATGTCGAGTGAAATAAATGTTAGGGAATCTGAAGAATTATTTTTGACGCCAAATAAATGGCGAATCCGGAATTGGAATGCAAACAAAATGTGGGAGCGGGCTTGCTCGCGAAAGCGGCGTGTCAGGCAATAAAGGCATCGACTGAACCACCGCTTTCGCGAGCAAGCCCGCTCCCACATTTGGATCTTCGTTGTCAGGTTATTCCGGGGCGTGATCCCGCAGGAACACCAGGTTATCCGGCTTTGACTGCTCCGCATTGAAGCGATAACCCTGCACGTCAAACTCCTTGAGCCTGGCCGGGTCGTTGATGCGTTCTTCAATCACAAAGCGGCTCATCATGCCCCGGGCCTTCTTGGCGTAGAAGCTGATGATCTTGTACTGGCCGTTTTTCAGGTCCTTGAACTCGGTGTTGATGATTCGCGCATTCAATGCCGGGCGTTTGACTGCCGAGAAGTACTCGTTGGACGCGAGGTTGAGCAGCACGTCATCGCCTTGTTCGGCCAGGGCTTCGTTGAGCCACTCGCTGATGCGGGTGCCCCAGAAAGCGTACAGGTCCTTGCCACGGGCGTTGGGCAGTTTGGTGCCCATTTCGAGGCGGTACGGCATCATCAGGTCCAGTGGCCGCAGCAGGCCGTACAGGCCGGAGAGCATGCGCAGGTGGTCCTGGGCGTAGGTGAAGTCGGCGTCCTTGAGTGTTTCGGCGTTGAGGCCGGTGTAGACGTCGCCCTTGAATGCCAGCAGGGCTTGTTTGGCGTTGGTGGGGGTGAAGGCGGGGGTCCAGCTGCCGAAGCGTGCGGCGTTGAGGCCGCCGATTTTGTCGGAGACGTGCATCAGTTCGCTGATTTGCGCCGGGCTGAGTTCGCGCAGTTGTTCGATCAGCTCCTGGGAGTGGTCGAGGTATTGCGGCTGGGTGAAGCGCGGGGTGACCGGCTTTGACTCGAAATCGAGGGTTTTGGCGGGGGAAATCACCGTCAGCATGAAGTCGTCTCCTTTAATCGTGGGGGGATTCTAGGGGGTAGGGCGGTTTGACTCCACCTATGATGGTGATAGATAGCTGTGCGGTCGTTGGGGGGGCATATCCGTTTCTGCGGTTACGGCGGCTTATGGTTTCGCTCTTACAGCGAGTCACTTTGCAAAAGCGTTCAAAAGTGAGCCGCTGTAAGAGCGGAACCAATACAAGCCATCACTCAAATAACGCATATACACACCAACCCAATAGCGCCCCCACACGATCGGCTATAGTGCCCGACGACTCTGGAAAGGGAGACCCTTCGTGCGAATTGCGCTTTTACTGTCAGCCTGGCTCATCTGCCTGGGCGCCCAAGCCGCCCCTGTGGATGTCGCGACCCTGGACCGCGGCACCTGGCCCGAACGCCTCAGCAGCCCCGCCCTGTTCGACGTCGCCTCACGCGCAGAAATCCTGATGTTCGCCCACACCCTGCTCGCCAGCGAATCCCTCGACGAGCCCGCCCTCAAGCAGCGCCTGGGCCTGAAGATCATCAACCAGGCCTCGATCGACGACCTGCGCCGTCAACTCTGGCAACGGCTATTGGAAAACTACACCTTCGCCCAACAGAGCTGCGAACAGGACGCCTCCTTCTGCTACCTGGTGGAAAACATGGACGACCTGCGCGAACAAGCCGCCAAATTCGAAGTCAGCGACAACTCCTTCTATATAGGCTGGGCCGGCCCCAGCCGCGCATTCCACGAGCGCTACCTGGATGAACAGTTGCGCAAGGCCGCCCTGTTCCCCCAGATCAGCAGCGAAATCGCGCGCTTCGGTGATCACGAACGCAACGGCGACGAACTCAACGACCGGATGTTCCTGCTGACCTTCGACAGCGGACCGTCCCCGGTCAGCGGCAATACCGACTGGCTCGCCGACTACCTGCGCAAACAGAAAATGCACGGCCTCTTCTTCGTGCTCGGCAACAGCCTGCAAACCCGCGTCGAGAAAAGCTCGGCCACCGATGTGCAGGCGCTGTACCAGGGCCAGTGCGTCGGCATCCAGGGCTGGCAGTACCGCTCCCATAGCCACTGGGTCGACTGGCAGTCGTCCATCACCCGCAGCGCCTCCCTGGCGCAAAACCTGATGCCGGAAAACTACCTGCCGCTGTTCCGCCCGCCGTACGGTCAGCGCCGGTCCGACAGCCAGGGATTTTTCCAGTCACAAGGGCTGCAAGTGGCCTTGTGGGACATCGACTCGGAAGACGAACCCGGCAAGCTCAAGGCTGATGAGTCGGCGAACCGCGTGCTCACACTGATGCTGTTGTGGCGGCGCGGGGTGATCGTCTTCCACGACACCCAGGACAAGGCGCGCATCGCTTTACCCTGGCTTTTACACGCCACGGCAGAAAGTGGACTCGGCTGGCAGGATTGCCGCGAAGCGTTTCGCTAAAAAAGCACGAAAAGCCCGGCCCTGTTGGGGCTGAGGTTTTTCAGGGGGGAATTTGGGAGGTATTTCGATACAGGCGGACTTCCGACTTTAACGGTGCAATGCCGGCGCGCCTAGTGCTATTCGTCATCCTGAAAAATAAACTTCAAAAAAGCGTCAAAGTGCTTTTTCCTGTCATGTGTTTTGCGGTATTACGAAGACAGACAGCCGAAACCTGCAACACAGGTGGCGTCTTCCAAGACACCTCTTGTGTGCACCGCACTTGACGCCCCTCAAGTGCGTTCGACGGTCGAATCGAGGCGCAGCACTGTCGCGGTATTGCGTCGACTGGCTCCCACAAAGGTGACCGAGTATGGATGATCATGGACGTAACCCTTCTTCCGACCAGCCAATCCTTTATGTGCTTGATACCAATGTACTGATTCACGATCCAAACGCACTGCTCAACTTCGAAGAACACCACGTCGCCATCCCGATGATCGTGCTTGAGGAGCTCGACAAACTCAAAAGCGGGCACCACAGCGTTGCCGCCGAATGCCGCCAGGCCATCCGCCTGATCGACAAGACCCTCGGCGAAGCCTCCCCCGACGACGTCGAGGTGGGCGTACCGATCCAGCGTGGCAAAGGCGGGCCCAAGGGCTTGCTGTCGATTCTGATGAACAAGCGCAGCGAGCCCAACAGCCTGCTGCCGGAAAATCTGAACGACAACAAAATCATCAACCAATTGATCGACCTGCACGCACGCGACAAGGATCTGCGCCTGGTGCTGGTGACCAAAGACATCAATATGCGCCTCAAGGCACGAGCGTGTGGGATCGCTGCCGAGGACTACAGTACCGACCAACTGGTTGACGACGTGTCGATGCTGTCTCGTGGTTATCACACCATGACCGGCTCGTTCTGGGATCGCGTCAGCAAGGTCGAAACCCGTCAGGACCATGGCCGCACCTGGCACCAGGTACAGCTGATCGACAACCTGCCGGCTGTGCACATCAACGAATTCATCATCGACGAACAGGGTTTTGTGGGCTGGATCAAAGAGATCCAGGTCGACAAGCTGCTGATCCTCGACCTGCATCAGGAACCCCTGTTGCACCAGGAAGCCTGGGGCCTGAAACCGCGTGATATCTACCAGAGCCTGGCGCTGTATGCCTTGCTTGATCCGGACATCCACCTGGTCAACCTGACCGGCGCCGCAGGTTCGGGGAAAACCATCCTCGCCCTGGCCGCCGCCATCGAACAGACCATGGTTACCAAACGCTATCGCCGCATCATCGCCACCCGCAGCGTGCAGGGCCTGGACCAGGAAATCGGTTTCCTGCCCGGCACCGAAGCGGAAAAAATGGAGCCGTGGCTGGGGGCGATCACCGACAACCTCGAAGCCTTGCACATGGATGACGAAAACACCCATGGCAGCGTCGATTACATCCTCAGCAAAGTGCCGTTGCAGTTCAAATCCCTCAACTACATTCGAGGTCGCAGCTTCCAGCAGAGCCTGATTTTGATCGATGAATGCCAGAACCTCACGCCGCACCAGATGAAAACCATCATCACCCGAGCCGGCGCCGGTTCCAAAGTGGTGTGCCTGGGCAACCTGGCACAGATCGACACCCCTTACCTGTCCGCGACCAGCTCCGGGCTGACTTACCTGACGGAACGCTTCAAGGACTTCCCGAACGGCGTGCACATCGCCTTGCAAGGTGTCCCTCGTTCGATTCTGGCCGAATACGCCGAATCTCACCTGTAACCACGGTCAATGTGGGAGCTGGCTTGCCTGCGATAGCATCACCTCGGTGTAACTGACATACCGAGGTGCCTGCATCGCGGGCAAGCCCGACTCCCACAAAAGCCAGCTCCCACATTTGATCGGCGTTGGGTTTACAATCGGAGCTCCTGATCAGGAGTATCCCTGTGCTGACTCATCTCGATTCCCAAGGTCGCGCCCACATGGTCGACGTCACTGAAAAAGCCGTGACGTTCCGTGAAGCCGTGGCCGAAGCGCGGGTGCGCATGTTGCCCGAGACCCTGAAAATGATTGTCGACGGCGCCCACCCCAAGGGCGACGTGTTTGCCGTGGCCCGTATCGCCGGGATCCAGGCCGCAAAAAAAACCAGTGATCTGATTCCCCTGTGCCACCCGTTGATGCTCACCGGGGTCAAGGTCGAGCTCAGTGCCGATGGCCTGGACGCGGTGCGCATCGTCGCCCGCTGCAAACTCTCCGGGCAGACCGGCGTGGAGATGGAAGCGTTGACCGCGGCCAGTGTTGCCGCCCTGACGATCTACGACATGTGCAAGGCCGTGGACCGTGGCATGACCATCGAAACCATTCGGCTGCTGGAGAAACTCGGCGGCAAGAGCGGGCATTTCAAGGCGGACCAGGCATGAGCATCAACGTACTGTTTTTTGCGCGCTACAGCGAAGCGATTGGCCTGGACTCCCTGGAGATGGAAGGTGACTTCGCGACGGTCGACGCTGTACGCCAGGCATTGGCCGGTGACCCGGAATTCGCAGTGCTCAATGAGGCCAGCCTGATGTGCGCTCGTAACCAGGAACTGTGCGACCTTGAAGAGCCGCTGCAAGCTGGCGACGAAGTGGCATTCTTCCCGCCCGTGACCGGAGGCTGACCATGGCGATTCGGGTGCAGGCCGAGGCGTTTGATCCCGGCGCCGAGGTCAATGCGATGCATGCGGCCAATGTGGGCGTAGGCGCGGTGGTGAGTTTTGTCGGCTATGTGCGCGACTTCAATGATGGCCTGGATGTGGCAGGGATGTTCCTCGAACACTACCCGGGCATGACTGAAAAGGCCCTCGGCAAAATCGCCGTGGAGGCCGAGCAACGCTGGCCGCTGCTCAAGCTGGAAGTGTTGCATCGCATTGGCGCCCTGGAGCCGGGTGAGCCGATCGTGTTTGTTGCGGCGGCCAGCGCCCATCGTCAGGCCGCGTTCGATGCCTGCGCCTTTGTGATGGACTACCTGAAGACGCGCGCTCCGTTCTGGAAGAAGGAAAACACCAGCGAAGGGCCACGCTGGGTGGAAGGGCGCGACAGCGATCACGCAGCCGCTGACCGCTGGAAATAACGTGTGGCGAGGGAGCTTGCTGTGGCGAGGGAGCTCCCTCCCCACAGCAAGCTCCCCCGCCACACAGGTCAGGTCGAGGCGTGCAGCCGGTGTGGAGAAAGCATCGCTTCGGTCAACCCGAACGCCGCCAATGCATCCGGCAAAGGCTTGCCGCGCACCAGCGCCGCACTGGCCTGGCCCATCGCCGGAGACGTCTGGATCCCGTAGCCGCCCTGAGCCGCAATCCAGAATAATCCCTCCACCTGTGGATCGAACCCGCAGACCAGATCACCATCGCTGACGAAACTGCGCAGCCCGGCCCAGGTCCGCGCAGGTCGGCGGATACTCAGGGTGGTGGCTTCTTCGATGTGATAGATCCCCGTGGCGATGTCCAGCTCTTCCGGTTGCACATCGTGGGGCTCCACCGGGTCGGCATTGGCCGGTGAGCCGAGGAACATGCCCGCGTCGGGTTTCATATAGAACGAACCATCGAGGGCCGCCAGCTCCGGCCATGCGTGGATGTTCAGCTCGGCGGGTGGAGAGAAGACGAACGCGCTGCGACGTTTGGGTTGCAGGCCGATTTTCTGTGCACCGGCCAACTCGCCGATATGGTCGGCCCAGGCGCCGGCGGCGTTGATGATCACCGGGGCGCTGAAGTGTTGTTGGGCCGTGCGCACTTGCCACAGTCCCTGACCGTCGCGGGTCAGTTTCTGCACCTCACTGTCGGTGTGGATTTCTCCGCCATTGCGTCGAATGCCGCGCAGGTAACCTTGATAGAGCGCATCGGTATCGATGTCACACACGGTCGGGTCGTAGATCCCGCCATGGACTTTTTCCCGGCGCAGGATCGGCATCATGGCCATCGACTCCTCGACGTCGAGCAGTCGCGTTTCTGGCACAAGGGCTTTGGCACTCAGGTACTGGCGCTGCAACTCACCGGGGTCGCCAATCAAGTCCACCAGCAATTCGCCCCGTGGGGTGAGCAAGGGGTGCTCGGCAAAGCCTGCGGGCGGCTGATCGAAGAAGGCGCGGCTGCCCAGCGTCAGTGCGCGGACCTGGGGCGTGCCATAGGCGGCGATGTACAGGGCGGCGGAACGGCCGGTGGAGTGGTAACCCGGCATCGACTCGCGTTCCAGCACGATGACGCGGGCATGGTGTGACAGCCAGTAGCCGGCGGATGCGCCGGCGATGCCACCGCCGATGATGAGGTAGTCGGCCTGGTTCATGTGTTCCTCCTGGATTTGAAAATGCTGAAACCAAATGTGCAGGCTTGCTTGCTCCCCCACAAGCCCGCTTTCACATTTATATTCAGCCTGGCGATAAAGCAGGAAATCGCTATTTCCTTTTGACCTGAAAATTCCGGAAAAACTGTTATTTCTAACAGTAGGCGGTCCCTTCTATAAAGCGCTTACTTGCATCAGGCCGGTACAAGATGTGGCGTTGATGATAACTGTTCTCTATGTTGGATAAGGAGAAGGAAATGAAAGCGGAAGATCCCAATGTTCGTTTAAAAACGTTTGATATTGAATTCCCTCGCGATGGTGGCAATGTAGTTAATAATGAGGTGTATCTGGGTGGCAAACAGCAATGTCAAGTCAATATAATTGTCCAAAAGGAGAGGAGAAACGCTGAAGGTATATGGGAGCTGGCAGCCTTTGAGGCGACGGAGCTTGAAAGTGCCACGGTGGTTGAGTATTCCACAAACCCAGAAGCGACAATTCCGGCCGGATGGTATTGTGATACAAAAAGGAACGAATTTAACATGGGGCGGTGGTCGGGGGTGCTTGAGGAACCCAGCATGGCTACAGCCCCTTCTAACCCTATTATTCAGCCGATGCCCGGTATTGGTCCGCTCGAAAATGAGAAGCGATACCTGAGGTGTGATCTGAGATCAACTGGTAATCAGCAGTTTATGGCAAAAATTACGGTGGGACGTAAAACATATACAACCAATATGGAGAGAGATAATGTTAATTATCAATCATCTGTCACTGTTAAGTGTCAAGAGCCCTATACATTGTCTGCTGAGCGGCTCGATCATTGGGCTGATACCGACGCCTTTTCAGTGCAGGGTGTGGATGTGGATATTTATTATTGGACGCCACCCCTTGGGTTGAGATTTGTCGAGAATATACCTCCGACTGATCCCGTAAAATTAAAAGATCCATCTGTTCAGGGGGATCACTTTGATATTTACTACACTCGGGACATTGGGCACGGTATTAGACAGATCGGCGGTGTCATACGGGGTAATACTGTTGGAAACATCACAATGAATAGCCTGCTGAAAAAATCTTCAGGGGGAAATGAACTAATTCCTGCGAACAAGCGCAATACCATCATGCGTGCTGCGCGAGTCAAGGCCTGGTTGAATAACCCCAACACCGATCAACAAGGGGCCAGTATTTGGACAATGGTCGATAGTTATGGCTGCTCGCATCACTATTACCTGACCGAGACCGACAATTACAATGTGATGGTGCTGCGCGCCACTTCAAAACCCTGACGTTCCAGGCATTTCATCCCCTCTCCAAGTGCGAAGCGGTGGACCTATGGACATCTATTCGAACGCGTTTAATTTCAGCGCCCACCTCGGCGGTTCGGTTGACCTGCGTACCGGGCAGTATGGGTGTCTGGTTCGTTTGGCAGTCTTGAGCCCAAAAGGGCCGTTAGAGATCAGCCGAGAGATTGCCTTGGCGTTCTCGATGATGGATACCCGCAACAGTGGCTACGGTAAAGGCTGGAGCTTGTCGAATACCGAATTTGACCCGAACAGCTTCAAGCTTACGCTACTCAACGGTGAACAATATCTAACCCAAGGGCTGCCCTCCGTAGGGGACAATGCTGTTATTACCGACCATAAGTTGAAGGACCTCACCATAAAACGGGTTGCGCAAAATACGCTGCACGTAATTTACAAGGATGGCACTGTCGAAATCCTGCGTCCCCTCAGCATTCCCGGTCCCTATAAGATCAGTGCCATCCAGTTCGAAAATGGCGAGCGGCTGACCTTCCGGTATGGCGGTAATAACTTATTGCAGAGCATTGTTGACGATAAAGAAACCGACCTGTTGATGTTGAAGTATTCCGCCGGATCGCTGGTAACCGCCGATACACTAATTGATGGTAATCGTTATGCCCGTACGCGATTTGAATATACTCATATCGACAATCAACTGACCAAGGTCACGGTTCCTTATGACTTGGCAGGGCCAGTCGCAAGTGAGGCCTATTCGTTTCAGTACCTCAGGTTGCCTGATGCAATGGTAGCTATTTCGCAGGTTATGACACCCATGGGGGGGCAGGAGATAATTCGGTATAACTCAAATGGGCATCAATACGATGCCCGTTTGTATATTCCGGTCGTCACCTACTGGGAGCAAAACCCCGGACGCGGGCAGCCCTCTGTCGTCCGCTCTTATAAATACAGTCCCAACCGTAACTTCACGGGATATCCTCTTAATGGCGGATTTCGCCAGGGCCAGGATAATTTGTATCGGGTGGATAGCGAGTACGCTTATTGGGCGGAAGAAACTTACGTTGATAATAATGGCAAGCCCCTGCGGTCGACCCGCGCCACTTATAATCGTTTTCACCTGATGACTGAGGAATTAATGCTAGCCAATGGCAGCCAGGTCAAAACCGAGACTGTCTACAATGAAGTTCTGGGCATCCAGTTTCCAAATCAGCCCGCCAATCTCCAACTTCCGAGCCGCATCACCAAGACCTTTGAGCTGTATCCCCAGAGTGGCAAACTCCCAAGGGCGGAAGTGGTCAGTATTACCACCGATGACTTCGGCAACGAACTAAGCCGCACCGAGGCCTCCGGCGTACGCACCGAATACACTTATTACCCGGTGACCGGCGAGCCCCGAAGATGCCCTGCCGACCCCCATGGACTCTTTCAACGTTACCTGAAGCTGGAAAAGCTTTTCCCGGCCAGATCGACCACTGCGGCTCGGACCACTGAACATTCCCACACCGACGTCTCGATAACGGGGGGCGGCTACTTCGTCATGCCGCTTGCCATCAACCTTGAAGGGGGCACCCATACGTCTTATACCTATCATTCTGTGGCCGCCAACCCCGCCCTGCATGGTCGCTTGAAAAGCTCCACGACGACGATCGACAAGCTCTCTCTGGTCTCCGATTTCACCTGCACCTTCAATGGCGACTCGATCACCGAAGTCCGGAGCTTGAAGGGGCGTGAGCCTGGTCAATGGCTCGAGTCCGCGCGCACGTGGTCACTGACCAATCAGCGTCTGCTCGACATGACACGTGATGCCGTCGGCAGCCTGGCGATGACGTACGATGTCAGTGGGCGGCTGACATCGGAAACCGCCGCGCCAGGCACGCTCCAGATGGCCCGACGTCGTTATGCCTATCACTTTTCGGCCGGAGCCAAGATGGCCCATTTGGTCACCACGGATGCACAAGGCACCGTGCTCTTCACGTATTTCGATGGCATGGGACGCCAGCTCTCTTCTGCGCAATCGCTTGATGGCATCGCGGACAATGACAGGCTTCTGGGTTCCTGGGCGTACGACGCACTCGGGCGGCTCGTGAAGCAAACCCGTCTGGATTATCTGGGTGATGGGCCACGTACATTGAAAACCAGCCACGCCTATAACATCTGGGGCAACCCGTGGACGGTAACTCAACCCGATGGTCGGGTATTGATCGATGAATATGACCCGCTCCTCAACCGCCGGGTGACGGGGGTGCAAGGTGACGCGCAACTGGAAACCTGGTTCAACGAACACAATCAACCGGCACGGGTTGAGCGGGTGAGCGTTGGCGGTGCGCGCATTGTGGTGGAAACCCGTACTTATGACGGGCTGGGCCGCTGCACGGAGCGCATCGATGCCAGGAAGACCAAGACTGAATACGCCTATGACATTTTTGATCGTGTGGTGCGCAGCCTGGAAACCCCCTCCGACGGAACGCCGCCCCGTGAGCGGTTGACGACGTATGCGCTTGGCACCAGTGAGCCAATGGTGCGCACCCTCACCGTAGACAGCAAGCTGCTTGGCACGCGTGAATACGACAGCCTGGGCCGCGTCATTTCCCAAGCGCGTGGCAACGCAACAGCCACGACCTGGGAGTACAAGCCCAACCAGGTTGCGCCAGTGGCGGTGACTTCGCCGCGCGGTGACCGCCAGGAGTACCGGTATGACCTCGAGCTGGAAACATTGACGGGCGTCCAGATGGCAGGGCATGCGCCGATAGACCTTGAGTACGACCCCATCAGTGGCGCGATGCGACAATCCCTTACAGCCGGGCTCAGGCATGAGATGAGTTACGACGAGAACGGCTATCTCGCCAAGGAAGTTCAGACGCTGGGCAGTCAGGCATTGACTAGCCTGACCAGCTACTCACCGGGTGGGCGGCTGTTGCGGCATACCTCGGCGGATGGGCAGCGCAGTGACCTGAAATATGACCTGTTCGGACGCCTCCAACAGACAACCACCGGTTTTATCGGCACGATCCAGGCTTACGACAGCCTGGGGCGCCCATCGGCGCGAACCCTCAGTTACCAATTCATGCGTCTTACCGACTCGGTGGTCTATGACGCATGGGGGCGTGAGTCAGAACGTAAGCTGGATCAGTTCGGTGCGCTACTGCAGAACATCGTCAGCACCTATTACGACGATGGCCTGCTGGCCACTCGCACGTTGAAAGATGCGAATGACGCCGTGGTCACGGGCGAGACGTTCACTTACGATGGTTATTCGCGGCTCAAATCCTATGTGTGCGACGGCACGCAATTCCCCATGGATCGATTGGGTCGGGCGATCAAGCAGCAGCATTTCAGTTACGACGGTCTCGATAATATGACCGAAGTGCAGACGACATTTACCGATGGCGATAGCGACCGTAGCGAGCGTTTTTTCCAGGGTCAAGATCCTGCTTGCCTGACGCGCGTAACCCACACTAACCCGGTGCAAAACCTGACCCTGAGCTATGACGCCTCCGGTAATTTGCAGCAGGGCACCTCCAGCCGCAGCTTTGCGTACAACGGTTTTGACCAGCTCACTGGTGTGCAGGTCGACGCCCTCAGGTACAGCTATCAATACGACGGCGAAGCACGCCAGGTGCTTGCTGCGCGAGGCAACGAAGCCCCCGTGATGCTGGCCTATGCCGGAGATCGGCTCGACACGCTGGTGGAGGGCAGTAAACGGGTGCATTACGTGCGCGACGGCGACCAGGTGCTGGCCTACCGTGATCACGGTAATCGCGAGCAACTACTGGTCAATGACGGCGCTGGCAGTGTCCGCGGTGCGGTGGCGCCGGGCATGGAGCAGGTGCGCCGGCAGTACGCGCCCTACGGTGACGCCAGGATCGCCTTGGCAGATGGCACGCCTCCTTCGATGGTCCATCTGCAACTGCCCGCATACAACGGCGAACGGCTGGACGTACCGGTCAACCTCTATCACCTGGGTAATGGGCGCCGTGCCTATGATCCCGAACTCATGGTGTTTCTCTCTCCTGATCCCCTCAGTCCTTTTGACGAGGGCGGGATCAACAGCTACGCCTATTGTGGCGGTGACCCGGTGAATTGGTCGGACCCCAGCGGCCTCTTCAGTTTTCCAACATGGGCCCGGTGGGCACTGACCGGTGTTGCACTAGGCATGTCGGTGGTCACCGCTGGGCTTGCAACCGCGGGCTTGCTCGCTGCCATCGGCGCTCAAGCCGCTGCACTGACCATTGCTGGCAAGAGCGCGCTGTTGGTAGCCTCAGGCGCGGCCTCGGTAGGTGGGACGTTGGGGATTGCCGCACTGAGCGTTGAGGCGGTCGACAATCAGATGGGCTGGGATCGCTCCCGTCAAATCAACGTCCTGAACTGGGCATCGCTGACCTTTGCAGCGGTGGGTGTCGCGGCCAGTTTAGGGGGCGCAGGCATAGCGGCGACGGGCGCTTCCCGGGCGGTTGAAGTCGCCGCAAGCCCGGCGGTCCGAAGCTTCAGTCTATTGAGTTCCCAAGCAAGGGCCGGATTGCAGGCCGCTGGCAAGTTGCTGACCGGTGCTTCTTACAAGTTCTTCAATGACATTACGCTGCCAAGCCAAGCCTGGGGGGTGACGCGTTTTGGCTTGCGCGTGGTCAATCTGTACCGCTCGGTCGACGGTCGGATCAGAAAGCGCCAGCCGGCAGCGCCTATCGGGGGCGATGCCGAGAACTTGCAGCAGCCACTGGGGCAGCCGCAACCCCAGCCTCAGGCCCATCGCCTTGTCGATATGTCGGGCAGCAGCTTCACTTTCCATGAGGCCTTTTCGCAGGAGGCCTCGCGTGTTCGCCAACCCATCCTGGCCGAATGGAATTCGGCCTGAGGTCTTCCAGCTTAAGGGCGTTTGCGCTCCACCGGACGCAACAAATGCGTCGGTGGCGTTTCGCAGCTGATCTTGCGGCCCAGCAAGGTTTCGATCGACGGCAACTGATACGAGTCGTCTTCACCGGCAAAGCTGATGGACACGCCCGCCGCGCCCGCGCGGCCGGTACGGCCAATCCGGTGCACGTAGTCGTCCGGCACTTCCGGCAGGGTGAAGTTGATCACGTGGCTGATGCCATCGATGTGAATCCCGCGTCCGGCCACGTCGGTGGCCACCAGCACGCGAATCTTGCCTTCGCGGAAACCTTCCAGGGTCTTGATGCGCTTGTGCTGCGGCACGTCGCCGGACAGTTGCGCGGCATTCACGCCATCACGCACCAGGCGTTCTTCGATGCGGCGCACTTCGTCCTTGCGGTTGGCAAACACCATGACCCGCTCCCAACCGTTGTCGTTGACCAGGTTGTAGAGCAGCTTGTATTTGTCGGCACCGGCCACGGCATAGATATGCTGTTCGACGTTCTCGCTGGCGACGTTGAGTGCCTCGA
Source organism: Pseudomonas sp. D4002 (assembly GCF_013385665.1). Lineage (NCBI taxonomy): Bacteria > Pseudomonadati > Pseudomonadota > Gammaproteobacteria > Pseudomonadales > Pseudomonadaceae > Pseudomonas > Pseudomonas sp. D4002. The sequence continues at coordinate 298,771 of NZ_JACAPN010000015.1, forward strand.
TCTCGACGATGGACGGGTCGGTGGTCCACTGCTTGGCGAGGTTCATCACGTCTTCGGTGAAGGTCGCGGAGAACAGCAGGGTCTGGCGCTCGTTTTTCGGCGGGGTCTGGCGAATGATCTGACGCACTTGCGGGATGAAGCCCATGTCGAGCATGCGGTCGGCTTCGTCCAGCACCATCACTTCGACCATGTCCAGGTGCACGTCGCCGCGCTGGTTGAAGTCCAGCAAGCGCCCCGGCGTGGCCACCAGGATGTCGCAGTGGCGCGCTTCCAGGTGCTTGAGCTGCTTGTCGAAGTCCATCCCGCCAACAAACGTCATCACGTTGAGGCCGGTGTACTTGGTCAGGTCGGCGGCGTCCTTGGCGATCTGTACCACCAGCTCCCGGGTCGGGGCGATGATCAGTGCGCGGGGTTCACCCATGTAGCGCTCTTTTGGCGGTGGGGTCTGCAACAACTGCGTAATGATCGAGATCAGGAACGCAGCGGTCTTGCCGGTACCGGTCTGGGCGCGACCGATGGCGTCTTTGCCGGCGAGGGTGAAGCCCAGCACTTGCGCCTGGATCGGCGTGCAGTATGGGAAACCCAGGTCCTGGATGGCGTGCATCAGTTCCGGGGCGAGCTTGAAATCATGAAAGCGGGTTTTGCCTTCCTGGGGTTCGACGGCGAAGTCTTCCAGTTTCCAGGGAATAACCACAGGTTTGGGCGCGCGTTCACGGCGCGGCTTTTCCTGGCGTGGCTCCTGGCGTGGTTGGTCGGCGGCTGGCTCTTCAGCGACGTTAACCGTGGCGGGTGTGGTCACCGGCTCTTTTTTTGGCGAGGCTACAGGTGCGGTCCGGCCAGGCTGCTGGCCGTCATTGCGGCTGCCTTGAACGTGGGCGGGGGCACTGGAACCTGGCGCGAGCTGCTCAGCCTCGCTTTTACCGAACATCTTCTTGAGTGCTTTGAGCACGGTCATCTCATCAATTGGTTAAGGAATGTACGCCGGCCAGTGTAATGCAAGAATCGGGCGCGGCGTAGTGCGTTGGTCATGCGGCTACACAATGGGTGGTTTTCAGCCCAGGCGGGCGGCCAACCAGTCACCGATATCGTGTATCTCCTGGGGTAACACTTCGTGGCCCATTGGGTATTCCTGCCATGCAACGGTGACACCGCGCGACTTCAAATGCTCATAGGCGCTGCGACCCATGGCGTTCTGCACCACGTCGTCGTATTGGCCGTGCAGGCACAGCGCCGGAATCCGTTGCTGGCTCGCCGACAATTCGAGTTCGTCACCGAAAGTGGGAGCGTAGGTGGAAAGGGCGATCACGCCACCCAAGGCGCCCTGCCATTTCAGGAACGCGGTGTGGAACACCACGGCGCCACCCTGGGAAAAACCGGCGAGGAAAATCCGCGAGGCGTCTATCCCGCTGCTTTTTTGTTCCTTGATCAGGTCGGTAACCATTTTTGCCGAGGCTTCCAGCTCTTCAACACTGATGGAACGCGCCGGGCTCATGGCCTTGATGTCGTACCAGCTCGGCATCTCGTAGCCGCCATTGATGGTCACCGGGCGTGTCGGCGCCTGGGGCAGGACAAAGCGCGTCGACAGGAGTTTTTCCTGCAGGGCTTCGGCCACGGGCAGGAAGTCGTAGCGATCGGCACCCAGGCCATGCAACCAGATTACGCAGGCGTCTGCGGGCTTGGCGGGCTGAAGAATCAAGGGTTCGGTCATGTCTGCTCCATATATGTGCGTGCGCTCCGATTGAGTGCGTCGGAACGGTGCGCGACGGGTTGATCTGTTAAGAGAATGTCGCAAGGTTGAATCTTTTGCTCTTGACCATGGGCTGAAACGACTCAGCCATCAGTCTGGTACGGGGCTTGCTATGTGAAACCCGATGTCAAGGCTCACCCCAGGCGGTAACACTATCAGTGACTGGCGCCTGTGGGATAGCAACTGGACTTAAAGCAAAAACCTCATGCTGTTTGACCCCAAAAAAAGCCAACACGGGTCGATGTCGCCTCATAAGGGTGCGGTGGGGTTCGAGCTCCGACACAACAAGAGCAAAACTGGAGGTTTGAATGAAGGTATTGAAATCCACCCTGGCCATCGTGACCGCGGCTACCGTACTGGGTGTCAGTGGTTTCGCCCAGGCTGGCGCCACTCTGGATGCCGTGCAGAAGAAAGGCTTTGTGCAGTGTGGCGTGAGCGACGGTCTGCCGGGCTTCTCGGTGCCGGACGCCAGCGGCAAGATCCTCGGGATCGACGCTGACGTGTGCCGTGCTGTTGCCGCTGCCGTATTCGGCGACGCAACCAAGGTCAAATTCAGCCAGTTGAATGCCAAGGAGCGTTTCACCGCGCTTCAGTCTGGCGAAGTCGACATCCTGTCGCGCAACACCACCATGACCAGCTCCCGTGATGCCGGCATGGGCCTGAAATTCCCGGGTTTCATCACCTACTACGACGGTGTTGGTTTCCTGGTGAACAACAAGCTGGGCGTGAAAAGTGCCAAGGAACTGGACGGTGCAACCATCTGCATCCAGGCCGGTACCACCACTGAGCTGAACGTTTCCGACTACTTCCGCGCCAACAACCTGAAGTACACCCCGATCACGTTCGACACCTCCGATGAAAGCGCCAAGTCGCTGGAATCCGGTCGTTGCGACGTACTGACCTCCGACAAGTCCCAGCTCTACGCACAGCGCAGCAAGCTGGCTTCGCCGAAAGACTACGTGGTACTGCCGGAAACCATTTCCAAAGAACCACTGGGCCCTGTCGTGCGTAACGGCGACGACGAGTGGCTGGCCATCGTGCGCTGGGTTGGCTACGCCATGCTCAACGCTGAAGAAGCCGGTATCACCTCCAAAAACGTCGAAGCTGAAGCCAAGTCCACCAAGAACCCGGACGTTGCCCGTCTGCTGGGTGCTGACGGCGAATACGGCAAAGACCTGAAAGTGAAGAAAGACTGGGTCGTACAGATCGTCAAGCAGGTCGGTAACTACGGCGAAGTGTTCGAGAAAAACCTCGGCAAGAGCACGCCTCTGGAAATCGATCGTGGCCTGAACGCTCTGTGGACCAACGGTGGCATTCAATACGCACCACCTGTGCGCTGATCGCTGATGGTTCTATCACCCGGTGGGCCAACCGCCGGGTGATGTTCTGTTCCATTATTTCTGGGGCACTTAATGCAAAATCAAATCGGCGCACCAAAACAGAAGCTCAGCTTCAGTGATCCAAAAGTGCGTGCGTGGCTATTCCAGATCATCACGATTGTGGCGGTGGTCTCGTTGGGCTGGTACCTGTTCAACAACACGCAAACCAACCTTCAACACCGGGGCATTACCTCGGGTTTCGACTTTCTTGAGCGCAGTGCCGGCTTCGGCATCGCTCAGCACCTGATCGACTACACCGAATCGGACAGCTATGCCCGGGTCTTTGTGATCGGTCTGCTCAACACCCTGCTGGTGACGGTGATCGGTGTGGTCCTGGCGACCATCCTCGGGTTCATCATCGGTGTGGCGCGCTTGTCGCCCAACTGGATGATCAACAAGCTGGCCACGGTGTATGTGGAAGTGTTCCGCAACATTCCGCCGCTGCTGCAAATCCTGTTCTGGTACTTCGCGGTATTCCTGACGATGCCGGGGCCGCGCAACAGCCACAACTTCGGCGACACGTTCTTTGTCAGCAGCCGTGGCCTGAACATGCCCGCCGCGTTGATGGCGGAGGGTTTCTGGCCGTTTGTGATCAGCGTCGTGGTGGCAATCATCGCCATTGTGCTGATGGCCCGTTGGGCAAATAAACGCTTTGAAGCCACCGGTGTTCCGTTCCACAAGTTCTGGGCCGGCCTGGCGCTGTTGGTGGTGATCCCTGCGCTGTGCGCTTTGGTGTTCGGCGCGCCGCTGCACTGGGAAATGCCCAAGCTGCAAGGCTTCAACTTCGTCGGCGGCTGGGTACTGATTCCCGAGTTGCTGGCGCTGACCCTGGCCCTGACCGTGTATACCGCGGCGTTTATCGCCGAGATCGTGCGTTCAGGCATCAAGTCCGTCAGCCACGGCCAGACCGAAGCGGCGCGTTCCCTCGGGCTGCGCAACGGTCCGACCCTGCGCAAGGTGATCATCCCGCAAGCCCTGCGCGTGATCATTCCGCCGCTGACCAGCCAATACCTGAACCTGGCGAAAAACTCGTCACTGGCCGCCGGTATCGGTTACCCGGAAATGGTTTCGCTGTTTGCCGGCACGGTGCTCAACCAGACCGGCCAGGCCATCGAGGTTATTGCCATCACCATGAGCGTGTACCTGGCGATCAGCATCAGCATTTCCCTGCTGATGAACTGGTACAACAAGCGCATTGCGCTGATCGAGCGGTGAGGAAACCTGCATGAGTACGCATACTTTCAAACCTGATATGCCGCCACCGAACAAAGTGTTCGGGCCGATGGCATGGATGCGCGCCAACCTGTTTTCCAGCTGGCTCAACACCCTGCTGACATTGCTGGCGTTCTACCTGATCTACCTGGTCGTGCCGCCGATCCTGCACTGGGCGATCCTCGATGCAAACTGGGTCGGTACCACCCGCGCCGACTGCACCAAGGAGGGCGCCTGCTGGGTGTTTATCCAACAGCGCTTCGGGCAGTTCATGTACGGCTACTACCCCGGCGACCTGCGCTGGCGCGTCGACCTGACCGTGTGGCTGGCCATCGTGGGTGTGGCGCCGTTGTTCATCTCGCGCTTCACGCGCAAGGCGGTCTACGGCCTGAGCTTTTTGGTGGTGTACCCGATCGTTGCCTACTTCCTGCTGCACGGCGGGATCTTCGGCATGACCAACGTGGCCACCAGCCAGTGGGGCGGCTTGATGCTGACCCTGGTGATCGCCACCGTCGGCATTGCCGGGGCCTTGCCGCTGGGCATCGTGCTGGCGTTGGGTCGGCGTTCGAACATGCCGGCGATTCGTGTGGTCTGCGTGACCTTCATCGAGTTCTGGCGCGGCGTGCCGTTGATCACGGTGCTGTTCATGTCGTCGGTAATGTTGCCGCTGTTCCTGCCGGAAGGCATGGGCATCGACAAATTGCTGCGGGCCTTGATCGGCGTGATCCTGTTCCAGTCGGCCTATGTAGCCGAAGTGGTGCGCGGTGGCTTGCAGGCGATTCCCAAGGGCCAATACGAGGCTGCGGCCGCGATGGGCCTGGGTTACTGGCGCAGCATGGGCCTGGTGATTTTGCCCCAGGCACTGAAGATGGTGATCCCGGGCATCGTCAACACGTTTATCGCGTTGTTCAAGGACACTAGCCTGGTGATCATCATCGGCCTGTTCGACCTGCTCAACAGCGTCAAGCAAGCCGCCGCCGACCCGAAATGGTTGGGCATGGCCACTGAAGGCTACGTGTTCGCCGCCCTGGTGTTCTGGATTTTCTGTTTTGGTATGTCCCGCTATTCCATTCATTTGGAACACAAGCTGGACACAGGCCACAAGCGTTAGGAGTTTTGTGATGAGTGAAGCGATCAAACAGCCTGTGAGCCCTGAAGGCATTATTCAGATGCAGGGCGTCAACAAGTGGTACGGCCAGTTCCACGTGTTGAAAGACATCAACCTGAACGTCAAGCAGGGCGAACGTATCGTGCTGTGCGGGCCGTCGGGTTCCGGCAAGTCCACCACCATCCGCTGCCTCAACCGCCTGGAAGAGCACCAGCAGGGCCGCATCGTGGTCGATGGCGTGGAACTGACCAACGACCTCAAGCAGATCGAAGCGATCCGCCGCGAAGTCGGCATGGTGTTCCAGCACTTCAACCTGTTCCCGCACCTGACCATCCTGCAGAACTGCACGCTGGCCCCGATGTGGGTACGCAAGATGCCCAAGCGCAAGGCTGAAGAAATTGCCATGCACTACCTTGAGCGCGTGCGTATTCCGGAGCAGGCCCACAAGTTTCCGGGGCAGTTGTCCGGCGGCCAGCAACAGCGCGTGGCGATTGCCCGTGCGCTGTGCATGAAGCCGAAAATCATGCTGTTCGATGAGCCGACCTCGGCGCTCGATCCGGAAATGGTGAAAGAGGTACTGGACACCATGATCGGCCTGGCGGAAGACGGCATGACCATGCTCTGCGTGACCCACGAAATGGGCTTCGCGCGCACCGTGGCCAACCGCGTGATCTTCATGGACAAGGGCGAGATCGTTGAACAGGCGGCGCCGAATGACTTCTTCGACAACCCGCAGAATGATCGGACCAAGTTGTTCTTGAGCCAGATTCTGCATTGATCCATGGGTAATGCTTGAAACAATAAACCCGGCCTGGTGCCGGGTTTATTTTTGCCATCAATCAAGTTGTCGTCAGGGTCTCGTGCTCTTTATGTACCGTATGCACGGAATTGCGAAGATCTGCGCCTTCACTCAGGATTTTTGCTTCGACCAGCAAGTGGGGGTGACGCTCAAGCAAACGCATCAGGACTACCAGGGATTTGGGGGGCAATACCTCACCGCGCTCGTAACGAGATAAGGCGTTGTGGCCGCCACCCGATAGCAGTTGTACCGTTTCTTTTTGTGAAAGGTGCAGTTTGCGGCGTATACGCTTCATCTCGGTGCCGACCATCTGCCTGAAACTGTGAACGATTTCATCGCAGTGGTCTGAATAGCGTTCCGCGTCTTCGGGGTCCAGGATCACCTCTCCACATGCCTGGCACTCCCATCCAGACAGATCGTCTATACGGCGATGCAAACCTTTGACTTCCGATGTTTCGCTACGTCCTGAGAAGTGATGCATTCCGTCATGCCTGCCGCAGCTGAAGCATTGCTCTGTTTTCATGGGTTTTTCTCCTTGAAGGAGATCACCGGAGGTTTACCATCCGTGCGGTAGGTCACCTTGATGTAGATCTCCAGATCATGTGAGTGAATGTGATACACATCTTGCCAAACTCGATGGTCGTCATGAGTGGTCATCGACTTGTACAACATCGTGTTTTTCAACTCGAAAATGACCGCCTGCATTTGTTCGATGCTTAAATCAAGATCCTCGCCGCAACGGCGTGCGCTTTGAGTAAATGCTTGCTTTCCAAGACGCCTGACATCCGCCTTTATCACCGCCAAATCGTAATGAGGTGTGTACTTTTCCATAAGACACCTGAGTCCAATAATTACCCTCTGAGGGTAATTTTACCAATCGAAAATACTGCTCCTTTGCCTGCCCAAGAACCCTAGTGCGTTGCCTTTGTAGGCAACTCCGAATAGGCTGTGGGAAAATTCATCCTATGATTGGATGAAAGGACGAAACCCATGACAGACATCGCCCCCCTGATCAAACGCTCCCTCGTCGATCAAGCCCTCGAACAGTTGCGCCAGCGCATCACCCAAGGCGTATGGGCCATCGGCGAACGCCTGCCCACCGAGCCCGAGTTGTCTGCCGAGTTGGGGATCAGCCGCAACACCGTGCGTGAAGCCATGCGCGTATTGGCATTCTCCGGGTTGATCGAGATCCGCCAGGGCGACGGCAGCTATTTGCGCTCCATGACCGACCCGCTGGGCGCGATGAAAGCCTTGTCCCACTGCACCCTGGCTCAGGCGCAGGAGACGCGGCAGATTCTTGAAGTCGAGGCAGTCGGCTTGGCCGCGTTGCGCCGCACCGATGAAGACCTGGTCGCTTTGCGCGCGGCCCTCAACGCCAGCGGCGACCATTACCACGGTGATCTTGAGCACTACATCAGCTGCGACCTGGTGTTCCACAAACGCCTGGTGGACGCGGCCCACAACCCGGCCTTGAGCGAGCTGTATCAGTACTTCTCGAGCATCGTCGGCGCGCAACTGCGCCAGACCCTGAACATCCAGCCGCGTCGGCAAGCGGTATTCGACCTGCACGGCGCCTTGCTCGATGCCGTGGAGCAACAGGACCCGGAACGCGCCAAGGCCCTGTCCCGGCAGTTGATCAATGAACCTTGAACCCGAGACCACTATGCCCCGTTCAGAAAGTGCCCTTGATGAACTGCTGATCGACGCCGAAGCCGATGACGAGGAGGTCCAGCACAGCCCGCCGGTGGTAAGCCGTCCGTGGTTGTTGCTGTTGGGCCTGATCCTGGTGGCGCTGAACCTGCGCCCGGCGTTGTCGAGCATGGCGCCTCTGCTCGCTGAGGTCTCCCACAGCCTGGGTCTCTCGGCGGCCAAGGCCGGGTTGCTGACGACGCTGCCCGTCTTGTGCCTGGGCCTGTTCGCGCCACTGGCTCCGATCCTGGCCCGACGTTTTGGCGCCGAGCGGGTGGTGCTGGGCATTCTGCTGACCCTGGCCGGCGGCATCATCCTGCGCAGCTCATTGGGTGAGGCCGGGCTGTTCGCCGGCAGCCTGCTGGCGGGCGCGAGTATCGGCATCATCGGGGTGCTGTTGCCCGGCATCGTCAAACGCGATTTCGCCAAACAGGCCGGCACTATGACGGGCGTGTACACCATGGCCCTGTGCCTGGGTGCAGCGCTGGCGGCGGGATCCACGGTCCCCCTGAGTCATTACTTCGGCGACAGCTGGAACATCGGCCTGGGGTTCTGGATTCTCCCGGCGTTGGTCGCGGCGTTGTTCTGGTTGCCACAGGTCGGCCAGAAACACGGCGCGCACCAGGTGGCCTATCGCGTGAAGGGCTTGTTGCGTGATCCGCTGGCCTGGCAGGTGACCCTGTACATGGGCCTGCAATCCTCCCTGGCGTACATTGTGTTTGGCTGGCTGCCGTCGATCCTGATCGGCCGTGGCCTGAGCGCCACCCAGGCGGGCCTGGTGCTTTCCGGTTCGGTGATTGTGCAACTGGCCAGTTCCCTGGCTGCGCCCTGGCTGGCCACCCGCGGCAATGACCAGCGCCTGGCCATCGTGGTGGTGATGGTGCTGACCCTGGGCGGCCTGTTCGGTTGCCTGTATGCACCGCTGGACGGTTTGTGGGGCTGGGCGATATTGCTGGGCCTGGGCCAGGGTGGCACTTTCAGCCTGGCGCTGACCTTGATCGTGCTGCGTTCACGGGACGCCCATGTAGCCGCCAACCTGTCGAGCATGGCCCAGGGCATCGGCTACACCCTGGCGTCCATGGGGCCGTTCGCGGTCGGGCTAGTGCATGACTGGACCGGTGGCTGGAACGCCACCGGCTGGATTTTCGCGGTGATCGGCCTGGGCGCGATCATCGCGGGACTGGGCGCCGGGCGTGCGCGGTATGTCGCTGTGACCAGCGAAAAGGTCTAGAGGTACAGCACTTCCATGGTGCTGGAACCATCAATATGCACGTCGCTGCTGAGGTCGAGATTGTTCTTGGCAGCGATCACCGTATCGACCCTGACCAGGCTGCTCAGCGTCTGGAAGGCCGTCGGCCCGCTGGTGCTGCCGACGGTGTCGGTAAAGCCGAGAAAGCTGCGCGAACCGATGTCGATCGGGTTGCTGTTGGCGGTGCGCCAGGCGATCCCGCCGCTGGTGGACTCGGTGCCGTAAACCTCAGGCAGGCTGTCGATCACCGTCTGCTTGGGGTCGAAGGTCAGGGAGTACAGCCCGATCTTGTTGCCGCTCGGGTCCAGTCCCAGCCCGTAGTAGATTTCGCTGTTGACGTTGGCGGTGCCGTCGCGGTTGTCGCTCATGCGCAGGGCGTAGCGAGTCGCTGCCTCGCAGTTGATGGTCACGCTCAGGTAGCGCACCGGCAGGCGTTTGCCGCGATCAATGTTCAACTCCTGTTGGGAAATCTTGCCGTAGTCGATCAGCCCGCTGCTCGACAGCGCCGGTGTACAGGCACTGGGAGTGAGCAAGCCGGTGACGCCGAGTTCGACACTGGAGGCTGCCGTGGCACCGCTGCTGAGGGTCAGCAGGGCAAGTGTTGCGAGAGAACGCTGGCGTAGGTGCATGACCATACTCCTTGATCAGAGGTAGATGATTTCAATCGTGCCGGAACCGTCGAGCAGTACTTCCGTACGCAGGTCCAGGCTGTTCATGGGGGACAGGACGGCGCGCACGCTGATCTGCCCACTCAGGTTCTGGATCGCGGTGGGGCCGGCATTGCTGCCGGGTAGAGCGGTAAAGCCGAGCAAACTGCTGCTGCCGATGGGAATGGGGTAGGCGCTGGAGCTGCTCCAGGCCACGCCACCGGTGGTGGAGTCGGTGCGATATACCTGGGGCAGGGCATCGGCGCGCAGGTCGAAGGGGTCGAAATAGAGGAAGTACCGGCCGATTTTATTACGGCTGTCGTCCACTCCCAGGCCGTAGGCGGTTTCGTCGATGCCGCCGGTGGCCGAGCCTTTGCGGTTGTCATGCATGCGCAAGGCGAAATGAGTCGGGCCGTCGCAGCCGATACTCAGCAGTAGGCTGCGGGAGACCAGCCCGGTTTCCTTGTCGGTGTTAAGGCTCCTGGACCACATACGGCCAAAGTCGATGATGCCGCCGTTGGACAGCGTGGTCTCGCAGGCCGCCGGAGCGAAGCCGGCTTGCAGCGACAACTCCCGTGCGCGGCCGCTGGCGACGGCGTCGATCAAGCCGCTGGCTTCCCAGGTCACCGCGTCGCGCACTTGCAGGGCGTCGGCCTGCGCCCAGGCATTGACCAGCAATTGCGCCGAGAAGCTGCTGCCGGTGGTCGGCGCACCGTCGCGCAACGGTACGATGGCCTGGTCGGGCCGCCAGTCGAGTGTCCTGCCCCTGGCACTGGGCGCCTGGCCTTGCCCGCTGGTCAACCCCAGTTCAACAGCCTGGCCGTCGAGTACCGCATCGCTGATGTGCACGCGGTAACTGCCACGCTCGGTAAAGCGGTAGCGCTCGGCGGTCGCGGCCAGGGCCCGGTAGAACACGTGCATATCGGTGGGCGTCGGGCAGTTCAGGTTGAGGCTCAGGCGGCGTTCTCCCAGCAGGATTTCTGCGCCGGGGTTGCGCTGCACGGCGCGGTTCATCACGCCGAAATCCAGGCGCGACTGGCTTAGGGTCAGTTGGCATTCGTCGGCGTGCGCCCGGCTCTGGACGATGGCGCCCAGGGTCAATCCCAGCAGTAACAATCGCTTCATCACAGTCTTCCTCATGGCGTCACACAGCGGGCCGGGGCGGCTTCGAAATACACCTGCGGGTCGGCTTTTTCCGCGAGTTCAACCTGCAGTTCACAGCGGCTCATGCCCGGTGCCTTGACCCACAGGGGGCGTGGGTCCAGTACGTTCGGCAGGAACACCTGGCTGCCTTCCTGCACCAGGGTCACGAACTCGCCATCGGCGGTACTCACCGTGGCGCCACGGGGCAGTGGCGTACCGTGGTCGGTTGCCACCGTGAGCAAGGCGCGACGGGTCAGCGCCACGCCGAACTCCACGCGATCCACCGCGCCGCGCCCGGCGCTGATGACGGCCAGGCCGTTGCTGATATCGGCATTGCGCGGCAGCGACTGGGTTTGCACTTCCACGGGGCTGCGCCCGTAGGCGGACACCTGCGGTACCACGGCCTGGCCCTGGAAGTCGGTCCACACCGGGCCGCTGGGCGTGGTGAGCTTGACCCCGGCCATATCGCCGACAGACACCAGCGCAAAGGTGTCGCGCACCGGATAAGGCGAGAAGGTCACGCCACCGCTGTGGGCCACCACCGCACCGCGCACACCGCCCTGGTAGCTGGAGCGCTCGGCGTCAGAGCGGCTGTAGTTCATGTCCAGTTGTGCATAGCGCGGCAGATAGGACACGCCGAGGGTGGATTCCACTTGTTGGTCGCGGCTGTCGTGCTCGGCACTGACCCGGTAACTGAGTTGATCGTTGACCTGCTCGTTCACCCCCAGGCCGATGCGATGCTCGCCACCGGAGTTGCGCACCCAGGAGCGCCCACGCCGGTTCTCACCCAGTGGCACGCTCAGGTTCAGGTACACCGCGTTCTCGTTATTCTGCCGGCCGCTGACCTGCCACTCGGCACTGGCCGACAGCGACACACCGCGCACGCTGGTGCCCCACGAGGCCAGGGCGCGGCTGCTGTTTTCGCCGTTGAACGTGGTGGTGCGCGACAGGCCGGCATTGAAGGCGCCCAGCCATGGATGGGCCCAGCCCAGGGCCAGGCTCTGCTGGTCGCGATAGCGGGTGAGGCGACCTTCGTCGTCCCGTGAGTCGTAGTAGGCGGCGTCTTCCAGCTCCCGGTAGCCCATGGTGCGGTGGGAGGCGCCGGCGGTGATCGACCATTGCCGGCCCAGGCGCTGGGACAGGCTCAGGTCGGTCTGTACGCCGCGTTCACCCAGGCGTTGGGCATCGGCAATCTGGGTCGACAGTTGTACCTGGCCGTCTGGCCACGGCAACAGGCCGAGGCTGGCACCTGTGGCGCGGTAGTCTTCGGCAGCCAGTGCGCCGGCTCCCAGGCTCAGGCGCGGGTTCAAGGCGCCGCTCCAGCCGCCACTGATCACCCACGGATCGTCGCCGCGCGTATCGCCGATATTGCGCACCCGGCCCGCCCCCAACGAGTAACCCGGCGCTGGCAGGCCGATGCCGAGCATCGCCGCCGGCACGCTGAAGCGCCGCTCTTCGCCGGTGCTTTCCTTGACCGTCACTTCAACGTCGGAGCGTGTGTTCAGGCGCCTCACGTCGGTCAGCGAGAACGGCCCGGCCGGCACCACGGTGGAGTGAATCAGCGCGCCGTTCTGGCGTACCTCGACCTGGGCCGGGCTGTTGGCGATGCCGCTGATGGTCGAGCCCTGTTCCTGGTCCTGCAGGGCCTGTTCGGTAAACAGCTGCATGCCGGTGATCTGCGCGGACGACAGCACCGGGTTGTAGAGGTTGATCTGCCCGGCCTGCAACACCGCCTGCTGCTCGGCGAAGGTGCGCTGGGCATAGGCTTCCAGGTGAGTGCTGCGAGACCTGGAATCCTGCCAGGTCTGCACCTGGCGGCTGCGCACGATCCAGTCGCCCGCGTTGAACCCCACTTCGGTATTGGCCGAGCCGAAGCGGTTGGTGTCGTCGCCATAACGGTTGTACAAACCGGTGAGGTCGTAGTTGAGCAAGCCGGCGAACCCTCCGGTTTCATAACCGGACAGCTCACGTTGGCGCGGGCGCAGGGCATCGGTGGGCACCATCAGGCTCACGCTCAGGCTGGCGGGGTCTTGCTCCACCACGGTTTGCGGGTATTCGCCGAGGAAGTCATGGCAGTGGCTGTCGGCCAGCGGGGCCGGTATCACCAGGTCGGCGGCGTCGAGCAGCGGGCGGTCGAAGCACAGCGCGCCCTGGCTGTCGAACTGCACATCGAGGCGGCCACGGCGCTGGCCGTTCACCGTCAGGCTCACGGCATGGCGGCCGCTGGTGTAGCGCGGTGCGTCCAGCAACAGGTAGGCCAGCTCCGGGTCGATACCGCGCTGGTGCAGGGTTTGCGCGTCGAAGGCGTCGGCCCAGGCATCGGCCGACAGCAACGCCATGGTCAGTGGCAGCGCGGCCCGCATCCGGGCGGGGCGTAAAGGACAGTCGGGCACGGCTTCGCCAGCCGGGTCAGTGGTTACTGTGTTCACGTAAAGGCACTCAGGTTATGGAAGCCGGCAACGGTTGGCGGGCTTCCCGGTGACAGTCACAGGGCTGTCACTTCGTTATTCAGCGTTTGCGGCGGTTATCGGTGCTTCATAGGCGGCGACGGCAAAGCCGTACACGGTGGCCGGTTGCAGGCGTACGGCCGTGGCGGTGTGGGGCGTGCTGAGCCGCAGGGTTTCGCCGGGCAACACATAAGTGCGCGGCAGCACCAGGCTCTGCTTGCCGGGCAGCAATTGCAGCTCCTGGGCCAGGCGCACCACGTAAGGCGTGGGGTTGGCGACGTTCAGGTGACCGGCGTTCAACGACCAGGTCAGCCCGGTCCAGGGTGTGCGGTTCGGCGCCAGGCCCTTGGGATGAATGATCACCGGCAGGTTCTGGCGCACGGTCACGCCCACCCGCGCATGGCCAGCCTGGGCGGCGTCACGGTCCTTGGGCATGCCTTCGAAGATCACCCGCTTCAGGCGTTGGGTTTTCAGGGGCGTGGGGTTGCGCAGGATAAAGCGCACCAGCTGGCTTTTGTCGGCCTCGACCCGGGACAGGGGCGGGGTGACGAACAGCAGCGATTCGGTGTCTTCCGGAATGTCTTCCAGGGTGACGTGCAGCAGGGCCAGTTTGCCGTCGGTGTTGGTCACCGACACCGAAGCTTCGCCGTCGGCCTCGTTGACGATCACCACCGAGGTGTCGGGCACCATGCCGTCGGCAAACGCCTGGGTGCTCAGCAGCCAGCCCAGGGCCAGCAAGGTTGGATAGGTCTTCATGACGCAGTTCCTAAAATGATCACAGGGCTTAGAGGTAACGCAAATCCAGGACCAGTGAGCCATCGAGGGGAACGTCTTGCCTGAGGGTCAGACGGTTCGCCGGGTGGATGGTGGTCTGTGCGCGGATCCGGGTGGTCAGGGTGACGATGGGTTCCGGAAACGGTCGGCCGGGACGGGCAAAGCCCATCAGGGTCTTGGGGTGGATGGCTGGTTGGGGAGCCCAGAGGCCGCCTTCGGGGTTTGACACAAGTGACTGCATGGCCTGGCCGTCTCCTTGCGCCGCTTCGAACGCCAGGTCGACGTAACCCAACTGCTCCGCGGGCGCGTTGGGGTTTCTCCCCAGGCCGTAGGTAGTGTCCGGTGCGGCGGACGAATCTTCGCGGCTGTCCAGGCCAATCAGGCCAAACAACAAGGGGCCGCTGCAGTGGATCTCTACCTCCAGCCATTGGGTGGGCAGCGGAGTGGGAGCCGCCTGGTTGAGGAGATGGGCAGGGATGGTGCCGTGGTCGATGATGCCGCTGCCGGAGAGCGCGATGGTGCAGGAACTGGGGGTGACCAGGCCCGACAGGGTCATCTCGGTGGCGGTGCTGGCAAACACGCTAGAGCCGGTGTTGAGCAATAACAGCGCCGTGCACAGGCGTAGGGTTCTGTTCATCATTCGGTCTTCAATGTGTTCGGTGCAAGTAAGGCGCCTCGCCGCGAACGACGAGGCCGCGGGTTTACAGGTACTTCACTTCCAGCGTGGCCGAGCCGTCGATCGGGTGTTCATCGCTCAGGTCCAGGCTGTCGGCCCGGGCGATCTGCGCGTACACCACCAGGTCGCTGACGACTTGCTGGATCGGCACCGGCAGCCAGGTGCCCGAGGTTCTATCGCCGAAAGCCGCCAATGCGCTGGGTGGCAGGATCGCGTCCGCCGACTCTGCCCAGGTCGTGCCGTTATCCCCGGATTCCAGCACCGTGACGGCGACAGAGTCTGCGACTGCGTTATTCAGCATCAGGTCGTAGGCCCCCAGCTTCTGCGTACCGTTGATCAACCCCAGGCCGTAGGTGCCGCCGCTGGAGTTGGACCCGGCGCGGTTGTCGGTGCCCTTGACGGCAAAGAGGGTGCCGCCGTCGCAGGTGATGGTCAGTTGCAAGGTGGTGCGTGGCAGTTGTTTGGGGGTCGTGAGGTTCAGGTCTTTGGCGGAGATCTTGCCGTAGTCCACCATCCCTCCGCCGGACAGGCCAGGTGTGCAGGCGTTGGGGGTAATCACCCCTTTGACAGTCAGGTCGACGGTGGACGCCGCCAGGGCAGAGGCGCTGGTGCTGAGCAGCAGCGCGGTGGCCAGGGCATTGAGCGTAAGTTTCATGGGGCACACGTTTCCTTTCGAGTGGGGCCGGTTGAATAAAGGGTTACAGGTACTTCAGTTGCACGGTGGCATGGCCGTCCAGCGGCACTTCGTCGAGCACGGTCAGGCGGTCGGTGCCGTCGACCATCGTGTACACGCGCAGGTCGGCACTGAATTGCCGTATCGCAATCGGGGTGTTCGCACCGCCGTTGGTGGCGACCGAGGTCTGGGTGTAGTGGCCCAGGTAAATCGACGGGAGCCAGGTCACCCCGCCATCGGTCGAGTTGATCGTCTTGACCGTGACGCCGTCCGCGACCGGGTTGAGCAGGCCGAATGCGGTGGCGCCAAGTTTTTCGCCACTGTCCGTCAGCCCCAGGCCATGCCAGTAGTCGTTAATTGCCGAAGTGCCGGCGCGGTTATCGATCGTGCTCAGCGCGATGAACGTTGGCGCTTCACACAGGACTTCCATTTGCATGGTCTCTGGCAGCAGTGAGGTAGGGCTGTCGGTGTTGAGTTCCTTGGCCGGCATTTTTCCGTAATCCACCACGCCTCCGCCGGAGAGCATGGGTTCACAGGCATTGGGTGTGATGGTGCCCGTGACGGCGAAGTCGGTACTGCTGGCGGCCAGTACGGTGGGGGCCAGCAGCAACGTGGCGAGGAAGACAGCGGGTGAGGAATTCATCATCGAGCAGCACCTTTTTGGTTGCAGGTCAGGGGCGAAGGTGGGTTACAGGTAGAGCACTTCAATGGTGGCCGAGCCGTCGATATTGACTTCGTTGCTCAGGTCCAGGCCGTCGGTGCGGTTGATGTAGCCGCTGTAGGCCACGGGGGTGACCAGTTGCTGGGTGGCACGCGGGGTGCTGGCGTCTGCCAGGGTGGCGACCGAGAGATAGGTGCCGGTTTCAAAGCTGTTCCAACGCTCCCAGGTGACGCCATTGTCGAAAGACCCGATGGCTTGCACGGTTTCGCCGTCGGCCTGGGGCGGGCTACCGGTGGCGCCAAGGGTCAAGCTGTAGGAACCCAGCTTTTGCGTGCCGTTGATAAAGCCCAGCCCGAAGCCGCTGCCGCTGCCGGAGCCAATACGGTTGTCGGTCGCCTTGAGGGCGAAGATCACCGGCGCATCGCAGGTCACGGTCATTTGCAGCGTGACTTTCGGCAACAGGGTGATCTGGGTGGCGTTCAAGTCCTTGGCCGACATCTTGCCGTGGTCGATGACCCCGCCACTGGACAGGCTCGGCGTGCAGGCATTCGGGGTGATGATGCCCTTGACTGTCAGGTCCACGGTGCTGGCGGCGAAGGCGGGGGCGGTGCCAGTGATCAGCAGGGCGCTGGCGACGGCGATCAGATGCTTGTTCATGGTTGTATTGTCTCGGTGTTGGATCAACTGACGGGTGCAGCTCACCGCAGCGCAGAAAGAGGCGCGGTTGGGCGTCGGGTCAGTTCGGATAGTTGGCCGCCAGGTGAGTTGGCGGGTTGCCCTCTTGGGGTGGGGCGCAATTTAGCGCCGGGGGGGAGGAGGGGAAATACAAGAATTACGACAATCCGCTATCCCTCTAGCTCGCCTGCGTCAAGTCGGAATAGGTGGGCGGAGCTGTAGGAAAAACTGTCTTTTCGTAGTTCTTGTATCGCAAGAGTGGTATTCATGTGGATAGCTTGATTCGGTAATGGGTGCCAGGCGGATGGGTTAAGGATCACCGTCAAGCGCACCCTCACTAGACGATATGCCAGGGCCGTCTGATGGCCCTGGCAGGTCGGCGCCGATATCGAGGTGGCCATGATGCCAAGCGTGTTTGCTGACGACGCCCCCAGGCAGCAAACGGTGCCATGGCGCAGTCCTCCTGTTCACTGGAAGCACCTGAGCGTGCTGATCGTCGAGGACCATCAGGCCTATCGCGCCTTGATGGGCTGGTTCCTGCAAAAATTCGAAGTCGATCACGAACTGGTGTGCAACGGGCAGGCCGCGTTGACCGCCATCGCCCTGCGGCATTTCGACCTGGTGATCAGCGATTGCCGCATGCCGGTGCTGGATGGCTATAGCATGGCTCGTGAGATCAGGCGGCGAGAGGCCGTACACAGCCGCCCGCGTGTGCCGATCATTGCCTTGACCGCCAAACTCTCTGCGGACGATGCGCGCCGCTGCCTTGAGGCCGGCATGGATGCCTGGCTGCTCAAACCGCTGACCCTGGAACAATTGCGCGGGGTGCTGGAGCAGTGGCTGCCACAGCCGCCGGGCGCCAGTACGAACCCGCCTGCCACAGCCTGCGCCGGGGTGCACTGGCCGACTCGTGCCGAACTGATCAGGACATTTGGCGATGAACAGGTGGTGAACCAAATGTTGCGCACCCTGGTGCGCGAGGCCGAGGCTGATTACGCAGGCCTGGTACAGGCTTGCCGCATCGTCGACCCGCATGCATTGGTCGACTGCCTGCATCGCCTGGCGGGAAGCCTGGCGTTTTTTGGCGAGACGGAGCTGGATCGCTGTGCGGGGGAGTTGATCGAACAGGTGCGCAAGCACGGGATCCGGTGCAACAGGCGGGCATTGCAGCGGTTCGACCAGGACCTGCTGGTGTATCTGCGCTATTTGACAGTTTTATGACATTTTCAGCGATTCTGTAGGGGGTATTACCTCTGTCTGTGGGCTTAGTTTGTAGGTGGTTTCCTTTTTTGTTGTAGGTAAAAAATCACCCGCTTAAGAACACGGGACGCCATTGAAAACCGCTCCCAGGTGGGCGGTTGTTGCCCGGGACGGACAGGGTTATTTTGCGCAAATCAATTTGCCATCACTCATGGATTTCTATGCTTCGCGTAATTATTGCTGACGATCATCCCATTGTTCGGATCGGACAGAAGGTGGTGATCGAGGCCAACGGCAAGTGCAAGGTGGTCGGTGAGGCCAACGGCCCGGATGAGCTGCTGCGGGTACTGGGCAGCACCCCTTGCGATGTGCTGGTGACGGACTTCGCCATGCCGGGCGGGCAGCAGGCTGACGGCTATGTGTTGTTGGGCTTGTTGCAACGCCAATACCCCGGGGTGCCGGTGATCCTGGTGACGATGTTCGCCAATATCGCCACCCTGCGTGCCTCGTTCGCCGAGGGCGCCCGAGGCATTGTCGCCAAGAGTGCATCGGCCAAGGAGTTGCCCACGGCCATCAAGGAAGTCTGCGAGGGCAAGACCTTCGTCAGCGAGTCCCTGCGGACCCAGTTGGTGCAGGCGGGCACGGGCGATCAATCACAACCGCCGCAACTGTCGGGCAAGGAACGCGAAGTGGTGCGCATGCTGGCCAGCGGCATGACCGTCAGCCAGATTGCCGCGCGGGTCAATCGCAGCATCTCCACCATCAGCAAACAGAAAAGTACCGCGATGAACCGGCTGTGTATCTCCACCGATGTGGATTTGTTCCACTATGCTCGCAGCAGCGGAATGGTGCCCTGAAGGGACGGGATGAGGTATTCCTGGCGTTGATGCCAGTAGTGTTCCCCGGCCTTGGGGATTATCGTACCGGCCATCCCAACTTCTTTTGCGGAACCTGCCCATGAGCGACGCCCATAACGCCTTGATCACCGAGTTCTACAGTGCCTTCCAGCGCCTGGATGCCGAGGCCATGAGCGCCTGCTACAGCGACGACGTGGTGTTCAGCGACCCGGCATTCGGTGAACTGCGTGGCCGTGATGCCGGCGACATGTGGCGCATGCTGACCACCCGGGCCAAGGACTTTTCCCTGACCTTCGACAGTGTGCGCAGCGATGAAATCACCGGCAGCGCCCATTGGGTGGCGACCTACCTGTTCAGCGCGACGGGCAACACCGTGGTCAACGATATCCGGGCGCGCTTTGTGTTTCGCGACGGCAAGATCTGCGAGCACCACGACCACTTCGACCTGTGGCGCTGGTCACGGCAGGCGTTGGGCACCAAAGGCCTGTTGCTGGGCTGGACGCCGCTGGTGAAAAACGCCGTGCGGGCCCAGGCGCTGAAAGGGTTGAAGGCGTTCCAGGCCAGTCGTTGATAAGATTGGCGTTCCTTTGGTTTGCCGAATTGATCCGTGACGACTCCTTCTGAAGCCAAACCGTGGTTTGTCTACCTGGTGCGCGCCGCCAATGGCTCGCTCTATTGCGGCATCAGCAATGACCCGGTGCGCCGCTTTGCCATGCACCAGAGTGGCAAGGGCGCACGGTTTTTCCTCTCAAGCCCCGCCGTGGCGCTGGTGTACACCGAGGCATGCATCAGCAAGGCCGAGGCGCTGCGCCAGGAACGGCTGATCAAGAAACTCAAGAAAAGCGCCAAGGAGTGCCTGGCGGCGATCGGCCCATCAGTTTGACTGATAGGTTCCCATGCGCGCCTTTGCCGGGTTTGCAGGCTAAGCTGGACGCTCACTCATTGAGCGGAGCCTGGCATGACTGAGTTGATCCTCCACCACTACCCGCAATCCCCGTTTGCCGAAAAAGCCCGCCTGTTGCTGGGCTTCAAGGGCTTGTCCTGGCGTTCGGTGCACATCTCGCCGGTGATGCCCAAGCCTGACTTGACGGCCCTCACCGGTGGTTATCGCAAGACCCCGGTGTTGCAGGTGGGCGCCGATATCTACTGCGACACCGCACTGATCGCCCGCCGCCTGGAGCAGGAAAAGTCCGTGCCGGCGCTGTTTCCCCAAGGCCTGGAACTGGTCAGCCAAAGCTTCGCCGCCTGGGCTGATTCGACGGTGTTCTCCCATGCCGTGAGCCTGGTGTTCCAGCCGGAATCCCTGGCGGTCAAGTTCGCCAAAGTGCCGCCGGAAATGCTCCAGGTGCTGGTGGCCGACCGCAGCAAATTGTTCAGTGGCGGCACGGCCACCCGTGTGCAACTGGATCAGGCCAAGCATCAATGGCCGGTGATCATCGGTCGTATCAATCAGCAGTTGCAGCACCAGCAGGGCGACTTCCTGTTCGGCGAGCCGTCGATTGCCGACTTCGCCCTGGCGCACCCGTTGTGGTTCCTCATGGGATCGTCGGTCACCTCGCCGCTGGTGGAAACCTATCCTGCGGTGGCCGCCTGGCTCGCCCGGGTGTTGGGTTTCGGGCATGGCACGTCGAGCCAGATGAGTGCCGAGCAAGCCCTGGAAGTCGCGCGCAATGCCACGCCGGCCAACCTGCCGGAAGAAATCTTCGAAGACCCGAACGGCTTCAAGCCCGGCCAGCAAGTGACCATCAGCGCCACCGACTACGGCACCGATCCGGTGGCCGGGGAGTTGCTGTTTGCCGGCCGCGAAGAGCTGATTCTGCGGCGCACCGATGACCGCGCCGGCACCGTGCATGTGCACGTTCCGCGCTTCGGATTTCGGATCCAACCGGCGTGACTGAAATTATTTTCAAATCGGTGTGAGGTAAACCTGTCGGCCATCCGTGTAGTGCTTGAAACTGCGATTAATTCGCATTAACAGCGTTTTTTACACACGGGTTCTCAAGCATGAAGTCCAGGGCAACGTCGGCGGGTTCGGTTAAACATTGGCTGGGAGCCTCGGTATTGGCAGTTTCGGGGCTGGCGCTGTTGCCCCTGGGCGTGGCGCAGGCGGCCGAGGCGCAGCAGCAGAGCACGCTGTTCAACTTTGCCCTGGCCGCCAAGCCGCTGCCCCAGGCCTTGAGCGACTTCACCCGGGTGACCGGCATCAGCGTGGTCTACACCGACGAAGCGCCGTACGCCATCAAGGCCCCGGCCATCACCGGGCAGATGAGTGCGGCCCAGGCCATGCAACGCCTGCTGGGTAATTCCGGCTTCACCTTCCGCCAGATCGACGCCCGCACCCTGGCCCTGGAACCGCTGCCCACCGACGGCGCGCTGAACCTCGGCGCCACCACCATCAACGGTGCCGCCCTGGCCTCGGATACCACCAGCTATCAACCGCCGCCTACAAGTTCGGTGATGCGTTCCCACGGCCTGCTGCTGGAAACCCCACAGACTGTCAACGTTGTACCGGCCCAGGTGATGCGCGATCAACAGCCGCGCAACCTCGACGATGCCCTGACCAACATCAGTGGCATCACCCAGGCCAACACCTTGGGCAGCACCCAGGACGCGGTGATGCTGCGGGGTTTTGGTGACAACCGAAACGGTTCGATCATGCAGGACGGTATGCCGCTGGTGCAGGGCCGCGCGCTGAATTCCACCGCCGAGCGCGTCGAAGTGCTCAAGGGCCCGTCGTCGTTGCTGTATGGCATCCAGGATCCGGGCGGCGTGGTCAATATCGTCAGCAAGAAACCCGAGCTGATCCAATCCACCTCGCTGACCGTGCGCGGCTCGACCTTTGGCGACGGCAAGAACGGCAGCGGCGGCAACCTCGACACCACAGGGCCCATCGGTGACAGCGGGTTGGCGTACCGCTTGATCGTCGATCACGAAGACGAAGATTACTGGCGCAACTACGGCACTCACCGCGAGAGCCTGATCGCACCGTCGCTGGCCTGGTACGGCGACAACACCAAGCTGTTGTTTGCCTATGAGCACCGGGAGTTTCTCTCGCCGTTCGACCGGGGCACCGCCATCGACCCCAAGACCAACCACCCGCTCAACATCCCGTCGACTCGCCGCCTGGACGAGCCCTTCAACAACATGGAAGGCCGCTCCGACCTGTACCGCTTCGAGGCCGACCACGATTTGAATGACGACTGGAAAGCCCACTTCGGCTACAGCTGGAACCGCGAGACCTACGACGCCAGCCAGGTGCGTGTGGTCAAGGTCAACGCCAATGGCACCCTGACCCGCAGCATGGACGGCACCCAGGGCGCACTGACCACCGACCGCTTCGCCACCGCCAGCCTTGAAGGCAAGGTCAACGTCGCGGGCATGCAGCATGACCTGACCTTCGGCCTGGATGACGAGTACCGCAAGATCTACCGGGCCGACCTGATCCGCCAGGCGCCCCGTGGCACGTTCAACTACAACGATCCGGTCTATGGCAATGAAGTGGCGGGCACCACCGTCAGCGCGCCGGACAGCAACCAGACGGACCTGCTGCGCAGCGACTCGCTGTTCCTGCAGGATGCGATCCACCTCACTGACCAGTGGATCCTGGTGGGCGGCGCGCGTTATCAGATGTACGACCAATACGCCGGCAAGGGTGTCCCGTTCACCGCCAACACCGACGGCAATGGCCAGAAGTGGGTGCCACGCGCGGGCCTGGTGTACCGCTACACCGACGAGCTGTCGTTCTATGGCAGCTACACAGAGTCGTTCAAGCCCAATTCCACCATCGCACCGCTGGCGAACAAAAGTGTGCTGGATGGCAGCCTTGAGCCGGAGCAGTCGAAGTCCTGGGAGTTGGGTACCAAACTCGACATTCCGGGTCGTATCACTGCCAGCGCCGCTCTGTTCAACATCGAGAAGCGCAACGTGCTGGTGCAGGTCGGCGATGGCCTGACCTCGGTCTACAGCGTCGCCGGCAAAGTGCGCTCCCGAGGCCTGGAACTGGATGCCAGCGGCCAACTGACGGATAAGTGGAGCGTGATCGGCAGCTATGCCTACACCGATGCAGAGGTTACCGAAGACCCGGAATACAAAGGTAATCGCCTGCAAAACGTGGCGAAGAACACTGGCTCGCTGTCGGCGGTGTATGACTTCGGCAGCATTCTCGGTGGCGACCAACTGCGGGTCGGCGCCGGGGCACGTTATGTCGGCGAGCGTGCAGGGGACGCGGCCAACAGCTTCGAACTGCCGAGCTACACCGTGGCCGATGCGTTCGCCACCTATGACACTAAAATCGAGGGGCAGAAGGTCAAGTTCCAGCTCAACGTGAAGAACCTGTTTGACCGTACCTATTACACCTCGGCCGTGAACACCCAGTTCGTGTCCATCGGCGATGCGCGGCAGGTGTCGGTGTCCAGCACCCTGACGTTCTAAATTCGGCTACACCGTATGGCGCGGTAGCCGGCTGCCTCGCCATACGGTTGTCGAGCTGCTAGCGTGGCCGCCATTAATGACTTTGCGGGAACACGATAGCGATGCAGTTGGGACGATGGATACACACCGGCGGGCTGCTGCTGGGCTTGAGCTTGTTGCTGGGCGGTTGCGCCACGGCGCCGAAAATTTCCACCAGCGCCAGCCTCGACCAGTTGCTGGCCGACCCGGCACTGCACGGCGCCAGCGTGTCGCTGATGGTGCGCGATGCCCGCAGTGGCAACACGCTCTACCAGCACAACCCGCGTACGCGGCTGAGCCCGGCTTCGAGCCTCAAGCTGTTGACCACTGCGGCGGCGATGGATGTGCTGGGGCCGCAGTATCGGTTTTCCACGCAACTGTTGAGCGACGGCATCCGCCAGGGCGCGGTGCTTGACGGCAACCTCTACCTGCGCGGCCTGGGCGACCCGACGATCCAGTGGGCGGATTACCAGGCGCTGGCGGCCAACCTGGCGCAGCAGGGCATCCGGCAGGTGCGGGGCGACCTGGTGTTCGACGACACGTTCTTCGACGCCGAGCGCCTGGGCACCGACTGGTCCCAGGACGATGAAAGCACCTACTACGGCGCGCAGATTTCGGCGCTGACGGTATCGCCCAATGACGACTTTGATGCGGGCTCGCTGCTGGTCACGGCCAGGGCGCCGGTCGTGGCAGGGCGCCCGGTGACGGTGGAGATCAGCCCGGCTACCGATTACGTGCAGCTCAGCAACCGTGCGGTCAGCGGCGCAGGCAACAGCTATGGAATCAATCGCCAGCACGGCACCAACCTGTTGCGCCTCAGTGGCGCGTTGGCGCCGGGCAGGCAGAGCCCGCAACTGGTCAGTGTGTGGGAGCCGACGCAACTGGTGGCCAACCTGTTTGAACAGGCCTTGGCGCAGCAGGGGATTGTCGTGCAGGGGCGTCGGATGATCGGGGGTGTGACGCCGACCACGGCGACGGTGCTCGCGCTGCATGAGTCGGCGCCGTTGCAGGAACTGATCACGCCGTTGCTCAAGCTTTCCAATAACAACATGTCTGAAGCCTTGCTCAAGAGCATGGGGCGCAAGACCGTGAATGCCGGTACGGCGCCTGCCGGTGTGGCGGCGGTGGCCGGGTTCCTCAAGCGTCAGGGGATTGATACGGCGACGTTGAACCAGGTGGACGGTTCAGGGTTGTCCAGGCGTAACCTGGTGTCGTCGCAGAACCTCACGGATGTGCTGCTGGCCGCCAGCAAACAGCCCTGGTTCAACGCCTGGTACAACGCGTTGCCGGTTGCCGGTAATCCGCAGCGACTGGTGGGCGGCAGCCTGCGTTACCGCCTGCGGGGCACCGCTGCGGAAAACAACCTGCACGGCAAGACCGGCTCCATGAGTGGCGTGTCGTCGTTGACTGGGTATGTCACCGATGCCAATGGGCGCAAGCTGGTGTTTTCGATGGTGACCAACAATTACGTGGTCGCAGGCGCGCGGGTCAAGGCGCTGGAAAACCGCCTGGCCACGGCACTGGCCAACAGCACGGACTATTGAGCACCGAAGATCAAAGGTGGGAGCGGGCTTGCTCGCGAATGCGCTGGTTCAGTCAGTACATGTGTTGACTGTCACACCGCTTTCGCGAGCAAGCCCGCTCCCACATTGGACCTGTGCCGTCAGGCAGATTGCATTTCAAGGCAGGAACGCCTGCCGGTATTCACCAGGGGTTGCGCCCATCGCCTGGCGGAACCGGTTGGTAAAGTGGCTCGCGCTGGAAAATCCGCACGCCAGGGCAATCTCGCCCAGCGGCAACGACCCACCCCGCAACAACTCCCGGGCGCGGGCCAGGCGCCGCGCCAGCAGATATTGATGGGGCGGCAGTCCAAAACTCTCGCGAAACATCCGCGCAAAGTGGTACTCCGACAACGCACACAAGCCTGCCAACTGCCCCAGGCTGATCGGCTCCGCCAGTTGCTGGTCGATGTGCTCCACCAGTTGCCGGCGCTGGTGGGCGGCCAGCCCGCCTTTCAAACGCAAACCCTCGCGCATCCCCACCTGGCTGAGCAAGGTATGGCTGAGCATTTCATGGGCCAGGCTGCTGGTCAGCAGGCGTTCGCCGGGCTCTTTCCAGTTCAGGCTGATCAACTGGTGAAAACGCCGGGCCTGCCGCGCATCGTCGAGGAAGGTGCTCTCGCGCAGTTGCAACTCGCGGGGTTCGCGGTCCAGCAAGGTGACGCAGCCCAGGGCGAATTGCTCGGGGCTGAAATACACGTGGGCCAGGCGGATTTCGCCGTTGATCACCCAGGCCGATTGATGCTCGGCCGGCAGGATGCACAGCTTGTCCGGGCCGCCCTTGGTGCCGGGCTGGTCGCGGCGAAAGGTGCCGGTGCCGCCGCCGATGTAGCAGGACAAGGTGTGGTGGTCGGGGGCTTCGTAATCCTGGGCGTCGTGATGGTTGCTCCACAAGGCTGCAGACAAGCCGTCACCGAGCTCGGCGCACAGCTCGAGGCGAGCGTTGGGCGAGCGGTTGAGGGATTGAAAGACTTGCAGGGTTTCCAGTGGCGGCATATTCGTACTCTCTGACGGCTTGCATCCTACTCCCCGCGGCGGCGGCTGTGATCCCGGCAGCCGACAAAAGCGCAAGAATGTGCAAGAGACCTGGTGCCGCCAGGGGCGAAACTGTGGCTCAACCCTCGGAGCCCGCCATGAACCTTTTCCTGTATTTACTCACCGTATTGATCTGGGGCACCACCTGGATTGCCCTCAAGTGGCAACTGGGCGTGGTGGCGATTCCGGTGTCCATCGTCTATCGCTTTGGCCTCGCGGCGCTGGTGCTGTTCGTGATGCTGCTGCTCAGCCGCAAGCTGCAGGTGATGAACCGGCGCGGGCATCTGATCTGCCTGGCCCAGGGCCTGTGCCTGTTTTGCGTCAACTTCATGTGCTTCCTGACCGCCAGCCAGTGGATTCCCAGCGGCCTGGTGGCGGTGGTGTTCTCGACGGCCACCTTGTGGAACGCGCTGAACGCCCGGGTGTTCTTCGGGCAGAAGGTCGCACGCAATGTGTTGATGGGCGGCGGCCTTGGCTTGCTGGGCCTGGGGCTGTTGTTCTGGCCGGAACTGGTGGGGCACACCGCCAGCCCGCAAACCTTGCTCGGCCTGGGTTTGGCATTGCTCGGCACCATGTGTTTCTCGGCGGGCAATATGCTGTCGAGCCTGCAGCAGAAGGCGGGCCTCAAGCCACTGACCACCAATGCCTGGGGCATGGCCTATGGTGCGTCGATGCTGGCGATGTACTGCGCGGTGCAGGGCATTCCGTTCGACATGGAATGGAACAGCCGGTACATCGGTTCGCTGCTGTACCTGGTGATCCCGGGTTCGGTGATTGGCTTTACCGCCTACCTGACCCTGGTCGGGCGCATGGGGCCGGAGCGGGCGGCGTATTGCACCGTGCTGTTCCCGGTGGTGGCGTTGAACGTCTCGGCGTTTGCCGAGGGCTATCAGTGGACGGCGCCGGCGTTGGCGGGGTTGGTGCTGGTGATGCTGGGGAATGTGTTGGTGTTTCGCAAGCCCAAGGCTGGCGCGCCGATCAATCCAATCTACAAGGCGAAGCAGGTTTAGTGTGGGGGCTCGACAGCTCCCACATTTGATCTCCTTTACCTGAGAATCACCGTTCATTACTTCAGGCCCAGGCGCTTGGCCATTCGTCCCAGGTTGGCCCGGTCCAGGCCCAGCTCGCGGGCGGCACTGGCCCAGTTGTGCTGGTGGCGTTCCAGGCAGGCGCTGATGACCTGGCGCTGGTAGTTCTCGGTGGCCAGGCGCAGGTCGCCGGTGACGTCCGGCACGGGGTCGGGCTGCGCTTCGAGCGGTGGCGCGGTGGCGTTCGGCAAGTCCAGATCCGCCGCGCTGAGGCTGAGAATCTTCGGGCGCTCCCGGCAGTTACCCAGGGCTTTCAAGGCGCTGCGGCCGATCAAGTGTTCCAGTTCGCGCACATTCCCCGGCCAGGTATAAGCCAGCAGTGCCGCCTGGGCATCGCTGGTCAGGCGCAGGCTGCCCAGGCCCATGCGTGAGCGGTTCTGTTCAAGGAAAAAGCCCGCCAGCAACAGCACATCGCGACCGCGCTCACGCAGCGCCGGGACTTGCAGCGGGTACACACTCAAACGGTGATAAAAGTCGGCACGATAGCGGCCGCTGCGTACTTCTTCGGCCAGATCCCGGTTAGTGGCGGCGATCAGGCGCACATCCACCTGGTGCTCCTTGTCAGACCCCAGGCGCTGCAACTGGCCACTTTGCAGCACCCGCAGCAGCTTGGCCTGCACGGTGAGGGACAACTCGCCCACTTCATCAAGAAACAGCGTGCCGCCATTCGCCAGCTCGAACTTGCCCCGGCGTTCGTTGAGCGCGCCGGTAAACGCCCCGCGCACGTGGCCGAACAGTTCGCTTTCCACCAGGGTTTCCGGCAGGGCGGCGCAGTTGAGGCTGATCAGCGGTTTCTCGGCGCGGTTTGATGCAGCATGGATCGCCTGGGCCACCAGCTCCTTGCCCACGCCGGTCTCGCCGGTGATCAATACCGTCAGGTCACTGCCACCCACTAGGTTGATTTCTTCCACCAGGCGTTTGTGGCTCTTGCTCTGGCCGATCATTTCCTTGTGCTGCTGGCCGCTGGCCTGGCGGTAGATTTCGGCGCGCTGGTGTTCGTCTTCGGCGCGCAGGGCCAGGCGTTCAATGCGTTCAGCGACATTGACGGTGGCGGCGGCGAGACTGGCGAAGGCTTGCAGGGCGTCCAGTTCCACCCGTTCGAAGCGCTCGGTATCCAGGGCGTCGAGGGTCAGCAGGCCCCAGGGCCGGTCGTCGACAAACAGCGGGCAGCCCATGCAGTCGTGGACTTCCAGATGCCCGTGCAGGCCATCCACCAGGCCGTCATAGGGGTCGGGCAGTTCGCTGTCGCTGTCAAAGCGGGTAGGGCCGGGGCTGCTGAGCAGCACGGCGAAACGCGGATGTTCGCTGACCTTGAAGCGCCGGCCGAGGGTGTCGGTACTCAAGCCATCCACCGCCAGCGGCACCAGCCATTCGCCGTCGAGGCGCAGCAGGGCGGCCGCGTCGCAGGGTAGCAGGGCGCGCATGGCCTGGAGCAGACGCCGGTAACGCTCGCCTTCGGGCAACTCGCGGGACAGGTCGGCGACCAGGGGCAGCAGGGTGGTGAGCAGCGGCTTCGCAGTCATAATGACTCCTTGTAGTCATAGTGACTATATAGCGTAGGAAGTCATACTGACTACATTAATATTAAGTATTTGATTTATAAGGATTTATTAGTTGGCATGAATACTGAGTAGTAAAGGGTATTCAGTAAGAAGACTCAGGAGTCTGCCATGCTTAGTGCCCAAGACCGTGCCATCGTCAAATCCACCGTGCCCCTGCTGGAAAGTGGCGGCGAAGCCCTGATCACCCATTTCTACCGGATGATGCTGTCCGAATACCCAGAAGTACGCCCGCTGTTCAACCAGGCCCACCAGGCCAGCGGCGACCAGCCCCGGGCCTTGGCCAACGGCGTGCTGATGTACGCCCGGCATATCGACCAACTCGACCAGTTGGGCGATCTGGTGGCAAAGATCATCAACAAGCACGTGGCCCTGCAGATCCTGCCGGAGCATTACCCGATTGTCGGTACCTGCCTGCTGCGGGCAATTTCCGAAGTGCTGGGCAGCGAAATCGCCACCCCTGAAGTGATGAGTGCCTGGGGCGCCGCCTATGGCCAATTGGCCGACATCCTGATCGGTGCCGAGGCGGCTATCTATAAAGAGAAGGAACAAGCACCGGGCGGCTGGCGTGGCGCGCGGCCGTTCACCTTGGTCAAGCGTGTGGAGGAGAGCGCGGAAATTGTCTCGTTTTACTTCGCGCCTGTGGATAACGGCCCGATCCTGGCCGCCGAGCCTGGGCAGTACATCGGCATGAAGCTGGTGCTGGAGGGCGAGGAAGTGCGCCGCAACTATTCCCTGTCGGCGCGTGGCGATTCGGGCCAGTACCGCATCAGCGTCAAGCGCGAAGCCGGTGGGCGGGTGTCGAACTACCTGCATGACCAGTTCCAGGTGGGTGCGACCATCGATCTGTTCCCGCCTTCGGGGGAGTTCACCCTGGCGGCCAGCGACAAGCCATTGGTGCTGATCAGCGGCGGCGTGGGCATCACGCCAACATTGCCGATGCTCGAAGCGGCGCTGGCCACCGAGCGTCCGGTTCACTTTATCCACTGCGCGCGTAATGGCGGCGTGCATGCGTTCCGCGAATGGGTGGACGGCCTGGCGGCGCAGCATCCACAGCTCAAGCGCTTCTATTGCTACGCCGAGGATGATGGCGTGAGCCCGGCGGCGGACAAGGTCGGGATGCTGAGCCAGGAGCAACTGGCGGCGTGGCTGCCGCAGGAGCGCGATGTGGATGCGTACTTCCTGGGGCCTAAAGGCTTCATGGCGGCGATCAAGCGTCACTTGAAGGCCCTGGGTGTGCCGGAAGCGCAGAGCCGGTATGAGTTCTTTGGGCCGGCGTCGGCTCTGGAATAACTTACTCGGTCAAAAATGTGGGAGCGGCGGTGCGACGATTCGACTTGCTCGCGAAGGCGGTGTATCAGGCACACATTCAGTGACTGACACTCCGCTTTCGCGAGCAAGCCCGCTCCCACATTTTGATCTCCATTTTCCCTGATTAATCTCCTGTTAATGCCTCCTGTTTAAACCTCCACACGCCAACTGCTCAACTTTCACCGTCCGCGTGTAAACTTGCGGCCATTGGCACAACCATCATTGGCTAAAGGGAAACGGGGATGATCGACGAATTGCGTTTGGGCAGGGAGCGACGCTTTCTGGTACTGCTGGGCATCATCTGCCTGGCGCTGATCGGTGGGGCGCTGTACATGCAGGTGGTGCTGGGCGAGGCCCCTTGCCCGCTGTGCATCCTGCAACGTTATGCCTTGCTGCTGATCGCGATCTTCGCCTTCATCGGTGCCGCCATGCGCACCACCCGCAGTGTCACGGTGTTTGAAGCACTGGTGACCCTCAGCGCCCTGGGGGGCGTCGCCGCTGCCGGCTATCACGTGTACATCCAGTTCTTTCCGAAGGTCAGCTGCGGCATCGACGTGCTGCAACCGATTGTCGATGGCTTGCCGCTGGCCTCGGTATTTCCCCTGGGGTTCCAGGTCGACGGCTTCTGCGAGACGCCGTACCCGCCCGTGCTCGGCCTGTCCCTGGCCCAGTGGGCGCTGGTGGCCTTTGTGCTGACGGTGATCCTGGTGCCACTGGGCATTTACCGTAATCGCCAGGGCAACGCCTAAGCGGTTACAACTCAACGCCCCGGCCTTCCTCTAAAGAAGGCTGGGGCGTTTTTGTTTGTAGGCATTTGTGAAGAGGCCGTGACGCGGGGCAAGTTTGGGTGTGCGCAGCGTGCGACATGTTGTCACACGGAAGCTGTCGCAGGACGTTTCTGACGCTCGTAAACGCGCCATAAATTTGCATGAAGCGGCGTTTTATGGCTGTCAGTTCGTCGTCTGGCCGACGCCGCGAGTGGCGTGCGGTCGGCGACATTGCCCGATGTCCGAATGCCTTGTTTTTAGGGGACTTGGATCCGTTTTCGATGCCCTTACAGGCTGTAAGGGATGTGGCAGATTGCCCAATAACACGGCATTTTTTGTGGTTTTTGTAGAGAATCAAACGCGATACGATCGCGGACCTTTGCAATAATGGTGAAGGATTATTGCTGGAAACGATAAAAATTATTTCTGGATAAGACATGGTTTATACATCGCTAGCTAACTACAATCGCCCGCACTGAATGTCCGGTGCTGCTCACCCCTGAGCAAACTAGGGCGGTCGAGAAGCGGATGTAACGTTTCATGCGACCCCAGGTGCCGGCAGCCTTTCAACTATCCGCACCAAATGGAATTGGTCTGTAACAAGGCCTTTGACCAACGAATTCGAATAAGAACTCACCGCTAGCCCGGGACGTGTCGATTCGCGCAAGGTGCGACGGGCAGGCCCTTATTCAATCGAAGAGAAATGCCAACCCTTGGCAGGGTGAAGTGTTGGCGATCAAAACCCAACTGCATTGCGCAAGCTGCTTTAGAGGTCGTGAGATGAGTAAAAACAGGTACCCCCGATTACTAGGCTTTTTGCCGCTGCTTGGCATGATGTTAATGCTGGGAGGCTGCAAGTGGACCTTGCTCGACCCTAAAGGTCAGGTCGGTCTGGATCAACGCAACCTGATCATCACCGCCACCCTGCTGATGCTGTTGGTCGTGGTGCCCGTGATCATCATGACGTTCGCGTTCGCCTGGAAATACCGCGCGTCGAACACCAGCGCCACCTATGCGCCGAAGTGGTCGCACTCCACCAAGATTGAAATCGCGGTGTGGCTGGTGCCGATCCTCATCATCATCGCCCTGGGTTACATCACCTATAAGTCGACCCATGAGCTGGACCCGTACCGTCCGCTGGACTCCGACGTCAAGCCGATCAACATCGAAGTGGTCGCGCTGGACTGGAAGTGGCTGTTCATCTACCCGGACCTGGGTATCGCCACTGTGAACCAGATCCGGTTCCCGGAGAACACCCCGCTTAATTTCCGGATCACCTCCGACGCCGTGATGAACTCGTTCTTCATCCCTGCACTGGGTGGCCAGATCTACGCGATGGCAGGCATGCAGACCCGTCTGCACCTGATCGCGAACGAGAAAGCTGAAATGGAAGGCATCTCCGCCAACTACAGCGGTGCTGGCTTCACCGGCATGAAATTCAAAGCGATCTCGACGAGCCAGGAAGATTTCAACGCCTGGGTAGCCGAAGTCAAGGCCGCACCTAAACAGCTTGATCAAGCTGAATACGACGCCCTTGCCAAACCAAGCCAGAACAACCCAGTCGCCCTGTACTCCACGTACGAGCCGGACCTGTTTCAGAAAATCGTCGACAAGTACGAAGGTATGAAGCCAGGCAAGCCGATCGAGCACGAGAAGAAAGAAGTGGCCGCGGTTGAAGGTTCTGACACGGGCTCGCATTCAACTGCTGGGGCAGAGGAGTAAACGATGTTTGGTAAATTAAGTTGGGATGCGGTCCCGTTCCACGAGCCGATCGTGATGGTGACCATCGCCATGATCGCGCTGGGTGGTCTGGCACTGTTTGCAGGTATCACTTACTTCAAGAAGTGGACCTACCTGTGGACCGAGTGGCTGACTTCGGTCGACCACAAGAAAATCGGCGTCATGTACGTCATCGTTGCCATGGTCATGCTGCTGCGTGGTTTTGCCGACGCCATCATGATGCGTACCCAGTTGGCCATGGCCACCGAGGGTTCGCCTGGCTACCTGCCTCCTGAACACTATGACCAGATCTTCACCGCCCACGGTGTGATCATGATCATCTTCATGGCGATGCCTTTCTTCACCGGCCTGATGAACCTTGCCTTGCCGCTGCAGATCGGTGCGCGTGACGTTGCGTTCCCGTTCCTGAACTCCCTGAGCTTCTGGCTGCTGGTATCCGGCGTAGTGCTGATCAACCTGTCCCTGGGCGTCGGCGAATTCGCCAAGACCGGTTGGGTTGCGTATCCGCCATTGTCGGGCCTGGCCTACAGTCCGGGCGTGGGTGTGGATTACTACATCTGGGCGCTACAGTTATCAGGACTCGGGACGACACTGACGGGGGTCAACTTCCTGGCCACCGTCTTGAAAATGCGCGCCCCGGGCATGAAGCTGATGGACATGCCGATCTTCACCTGGACCTGCACCTGGGCCAACGTACTGATCGTTGCATCGTTCCCGATCCTGGCTGCAACCATGGCGTTGCTGTCGCTTGACCGTTACCTGGATTTCCACATTTTCACCAATGAACTTGGTGGCAATCCAATGATGTACGTGAACCTGTTCTGGGCATGGGGTCACCCTGAGGTGTACATCCTGATCCTGCCAGCGTTCGGTATCTTCTCTGAAGTGATCTCGACCTTCTCGGGCAAGCGCCTGTTCGGTCACCACTCGATGATCTACGCCTCGGGCGCGATCTCGGTACTGGGCTTCATGGTTTGGCTGCACCACTTCTTCACCATGGGTTCGGGGGCCAGCGTCAACGCGTTCTTCGGACTGGCGACGATGCTGATTTCCATCCCGACGGGGGTGAAGCTATTTAACTGGCTATTCACCATCTATCACGGTCGTCTGCGTATCACCAGCCAGGTTCTGTGGACCCTGGGCTTCATGGTGACCTTCGCGATCGGCGGCATGACCGGCGTACTGCTGGCTATCCCGGGTGCTGACTTCGTACTGCACAACAGCCTGTTCGTAATTGCTCACTTCCATAACGTGATCATCGGCGGCGCAGTATTCGGCTACATCGCAGGTTTCAGCTTCTACTTCCCGAAAGCGTTCGGCTTCAAGCTGCACGAAGGCTGGGGCAAGGCTGCATTCTGGTTCTGGATCTCGGGCTTCTTCGTCGCGTTCATGCCGCTCTACGCTCTGGGCTTCATGGGCATGACCCGTCGTCTGAACGCCACGACCAACCCTGAGTGGGTACCGTACCTGTACGTTGCCATGGTGGGTGCACTGATGATCGCTGTGGGTATCGCCTGCCAGCTGATCCAGCTGTATGTCAGCGTGCGTGATCGCAAGCAGAACATGTGCGAATCCGGCGACCCATGGAATGCACACACCCTGGAATGGTCGACTTCGTCGCCACCGCCGTTCTACAACTTTGCCGTACTGCCGAAGGCTGACAGCATCGATCCGTTCACCGAAGCCAAGGAAGACGGTACTGCGTACCAGAAGCCTGCGCGTTACGAACCGATCCACATGCCTAACAACACCGCTACCGGCGTTGTGATGGGCGCGCTGTTGACCGTGTTCGGTTTCGCGATGATCTGGCACATCTGGTGGCTGGCCATCGTGAGCCTGGTGGGCACCATCGGCTACTTCATCGTTCACGCTGCCCGTGATGACCAAGGCTACATGGTGCCGGTCGACGTGATCGAACGCATCGAAGCCGAGCAACACGCTCGCCTGGTTGCCGAGAAGAAGATCCCGGCCAACCGTGTTGAAACCTCGTTGGAACAGGCTTAAACCATGTCGAACTTAGTGACCAATGCTGGACACGCCCATGTCGATGACCATGGGCACGATGACCATCACCACGACTCGGGGCCAATGACCGTATTCGGTTTCTGGCTCTACCTGATGACCGACTGCATCTTGTTTGCGTCGATCTTCGCGGTGTACGCGGTACTGGTAAACAACGTAGCGGGTGGCCCGTCGGGCCACGACATCTTCGAACTGCCTTACGTGCTCGGCGAAACCGCCTTGCTGTTGTTCAGCTCGATCACCTACGGCTTCGCCATGCTGGCCTTCTACAAGGGCAGCAAGAAAGGCGTCCTGAGCTGGTTGGCACTGACCTTCCTGTTCGGCCTGGGCTTCATCGGCATGGAGGTCAACGAGTTCCACCTGCTGATCTCCGAAGGTTACGGCCCGCACCGTAGCGGCTTCCTGTCGGCGTTCTTCACGCTGGTAGGCACCCACGGTCTGCACGTGACTGCCGGTCTGATCTGGATGGCGACCATGATGTATCAGGTCAACAAACATGGCCTGACCAACACCAACAAGACTCGCCTGAGCTGCCTGAGCCTGTTCTGGCACTTCCTGGACGTGGTCTGGATCTGCGTCTTCACCGTTGTCTACCTGATGGGGACTCTGTAATGGCTAATGCACATTCCCATGACAGCCATGATGACAGCCACGGCAGCGTCAAGTCGTACGCCATTGGCTTCATCCTGTCGGTCATCCTGACGCTGATCCCGTTCGGCCTGGTGATGTACCCAACCTTGCCGAAGTCGATCACCTTGATGATCGTCCTGGCGTTCGCGGTGATCCAGGTCCTGGTTCACCTGGTGTACTTCCTGCACCTGGACCGCTCGAAGGCTCAGCGCGATAACGTGATTGCGTTCGTGTTCGCAGGTTTGGTGATCCTCCTGCTGGTTGGCCTGTCGGTATGGATCATGTTCAGCATCCATACGTTCATGATGGCGAAGTGAGGTAAGACCCGATGTCGCTTAAGCACTTTATCCAAATCACCAAACCGGGGATCATTTTCGGTAACGTGCTTTCTGTGGCAGGCGGTTTCTTCCTGGCCTCCAAGGGGCATGTCGATCTGGCCATTTTCCTGGCTGCGATGATCGGCACGTCCCTGGTGGTAGCTTCCGGTTGTGTATTCAACAACTGCATCGACCGCGATATCGACATCAAGATGGAACGCACCAAGAATCGTGTGCTGGTCCAGGGCCTTATCTCCCTGAAACTGGCACTGATCTTCGCGACCATCCTGGGTATCGCCGGCGTGGTGTTGCTGTACAAGGTGGCCAACCCGCTGGCGGCGCTGTTTGCCGTGATCGGCTTCGTCATCTACGTCGGCTTCTACAGCCTGTACCTCAAGCGCAAGTCGGTTCACGGCACGCTGGTGGGCAGTCTGTCGGGGGCGATGCCGCCGGTGATTGGTTATGTGGCTGTGACCAATAGCTTCGACATGGCCGCGTTGGTGCTACTGGTGATGTTCAGCCTGTGGCAGATGCCGCACTCCTATGCCATCGCGATCTTCCGCTTCAACGACTACCTGGCTGCCTCGATTCCGGTTCTTCCGGTCAAGCGTGGCATCAAGGTCGCCAAGAAACACATCCTGCTCTACATCCTGGCCTTCCTCGTGGCGACCTTGATGTTGACCTTCAGTGGCTACGCCGGCATGAGCTACCTCGCCGTTGCCGCCGCCATGGGCATGTACTGGTTGTACATGGCCTGGACCGGCTACAAGGCGGTGGATGACACCGTCTGGGCACGCAAGCTGTTCGTCTTCTCGATCTTCACCATCACCGCCTTGAGCGTGATGATGTCCCTGGATTTCCAGGTGCCGAAAGAGTTGCTGCTGACGTACGCTCACTGAGTGATCGAGCAGTAAAAAACCCCGCCTTCGAAAGAAGCGCGGGGTTTTTTATTGAGGGGCCTTTAAACTATGCCAAATCTTACAAATGCAGGAAGCAGCGTGATGAGTAAAAAAGCCGTTATCGTATTCAGTGGTGGGCAGGATTCGACCACCTGCCTGATCCAGGCACTGGCGCTGTATGACGAGGTGCACTGCATTACCTTCGATTATGGCCAGCGCCATGTGGCGGAAATCGAAGTCGCACAGAAACTCGCCAAACAGCTGGGCGCCACCGTTCACAAAGTGATGGACGTGTCGCTGTTGAACGAGCTGGCCATCAGCAGCCTGACCCGCGACAACATTCCGGTACCCACGGTGAACAGCTCGGGCGAGAGTTTGCCGAGCACCTTCGTGCCTGGCAGGAACATTCTGTTTCTGACCCTCGCGGCGATCTACGCCTACCAGGTCAAGGCGGAAACGGTGATCACCGGGGTGTGTGAAACCGACTTCTCCGGCTATCCCGATTGCCGGGACGAGTTCGTCAAGGCGCTGAACAAAGCGCTGCAACTGGGCATGGAATACGACGTGCGCCTGGAAACGCCGTTGATGTGGCTGAACAAGGCCGAGACCTGGGCCCTGGCGGACGATCACCAGCAGATGGACCTGATCCGCAACCAGACCCTGACCTGCTACAACGGCATTATCGGCACGGGTTGTGGCAACTGCGACGCGTGCAACCTTCGCGCACGTGGCCTGAACGACTACCTCGAAAACAAGGCAGCCGTCATGCAGAGCCTGAAAAGCAAACTGGCGTGATGTCGATCGTTCCCACGCTCCGCGTGGGAACGCATCCCGTGACGCTCCGCGTCACAAAGGCGGACGCGGAGCGTCCAACGCGGCATTCCCACGCAGAGCGTGGGAACGATCATCAGCTGGCGTGCGGTTGGGCCTGGGTATCGCCCGTGATGTAGCGCTTGAACAGCGAGCGGGCGCCATAGGCCGGCAGGATGTTGAAGAAGGCAAAGCAAACCTTGATCGCGATCTGCACGTAGATCATGTTCAGGATGTCGCTGGTCTGCATGGCACCGTAGAACGCGATGAAGCAGAACAGGAAACTGTCGATGATCACCGCGAAGAACGTACTCAGGAAAATCCGCAGGAACAGGTACCTGGAATTGGTCAGCTCCTTGATCTTGCACAGCAGGTACGAGTTGATGTTCTCCGACACCAGGAACGAAACCGAAGAGGCGATGAGCACCGACGACACCTGGATGATCACGTCGTTGTAAGGCCCGTCGAGCTTCCAGCCTGGCAAACCGGGGAGGAAGGTCGAGCCGTAGAGCAGGATGATGATCATCGCGTTACTGGCAAACGCAAACAGGATGGCCCGTCTCGCCAGCCGCAGGCCGAACTGTTCGTTGAGCAAGTCCACGATCAGAAACGTCAGCGGGTAAAGGAACGTGCCGGGCGTGACGATAATGCCCAGCGACTCCAGGTAAATAGGTTTGGTCGCGGCGATGCTGGTGAAGATATAGAACGTAAAGAGCAGCAGGTTCAGGATGATGTAAATCATCCATGAGTTCTCGTTGCGGTCGTTGAGGTCGTACGCGGTCAGCGCTCCGCCCTGTGAGTAGAACTTCTTGTACATGTTCTTCACTTCCATTTTGTTTAAATTGTCCATGATTTCGCTGTTCAGCACTTCGCTCAGCTTTATCCGAATGATCTTGCCCGTGGCGATCACCATGATCACCGCCAGGCTCTTGTCATTCTCGAACCCCAGCAACTTGTATTTGCTGTTCTCGACTTCGTGCTCATACGTTGTCATTGAAGCGCTCCTCGATGATATCTCCCACCACACAGATACGATCCGAGCTGACACACGCTTGATCCGTGATAAATAGTTTTTTGCTGAGCCTGTCGTACACCAACTTTTCCTTGTCGTCGCTCGACGTCCCTTTCTGCACGATCAACAAATCGCCCGGCTCGTTGACGCCGGCAATCGCATGTTCCAGCAGCACGGCTATCAAGTTGTAGGAAGTGCCGAAGTAGTAGGTCAGCGGGTACAGCGTGGCGAGTTCGCCAATGCGCTTGTCCATGCTCGCCATGACCTGGCTTTGCTTGATGATCGGCACGGCAGCAGGGTTCATGTTGCCCTGGGGGGAAATACTGCTGTCGATGATCTCTTTTTCTTCGAAGTCGAGGGTCTCGATTTCTTCATAGGAAACGCCGAAGAAATCCGAGATCTTGCGGATGGTGGACTGCTGTACGTTGACGACCTTGCCTTCCAGAATGTTGTAGATCGTGGTTCTGGTCAGGCCGGCCGCGTTGCACAACGACAGCTGCGTCTCTCCGCGGCTTTTGATCAGGTATTTGATATTGCTCTTCAAATACTCGGTGCGTTCTTTTCTGTGAATCAAATGCCCACCACTTCCTTATGTTCTACACAGAGCGTCCATGTTGCGCTGGGGGTGCGTGCTTCGCCGCGGCGCGAAGTGTTGCATGCGCCTGCCACAAGAATAAAGACCGTGATCAGTTTTTTGGCGATTGGCCAGCATTCAGCCAGGAAAAACCGCGTCTTGTCCCCCTATGCTCAGCCAAAAAGAATCATTTAATTTGGAAAATGTTCATTTTTCTGCTTAATTGCCCTGCGCCCAACGGAAAGGCGCACGGGATTTTCAGGGAAGGAACACAGGACAATGGCAGTCGACACGCAACCACTTACCCACCAGGCCGACCTGCTGCAACGAGGGCTGGCGGATCTACGGGCAGAAGACGCGGAGCTGGCAGCGTTGCTGGATGCGGAAGTCACGCGCCAACACCAGACGCTGTCGCTGGCCGCTTCGTCCTGCGCAGTGAGGCCGAATATCCTGGCGGCGTCCGCCTCGCTGCTGGTCAACGTGACCGCCGAGGGCACGCCCGGCTGGCGTCATCACGCCGGCTGCGAGAATGCCGACCGGGTCGAAGCCCTGGCTGTGCGCCGAGCGCGTGAGCTGTTCGGTGCGCAATACGCCGGCGTGCAATCACACTCGGGGTCGACTGCCAACTATCAGGTACTGGCGGCCTTGCTGGAGCCGGGAGACACCGTGCTCGGCATGGCCCCCGATCACGGCGGGCATCTGAGCCACGCCAGCCCCGTCGCGTTCACCGGCGCGAACTACAAGGCGCTCAGGTACGGCACTACCTCCAAGGGTGTTATCGACTACGACCAGGTGCGCACACTGGCGCTGGCCCATCGCCCGCGCGTGATCATCTGCGGGGCGACGGCCTACTCGCACACCATTGATTTCGCGCGCTTGCGTGGGATTGCCGACGAAGCCGGGTCGATCCTGCTGGCGGACATTTCGACCATCGCCGGCCTGGTCGCCACCGGGCGCCATCCGAGCCCGATCGACGCAGCCCACGTCACTACGCTGTGCACCCATAAACAACTGGGCGGCCCGCGTGGCGGCCTGATCCTTTCCGGTCGCGACGCCGAAACCAAGGTGCCGGGCCTTAAGACCAGCTTCAGCCGGCTCCTCGATCAAGCCGTGTTCCCACGAATGCAGGGCGCACCGGCCTTCAACATGATCGCGGCAAAGGCGGCGGCGTTCGGCTACGCCATGTCCGCGGATTTCGACGCCTGGATGGCGCGTATTCGCACCACGGCCGACGAACTGGCCAGCGCGTTCCAGGCCTGTGACTACGAGGTGGTGGGCGGGCGCAGTGAAAACCACTCGGTGCTGATTCGCTTGCGTGGCGGCATCACCGGCGCCATCGCCCAGGCGGCGCTGGAGCAGTGCGGCATCATCGTGGACAAGCATCGCGCACCGGGAGAGACGCGACCATCATTCGTCGCTGGCGGGTTGTGTATCGGCACCGGCTCCCTGGCGCAACGCCAGCTCGACGCCGATGGATGTCGGCAGGTCGTCGAACTGGTGTGCCGGGTACTCGATGCCGTCACGCCCCTCAACGAGCACAAGTTCACCCTGGATCCGAATGCACAGGAATCACTGCGCTTGCAGGCTCAAGCCTTGTGCGCGAAGTATCCCCTCGCGGATTACCTGCACAACTGAGCAAACATCCAAATGGATGTTTCATGTTATTGCAGGATAAATTGCTGTACGGTGTTTAAGCGGCTGTTATAGACGGTCGCGTTGTTGCTCATTCTCATCATTAACAAGCTGCACGACAGCTTGGCGTTCTCCTGGCAGTTATAAAAAGGGCTCTTAAAGTCCGTTCAACCTCCGTGAACGAAGTACTCAGCCTTTTGCAGTGAAGTCGAACTAGGCCCGTGCGCCGATAGTTGTTCGACTCATGAGGAGATATCCCGTGATAACCCGAAGAAAACTCCTGTATTCAGGCGCAGCCTTGACCGGTGCTGGCCTGTTTGCCCCGCTGTGGGCAGGTGCCGCGCTGGCGCAGGAAGTCAGCAGCGCCGCCAGCGACGACATTGAATCCTTCCGCCAACTGTCGATGTTCCTCCTCGAACGCTCGAACCTGGATGCCGCCTTGTCCTTGCGCATCCTGGCCCAGTGCACCCGGAACGACCCTGCATTCCCCGAGAAGATCAAAGCCTTGTGGAGCAAGGTTGGCCAGCATCACTTGCGCAACGTCGGCCAGTTGTCCGGCAGCCCGTTCTACGCCGACCCGGTGATCAAGGACACGACGCAGAAAATCGTCTCCGCCTGGTACCTGGGCTACACCGGCACGCCGGTGTCCCTGCGCGCCACCGACGGCACGCGCCTGGTCACCTTCACCGGCGCCCTGGCCTATGCGCCGACCGCGGACGCCACGGTGATCCCGACGTACTCCCGGGGAAAAACCAATTACTGGGTCAATCCTCCGGCCACGCTGGCCAACGACTAAGACAAGGCACTTTTATGAATCAGGATTTTGACGCCGATGTCATTGTGGTTGGCTCCGGCGCATTAGGCAGTAACGCAGCATTTGAATTGGCCAGGCACGGCAAGTCAGTGATTATTCTGGAAGCCGGTGAACATATTCCCCGCTGGAAGATAGTCGAGAACTTCCGTAATTCGTCGAACAAGGGCAATTACAACTCACCCTATCCGAATGAACCGTGGGCCCATCATTCTTACGATGAGCAATACATCGAGAACACCGGTTCTTTCGAGTTCCGCCCCGGCATGTTGAAACTGGTGGGCGGTACCACCTGGCACTGGGCGGCAGCGTGCTGGCGTTACTTGCCCAACGATATGAAACTCAAGACGCTCTACGGCGTAGGTCGCGACTGGCCGCTGGAATACAGCGAGCTGGAACCCTATTACGTGCGTGCGGAAATTGCCCTGGGCGTATGCGGCAGTGACACCCAGGACCAGAGCGGGCAGGGCGGCGGCGCGTTCCCGCCACGCTCAAGCCCGTACCCGATGGCGCCGGAAGGTGATACCTACCTGTTCCAGCGCCTGCGCGAACGCATGGCCCCGGCGGGGTATCACTTTATCCATGAGCCCAATGGCCGTGCCACTGAACCCTACGACGGGCGCCCGGCGTGCAGCGGCAACAACAACTGCATGCCGGTCTGCCCCATCGGCGCGATGTACAGCGGCGACGTGCACGCCCGCCATGCGGAACAGGCCGGCGCCAAGCTGATCACCGACGCCACCGCCTACAAGCTGGAAAAAGGCGCGGACGACAAGATCGTCGCCATCCATTACCGCAGCTCCACCGGCGCCGATGTGCGGCTCACTGCCAAGTACTTCATCGTTGCCGCCCACGGCCTGGAAACCCCCAAGCTGCTGCTGATTTCCGAGGTGGCCAACTCCTCCGACCAGGTCGGTCGCAACCTGATGGACCACACCGGCCAGGGCCTGCAATTTATCGCCGACGAGCCGTTGTGGCCGGGACGTGGCGCGGTGCAGCAGGGCGGGATTTTCAACCGCCGCGACGGCGAGTTCCGCAAGGAGCGGGCCTCGGTCAAACACTCGATCTCCAACAACGTGCCGAACATTGCCGTGGCCAAGCGGCTGATCGCCCAGGGGGTGTACGGCAAGGAGCTGGACGAACGCATCCGCCACGATGCGGCGCGTTGGGTCGACGTTTCTACCGTGTATGAAACCCTGCCATTGCAGACCAACACCGTGCGCCCGAGCCGCACCCGCAAGGACGCCCTGGGCATTCCGATGCTGGTGGTCAACTACGAGGTGGGCGACTACGTGAAGGCGGCCAAGGCCGGCGTCACTGAAGACTATGCGCACTTCGTGCAGCTGATGGGCGGCACGGTGGTGGAAGACAACACCGGCTACCAGAACCGCGACCACCTGATGGGCACCGTGATCATGGGCGCCAACCCCAAGGATTCGGTGGTCAACCACGAGTGCCGCACCCACGACCACGCCAACCTGTTTCTCGCCACCACCGGGGTGATACCGGCCTCCGGCACCATCAACCCGACCCTGGCCGGCGTGGCGCTGAGTATCCGTATGGCCGACATCATTGCGCGGGAGGTCTAGGTG
This sequence comes from Pseudomonas sp. D4002, assembly GCF_013385665.1. Classification (NCBI taxonomy): domain Bacteria; kingdom Pseudomonadati; phylum Pseudomonadota; class Gammaproteobacteria; order Pseudomonadales; family Pseudomonadaceae; genus Pseudomonas; species Pseudomonas sp. D4002. The sequence goes on from NZ_JACAPN010000015.1 coordinate 341,514, forward strand.
ATGGGATTGCTTAAATTTCCGCTGCTGGCCTTGCTGCTCACCGCGTTGCCGGTGTTTGCCGCTGAAGACACTGCCGCGCTGATCCAGAAAGGTGCGTATGTCGCCCGTGCCGGCGACTGCGAAGCCTGCCACCGTACCGCCGAGAATGGCGGCGCGCCGCTGGCCGGCGGGTATGTGATCGACTCGCCCATGGGCAAGATCATCTCCAGCAACATCACCCCGTCCAAGGCCTACGGCATCGGCGACTACACCGAGCAACAACTGGCGGACGCCTTGCGCAAAGGCATTAACGCCAAGGGCCAGCACCTGTACCCGGCGATGCCCTACACCTCTTACCAGGGCATGAGCGATGACGACATCCACGCCTTGTACGTGTACCTGCAACAGGGCGTCAAAGCCGTGGACCAGCCGGTGCCGGAAACGCACCTGGCGTTCCCGTTCAACATCCGCCAACTGATGTTCGGCTGGAACCTGGTGTTCCTCGACAGCCAGGGTTTCGTGCCCAAGCCTGGCGCCACCGAACAGACCAGCCGTGGCCAGTACCTGGTGGACAACCTCGCCCACTGCGGCGCCTGCCACACCCCACGTAATGCCTTGATGGCCGAGGACAACAGCCAGTACCTGGCCGGTGCGAAACTGGGTGGCTGGGTCGCGCCCAACATCACCTCCGACAAGGTCAGTGGCCTCGGCGACTGGAGCGAGGACGACCTGGTCAACTTCCTGAAAAACGGTCACCTCGCCGACAAGGCCCAAGCCGCGGGCGGCATGGCCGAAGCCGTGGAAAACAGCTTCCGCTACCTCAGCGACAGCGACCTGCATGCCATGGCCGCCTACCTGCACAACGTGCCGCCGATCCGCGATCCCGGGCAAACCGAGCGGGTGGTGCGTGACGTCAAGCCGGTGGACATGAGCACCCTGGAAACCGGCCAGGGCGATCAAGCCTCACTGGCCGACGCCACCGGACTGGATGGCGCACGCCTCTACAACTCGGCCTGCTCCAGCTGCCACGGCCGCGATGGCCAGGGCTCGGCTGACAAGTTCTACCCGTCCCTGAGCCTCAACACCGCGCTCAACGGCAACCAGGCCAACAACCTGGTGATGGCGATCATCGCGGGCATCGACCGCAAAGGTGCCGACGGCGCCGTGAGCATGCCGGCCCTGGGCGGTGACCTGAACGACGCGCAAATCGCCGCCATCGCCAACTACAGCCTGCACACCTTCGGCAACCCGGCGCTGAGCGTCAGTTCCGAAGAAGTCACCAGCCTGCGTCGTGGCGGGGATGCGCCGTTGTTGATCACGGCCATGCCGTACCTGCTGTGGGGCGGTGGCCTGGTGGTGCTGGTGCTGATCATCGTGCTGTTGCTGTGGCGCCGTCACCACCAACACCTGCGGGCAGTGGAGGCCAAGCGGATCGCGTTGAACCGGCGTTTTCATTCCAACTAGCCGGAAACGCAAAAGCCCCGCCTTCGGTATGAAGTGCGGGGCTTTTTGTTGGTTGGGTAAATCACCGGCTGTTTTCCTCGTCATACCCAATTGCAGGAACGGGGGCGAATCCCGCACCTGAAGCTGCGAGCCGACAAGGAGAGGTCTTCATGGTCAACGTGAGTCGTCGTTCCCTGATCGCACTGGGCGCGGTCTTGCCGTTGCTGGGTCGCCTGGACTGGGCTGAGGCAAGCCCCGCCGTGGCGGCGCCCCAGGTGCTGCTCAACTACAACGAAAGCCCCTACGGGCCCTCGCCGGCTGCGCGGCAGGCCATGCAGCGCGGTATTGCCGTTTCGGGGCGCTACCCGTACCCGGACATGTACGCGCTGGTCGAACAGTTTGCCAAACAGCAAGGCATTCTGGAGGAACAGGTGGCGGTGTTCGCCGGCTCCATGGCCGCGTTGCGCTACGCGGTGCTGGCGTTTACCAGCGAAACCCGCAGCCTGGTGATGGCCACGCCTTCCTACGAAGTTCCGCGCCAGGCAGCCGAGTCGTGCAAGGCCAGGGTGCATGAAGTGGACCTCACCGCCGATCACGCCCATGACCTTCCCGCCATGCTCACCGTTGACCGGCAGCCCGGCCTGATCTACCTCTGCAACCCGAACAATCCCACCGGCACCCTCACACCCGCCAAGGCCATCGAACAGGCACTGGCGCGCAAACCCCAGGGCAGCATTTTGCTGGTGGACGAGGCCTACATCGACTTCAGTGACGCACCCAGTTGTGTGGCGTGGGTCAAGGACCATGACGACTTGCTGGTGCTGCGCACGTTCTCGAAAATCTACGGCCTGGCCGGCGCACGCCTGGGGCTTGCGATCGGTCATCCGCAGCTGCTGGAACAACTGGCGGTGTTTGGCGGGGACAACGTGCCGGCGGCCGCCAGCCTGCTGGCCGCCCGCGCCAGCCTTGCGGATACGCAACTGGTGCCGGCGCGCAAGGCGCTCAATACCCGGTTGCGGGATGAGACGGTGGCCTGGCTAAAAAACCGCGGATTCACCTGCACGGCGTCTCACAGCAACTGCTTCATGATTGATGTGCGCCGTCCGGCGGAACAGGTCATCGAGCGGCTGGGCGAGCAGGGCGTGAAGATTGGGCGCGTGTGGCAAAACTGGCCGCAGTGGGTGCGGGTCACCGTGGGCAACGCTGATGAGATGCAGCGGTTTCGCGAGGTGTTTGCGGCTCAAGTCGTAGGCTGAATTCGCTGCGACGCAGGTCAAATGTGGGAGCGGGCTTGCTCGCGAAAGCGGAGTGTCAGTCAATGCATACGTGACTGACCCACCGTCTTCGCGAGCAAGCCCGCTCCCACATTTAGATCGAGTTACTGCTGGGCGATGCTGTAGCCCTCAAACGCCGTCTGCTGCTGCAGCGCGGTGATGATGCTTTTACGCGTCAGTGGTTGCTCGGCGCCCGAGTTATCCACAAAGGTTTCAACTTCCAGTTCCGCCTCGTCACCTTCACCGACAAAGGTAAAGCCGAGGAATTCAAACGCCTCACGGTCCACGTTCGGCTTGGAGCGCGGTGAACGCAGCGGCAGGGTGACGCTGATGCCGTCCTTGCTGATGGCGAACACTTCCACTTCCTTCTTCGGGCGGGAAGCCTTGCCTTTGCCGGCGCTCGGGTTGCTGATGGCCTGGTGGGTCTGGTTCAGCACCTTGAGGGCCAGGCCGTAGACCAGCTCCTGGAACTCCGGGTCGTCCTTGAAGCTGGACAGGATGCGGCTGATGGAGAACTTGCTGTTCAGGTCTTCGAGGGCGGCGTTGTCGGCGGCTTCGGCGTCCTTGAGCTGCTTGAGCTCGCCCATCAGGTCGTAGGCCTTGTCGTCGTCGAAAGCGTCGTGGGCCTGGCGGATGGCCACGCGCAGCTCGCGGATCTGGTCGCTTTCCTTGGAGGTGTGGAACGCGTCCAGCACCATTTCACTGATGGTCTTGGCCGCCGGCACGTGCTGTGAAAGATTGATGGCGTTTTCGTATTCAGCTTTGGATTGCAAGGCGACTACGGATTCTTCGGTGCGGGAATCAGACATTGAAATTTCACTACTTCAGTAAACGGGGAGACGGGAAAAGCGTCGCGCATTTTCAGCGGGGAGGGGGATCAGGTCAAGGCAGCACAATGCCCTCATCGCGGTTGAATGATGCCAACGCCCGCTGCAGCTTGATCGCCCGCCCGCAAAACAGCCCAACGGTAAAACCCGAAGCCCCGCCCGCCAGGGCCAGCATTGGCGCGGTGCTCGACAGCAACGGGTGCACGGCGTGCTGGTAACCGAGGTAATACTTCACGGCGAAGAACAGTTGGGAGATCAGCAGGATTTTCCAGGTGCCGGGCAGCACCAGCGTGTGGCCATCGAGGCTTGCACCCTTGGCGGTGAACATCGCCATCGCCAACAGGCAGCCCACGGCGGCACCGCCCAGCCAGCAACCGATCGACAGCGTTGAATGCTCAATGGACAACAGCGACCAGATCACCAGCACCACCGGCAGGATAACCAGTGACCGGTGGTTTTCGCGGCTGCCGCGGGTGGCTTTGATCCCGTACCAGCAGATCCACAGATAAACGGCGTACACCCAAAGGGGCGTGCCCTGAAGAATGTCGAGCATGGTCAGCGTCCGTGCCTGATGAAGTTGGGCGTCGATATTCGCCGGGCCGCGCGTGGCTTGTCCATCGATTTAACCGAGGCGCTTGCCCATTTCGAAGGCGCGTTTTTCGTAGCCCAATTCCTCGTACAGCCGCTGCGCCGGTTCGTTGAAGGCCCAGACGGTCAGGCGCAAATCCCGGGCGCCCTGGCGGATGGCCCAGCGTTCGGCGAGCGCCATCAGTTCACGGCCAATGCCCTGGCCGCGGTGTGCCTCCAGCACGCAGATCGAGCCGATCCTGGCAACACGCAGCGGCTGCAACAACGGGCTGGCGGTCTCGATGATTTGCGCGGTGATAAATCCAACACCAACGCCGTGCTGCTCGGCAAGAAACACCGCCTGAACCCGGCTGGTCAGGCAGGGCCGCCAATGGGACTGGTCGCGCTCCACCTGGTCGGTGGCGTCACGGTAGATATCGGGCCGTTCCTGGTGGTGCAGGCGGTTCAGCGGCTGGCCCAGCACGCACAGGGTGTGCAGGTCATCCAGGTGCGCCTGGCGATAGGTCAATCCTTGAGACATGGCAGTCCTTCGAACGGGGCAAAGGGCGTTTTATGCCCGTTATCGGCGATCACGTAAAGGCGCGGCGTCGGCCCCAAGCCCTTCGACGAAGCCGGCAATGCGCTGGCAAGCCTCCCTGAGGGTGTCATCGGCGACGGTAAACGAAACCCGCACAAACCCTTCGGCGCTGGCGCCAAACGCTTGGGCGTCAAGCACCGATACGCCGGTCTGGCGATACAGTTGCCAGGCGAATTCCCGGCCGGTGAGCCCGGTGCGGCGTACGTCCACCAGCATGAACATGCCCGCCTGGGGGACTCGGCAGTCCAGCTCGCTGATCGCACTCAACGCGTTCACCACCAGGTCACGCCGGCGCCGATACACCGCACGGGCATCGCTGACCAAGGCCTCATCCAGTTCCAGTGCCTTGAGCGCCGCCGCCTGGATAAACCCTGGCAGGCCGTAAATCATGCACAGCAGCAAGTTCTCCAGATGGCTGATCAACGTGGGCGGGCCTGCCACCCAGCCTACCCGCCAGCCAGTCATGGCGTGGCTTTTCGACAGGCTGTTGAGCACCACCGTACGCTCGGCCATGCCGGGTAATGCGCTGATGCTCAGGTGTTGATCGTCATAGATGAGCTGCCCATACACTTCATCGCAAATCACCCACAGGTCGTGGGCGCGTGCCACTTCGGCGACAGCTTCCAGCTCTTCGCGGCAGTAGACGTTGCCGGTGGGGTTGCACGGTGTAGCGAGGGCGATGCCCCGGGTCTTGTCGGTAATCGCGGCTTGCAGCGCGGTGCGGGTCAGGCGAAAGCCGTTGGCGGCCGGTTGTTCGACGGTTTTAATGCGTGCCCCCGAGGCTTGGACACAGGCCTCGTAGGTCAGGTACATCGGCTCTGGCACCAGCACTTCATCGCCGTGGCTGAACAGGCACAAGCAGGCCGCGAACAGGCCATTCTGCGCGCCGGCGACCAGGGCGATATTGTCGGCGTGCACCGCAATCCCTTGCAGCAGGCTCTGCCGGGCCGCGATGGCTTCCCGCAGTTTCGGGCGGCCGAGCACAGGGGTGTAGTGGGTGTCGCCGGCGCGCAGGGCGTCCACGGCGGTTTCACAGATCGCGCTGTGTGTGGCGAAATCCGGGTCGCCGACACTGAGCACAATCACGTCTTCGCCCCGCAGTTGGGCTTCGGCGGCGGCGTAGTGAATATCCCAGGCACTGACGGATTCGCCGCCAATGCGCCCCACAAAGGGTGAATAACGCATCCTTGCTCTCCTCGCCGACATCGATGCCCGCGTCAATTAGTCAATTTCAGTTCCACTGTAGAACATGGCGCCTGATCCACATCAAGGGCCGCGCGCAAAAAATCCGCTACAACGAAGCTGGGGCTGACCATGCCCCGGTTATCTGCCTGATGACCCAATAAAAACGATTGCAGACCTGCGCCGAGGGGACCGCCCCAGGCCGGGTTATTAAAGGAATAGTGCGATGATTTTTCCCCTGTCACGTCTGGGCCTTGTGGGGGTGGTGCTGTGCCTTTCCCTTCCCCTGCACGCCAACGAAGCCGACCCCACGCTGATCGAACAGGGCAAATACGTTGCCCAACTGGGCGACTGCATCGCCTGCCACACCGCCAGGCAAGGCGCGCAGATGGCCGGCGGGCTGGAACTGGGCACGCCGATGGGCACGATCTATTCGAGCAACATCACCCCGGACCGTGACACCGGCATCGGCCAGTACACCTTCGAGCAGTTCGACCGGGTGATGCGTGAAGGCGTGACGCCGGCCGGGCAGAACCTGTACCCGGCGATGCCTTACCCGTCCTACGCGAAGATGAGCGAAGGCGACATGCGCGCCTTGTTCGCCTACCTGATGCAGGGCGTGGAGGCGGTGAACAAACCCAACCTGGACGCCGAGATGGGCTTCCCGTTCAACCAGCGCTGGGGCCTGGCGTTGTGGAATTTGGCGTTTCTCGACAAGCAACCATTCGTGCCGGACCCGGCGAAGGATGACGTGCTTAACCGTGGCGCCTACCTCGTCCAGGGCCTGGGCCACTGCGGCTCGTGCCACACCCCGCGCGGCATCGCCTTCCAGGAAAAAGCCATGAGCGACGCGGGCCGCAGTGGCCGGCATTACCTGGCCGGGGAGACTGTCGAGCACTGGCGCGCCTTGAGCCTGCGCAACCTGTGGACGGTGGACGACACCGTGCAATTGCTCAAGACCGGGCAGAACCGCTTTGCCACGGTCGCGGGCAACATGGCGGATGTGATTCATCACAGTACCCAACACTTCACCGATGCCGATTTGACCGCCATCGCGACGTATCTCAAATCCCTGCCGCCGGGCAAGGACGACCTGCCGATGCCCGCCGTGGCCCACGAACCCGCCGCACCGCCCAAGGACTTGTTCACCAGCCGTGGTGGCCTGGGCTATATGCAGTTTTGCAGTGACTGCCACCGCAGCGATGGCGGCGGGGTGAAAGGGCTGTTCCCGCCGTTGGCCGGCAACCCGAGCGTTGCCTCGAACAACCCGACGTCACTGCTGCACATCACCCTCACCGGTTGGGAAACCGCCGAGACCGCAGCCCATCCACGGGTCTACACCATGCCTGGGTTTGCGCGGTTGGCGGATCAGGAAATCGCTGAAATCCTCAGTTTCGTGCGCAGCAGTTGGGGCAACGAAGGCACGCCTGTCACGGCTGCCCAAGTGAAGAAAATGCGCGGCCAGCTCAACCCGGTCACCACCGACTCGTCAGCGTTTGAAACCCCACGCCTGGCCGAATTGTTGGCGGCGCCGAATGCCGATCAGGTGGTACGCGGCATGCGCCTGCACCTGCAGACCAAGGAACTGCTGCCCAATAACGTGGGCAACTCGCTGAACTGCACCAGCTGCCATCTCAACGCCGGCACTGTGGCGGATGGTTCGCCGTTTGTGGGCGTCTCGGCATTTTTCCCGAGCTATGCGCCGCGTGCGGGCAAGGTGGTGAGCCTGGAAGAGCGGATCAACGGCTGCTTCCGTCGCTCGATGAATGGCAAGCCGTTGCCAGCGGAATCGGCGGATATGCAGGCGATGGTGGCGTACTTCGACTGGATGAAAAACAACACCAGGCCCGAAGACAAAGTCGCCGGGCGCGGGGTGGGCAAGGTCGACCCGGCGATCAAGCCGGATATGCAGAATGGCAGGCAGGTGTACGCCCGGCAATGCGCGGTGTGCCATGGCGACAATGGCCAAGGGTTGACGCGGGCGGATGGCGAGTTGGTGTACCCGCCGTTGTGGGGCGAGCAGTCGTTCAATATCGGGGCGGGGATGGCGCGGCTGTACACGGCGGCGGCGTTCGTCAAACGCAACATGCCGATCGGTTTTCACGAGAAATTCCCGTTGGGGCAGGGCGGGTTGTCGGATCAGGAGGCGGTGGATGTGGCAGCGTACTTCTCCCAACAACCTCGTCCGGATTTCCCGGACAAGGTGAAGGACTGGCCGAAGGGGGGTAAGCCCGTGGATGCGCGGTACTAACCCCACCACCTATTCGAAGTGGGCACAGTCAATGTGGGAGCGGGCTTGCTCGCGAAGACGGTGAGTCAGTCACCCATGTATTGACTGACACTGCGCTTTCGCGAGCAAGCCCGCTCCCACAGTTTTAACCGAGTGCAGTCAGTTAGAAGGTGGTACGCAGACCGACCTGCACACTTCGACCCGGCGCCGGGGCGATGTCCCGCAGGATCGAACTGGCGTAGCGCACGGTCTGGTTCGTCAGGTTCTCGCCGTTGACGAACGCCAGCCACTGGCTGCCGCCGACATTGAAGCGGTAGCCGGCGCTGGCGCCCAACGTGGTGTAGCCGTCGGTACCGCTTTCGTTATCCGGCACCCGCCCCTGGCCCGCCGCGTGTTCAACGTCAATACGCGCCTGCCAGCGATCCAGTTCCCACAAGAGGCCGCTGTTCAAACGCAACGGCGCAATGCGGGGCAACGCTTCACCCGTGTCCAGGTTGGTTGCACGGGTGTAGTCGCCCGACAGTTCCAGCGCAAACTTGCCGTAGGCACCTTCCCCCAGCTTGATGTGATCCTGGGCTTCAAAGCCTGCGAAACGCGCACGCACACCGGAATATTTGTACTCAGGGATGCCGCCGGCGTCTTCCTCGCCTTCGTCATTCAAGGTGCGACCGCTGCCCAGCAGGCCGATGTAGTTGGAGAAGTGGCTGTAGAACACGCCGAAGCTGCCCTTGTGGGTGCCGTTGTCGAAGCGCAGTGCCAGGTCGCTGGACACGGCTTTTTCTTTCGACAGGTTGGCGTCGCCCAGTTCATAGGTGCCGGTGGCGACGTGAGCGCCGTTGGCATACAGCTCGTAGAAGGTCGGGGCACGTTCGGTGTAGCCGAGGGTTGCGGCCAGGGACCAGATCGGCGTGAGGGTGTACACCGCGCCGGACGACAGGCTGCCGGCGGTGAAGTCGGCGGATTTGTCGGCATTGACGAAGCGTGCGTTGCCTTTGCCGTCCGGGTCGACGTTAGTGTGTTCCAGGCGCCCACCGAGGCTCAGCTTGAGGCGCTCGGTGGCCTGCATTTCTTCGAGGATAAACAGGGCGCCGGCGTTGGTATCGGTCTGCGGCACGAAGGCTTCTTCACCCAGGGCCGAGAATTCATTGCGACTGACTTGGGCACCCACCACGCCGTTGAACGGCCCGATCGGCAAGTGTCGCGCTTCCACCCGGGCTTCGTAGCCCTTGTTCTTGAAGGTGGTGCCGGTCTCGCCGCCTTCGATTTCCATGTGCTTGTAGTCGGTATAGCCGGCGTCGAGTTTGACCGAGGTGAACGGGCCTTGCAGGTTGCGGATTTCGGACGCAAAGGCGTAGTGATCCTGCTTCATGCGGATGCGCACGTCCTGCTCGGCCGGGGAGCCGTAGTTGCTGTCGTAGTTGCTGTAGGACAGCCCGGCGTAACCGTCGTCCCAAGTGTAGGAACCGCCGACTGCACCACCGTCCTGGCGTCCGTCGCTGTTGCCGAGGCGACCGTTCTTGCCTTCACCGTCGTCGCTTGGCGGTGCATGGCGGCTGCGGGCAAAGCCGGGGATTTTCAGGTCGTTGAATTCCCGCGCGCTGGCGTCCAGGTGCAAGGCGAAGGTGCCGTTGCCGGCTTCCAGTTTGCCAGCGCTGCTGCGGGTGGTGTCGGCGCCGCCGTAGCGCAATTCACCGGCACCGTGAATGCCTTCGATGGCTTCGGTGGGGATGCGGTTGTCGAAGGTATTGACCACGCCGCCGATGGCGCTGCCGCCATAGAGCAGGGCGGCCGGGCCACGCACGATTTCGATGCGGTCGACGTTGACCGGGTCCAGCGGCACGGCGTGGTCATAGGACAACGACGAGGCATCCAGCGCGCCGACTCCGTTGCGCAGTAGGCGAATGCGGTCACCATCCTGGCCACGAATGATCGGCCGGCTGGCCCCCGGGCCGAAGTACGACGACGACACACCGGGCTGCTTGTTCAGGGTTTCACCCAGGCTGCCTTTTTGTTGCAGGGTCAGGTCATCGCCTTCCAGCACGGTGGTGGGCGAGGCGAGGGTTTCGCTGCCCAGCGGGTTGCCGGTGATGACTTGGGGTTGCAGTTCCAGGGCGTTGGCCTGGGAGGTGATCAACAGGGCGGCGGCCAGCGGGGTGAGGCGCCAGAGAGAAGAGAGGGACATCGGTCGTTCCTTGGCAAACGGCAAAAAGAGAAGGCTGCAAACGGTAAGGGATTCGATACCCTTTGATAGTTATCGTTACAATATAACATCACTTTTTTCCCTGCCAAGGGGAACTTTCCCAAACCCCGCTCGATCACTCCCACGCCGATCGTTCCCACGCTCTGCGTGGAAATGCATGCCGTGACGCTCTGCGTCACCATTGCGCAGGGTTAAAACTTGCGTCGACCGCGGGACGCAGAGCGTCCAATTCGGCATTCCCATGCAGGGCGTGGGAACGATCGAACAGTGGCCTATAGTGAAGGCAACGCTTCCACCCGCACGGCCCGTCCGCTAAGGTGCGCGGCTTCGTTTTCTTCTTTTCTGCACAAAAGGCCCGGCATGACCGCGACAAACAAAGACCCACTGCACGGCGTCACCCTGGAACAGGTCCTCACCGCGCTGGTGGCGCATTACCAATGGGAAGGCCTGGCCGAGCGCATCAACATCCGCTGTTTTTCCAGTGACCCGAGCATCAAGTCGAGCCTGTCGTTCCTGCGCAAGACCCCGTGGGCGCGGGAGAAGGTCGAAGGTTTGTACGTGAAGTTGATGCGCACCAAGCGACCGGTCGAGGACTGAGGTGAAACGTCACCTTATCGGCCTCGCAGCCCTCGGCGGTTGGGCCGGCCTGGCGCTGCAGCAGTACATCATTTTCTACTTCCGCTGGGTCGATGGCGCCAGCCTGTTGCCGGGCCTGGTGAATTTCTTCAGCTTCTTCACCGTGCTCACCAACACCCTGGTGGCGGTGGTGTTGACCCATGCGTGGGTGCAACGGCCAACCGCGGCGAGCCGGTTCTTCCTCGGGCCCGTAGTCAGCAGCGGGATTGCCGTGAGCATTGTCGTGGTCAGCCTCGCCTACAGCCTGTTGTTGCGCCACATGTGGCAGCCTGCGGGGGTGCAGTTTGTGGCGGACGAGCTGCTGCACGACGTGATGCCGTTGGTATTTGTCGCGTATTGGTGGTGGTGCGTGCCCAAGGGCAGCCTGCGCCTCAAACACATCGGGCTGTGGGTGATTTACCCGGTGGTGTACTTCGCCTATGTGTTGTTGCGCGGGTATGTGTGGGGGCTGTATCAGTATCCGTTCATTAACGTGGACACCCTGGGTTATCCACAGGTGTTCATTAATGCCGGGGGGATTCTGGTGGGGTTTGTGCTGATTGCTCTGGGCGTGGTGGGGCTGGATAAAATCTGTAGGAGCGAGCTTGCTCGCGAAGAACGTTAACGATAACGCAGTGTGTCTGGTTTAACGCGGCGCTCTCAGGTTCTTCGCGAGCAAGCTCGCTCCTACAGGGATCACTGTTGCCAGTAACCCACGGCCTTGAGGAATGCCTCATTGACCTGGTGCGTGTCCAGCAACACCCGTCGCAGCTGGCGCGAGAGCTTGCTCTCGGTGGCGACAAAGCTGTACAGCGAACCGCCCGGCAGCGTCAGGTTCTGCACCGTCTCGAGCAGGTCATCCTGGCCGCGCACCACCCAGATCACTTCCACTTCGGCAGCGCTGGCCAGCGGCTGCTGTTCCGCCGCATTGGCGATCTCTATCATCGCCAATACCTTGCGCCCCGCCGGTAATTCGTCCAGGCGCCGGGCAATCGCCGGAATCGCGGTTTCATCGCCGATCAACAGGTAGCTGTCGAAGATATCCGGCACGATCATCGAGCCACGCGGCCCGCCGATGTGCAGGTGCTGACCGACCTTGGCCTGCTCGGCCCAGGTGGAGGCAGGGCCATCGCCATGCAGCACGAAGTCGATGTCCAGCTCGCCGATGTCCAGGTCGTACCGGCGTGGGGTGTAGTCGCGCATGGCGGGTTGCGGGCCGTCGCCGCGCAGGTTGAAGTCGGGGCTGTCCAGCGCCGCTTGTTCGGCGGCGTTCTGTGGGAACAGCAGCTTGATGTGATCGTCACTGCCCAGGCTGATAAAGCCCGCCAGTTCCGGCCCGCCCAGGGTGATGCGGCGCATGCGCGGGGTGATGTCGACCACCCGCAGCACTTCGAGGCGGCGGCGTTTGATTTCGTGGGTCACGCGGTGGATGGCTTGGGTATTCATTGAGCTTTCCCGTCGGCAATGGCTTGGGCGGTGCTGTTGAGCAGCGCCGCGACACGAACGATTTCTTCCGGGCTCCAGCGCCCGTGGTGCGAATGCAAGGCGTGGCGCAGGTTATGCACCGCCTCGTGGATTTCCGGCGGACGGTCCTGGCCCCGCAGCGAACGTTTGCTCACATCCATGCGCATGCGAATGCCTTCGAGGGCAACCGCCTGTTCGCTTAAGAAGAGACGACCGGCGTCGGTGATTGTGTAGCGTTTTTTTCCGTCTTCGGCGTCGCCGGTAATCAGTTCGCTTTCTTCGAGAAAGGTCAGCGTGGGGTAGATCACGCCGGGGCTGGGGCTGTAGGCGCCGTCGAACAGGGTCTCGATCCGGCGAATCAGGTCGTAGCCATGGCACGGCTGTTCGGCGATCAGCGCCGGCAGCAGCAGTTTCAGGTCGCCGGGGGCGAAGACCCGTGGGCCACGGCCGCCGCGCTCGCGGCCTGGACGTTTGTCGAAGCCGTCGCGGCTGTCACCGGGGTCGCGGTGTGAATGATGGTCTCTCATTTCGGGTGCTCTCGTTTGGTTTAGATACAACGTAAGATATATCTTATTGCCGCCGCAACCCCGGCAGACGAACGGTCATCTCGCGTCTTGTGAGACGGGACTCGAAACGGGCCGATCAGCGCACTGACCCTTTCGACATATTCGCCAACTTGTTAGTTGGCGTGCCCCAGTAATTACTGTTGTTTTTTATAATATGTAATCCTATTCTTACGGACTTGTTCTGCACTAAATCATTCTCGTTAAGTTGATGTAGTCCGTTTCTTACGGTTGATTCAAAAGTTTTGGCAAAGTGCCATAATTTTCCTATGTGTCTTGGTGTGACAAGGCTACGTGAATAAGCGAATCGACCGGCTTTCATATTCAAAATCGAAATGGATAATTGCCCGGCCTCGAACGAACTCCTGAATTGCAATACAAGTAATTGGAAAGCATCCGATTTCCATTGCTTCAGGAAATTGTTCTGGCGCTGGGTTAATTAAGTCCTGTGCGCAACTAAGCCAGGATTTCGTTTTGATTTTTAATACATGTGAGCCTCTGCAAATGAAGACTAAAGTAAAAGCTGCGCTGTTGACTGTCGGCCTGTTGGCGGGTTCGATCTCTGTTGCTAATGCGGCGGACGGGACGATTACATTTACCGGTTCGGTCCATTCGGGTGCTTGCTCTATCAAGCCTGAGTCTGTGGATCAGTCAGTTGCACTTGGCGCTATTGCAAAGCATCAGTTGCAATCCGGCGGCAAGTCCACCGCCCGCCCCGTGGCGATCGAGCTTGAAGGGTGCGACCTGTCTGGCCTCACCGATAACACCGTGACCACTACCTTCACCGGTGCACCGTCCAGCGTTGTGCCTGGCGGCATCGGCACGGTCGGCAGCGCGGGCGGCATCGGCATCATGATGACCCACGGCGGCAAAGCGATTGAGCTGGGCGTGCCAACCACTCCGCAGGCCATTGTTGCCGGTAATAACACCCTGCAGTTCGGCGCCTACGTACAAGGCCAGGCGACAGGCGACATCGTTCCTGGTGATTTCAGCGCGGTCACCAACTTCACCTTGGCTTATCAGTAAGTGTTTCCCCCGCCACCACTGGTGGCGGGGGAAAACTGGCGGGAGATCAAGGTGAAAACATTCATAAGTCTCGCTATTGCCTCTTCATTGACGTTGTTCATCAGCCCTTGTGATGCCGCGCAGACGCGTGTGCAAGGCGATGGGCTCGTCACGCTGGGAGGCGAGATCATCGACTCGGCCTGCGGGCTGGAAGCGGTCACTGCCGATCAGACCATCGACATGCCTCCCGAACCCATCGGCCGCCTGTTGCGAGAGGGCGCGGGGCAAATGCAGCCGTTCCAGCTACGGCTGGTCAACTGCACCGTGACGCGTCCCGACCCGCTGCGCCCCGGCGAAACGCTGCCGGACTGGGAGCATCTTCGCGTGACGTTCGACGGGCCCAGCGATATGGGCGGGCGCACCTTTGCGGCCTTTGGGGCCTCGCAGGGGGTTGCTTTCCATATTGAGGACGCCGCTGGCCAGGTGAGTGTGCCGGGAGTGCCGATGGCGCTGCTGCCGTTGGTTGATGGCGACATGACACTTCATTACAGGCTCCGCCTGGTGGGCAACGGAGTGCCGCTGTTGGCAGGGGCTCACCGCGCGGCAGTGCGGTTCAAGTTGGAATACTTTTGAAGATTGAGTTGCGTGTATGTTGAATACGTCGAAAGTCATGAATACGCTGCGCCCCAGCCTCTTTGGCGGGTTGATATCACTGGCTGGAACTGCAATGGGCGCCGGGGATATTGAGTTTAATACCGACGTTCTTGATCTGATTGATCGCTCCAATATTGACCTGTCTCAGTTTGCACGCAGTGGGTTTATCTTGCCTGGCACCTACTCGATGGTGGTCCAGCTCAATACCCAACCTATATCTGAACAATCGGTGGCGTTCTTTGCCCCCGATGATGATCCCAAAGGCAGTGTGCCCTGTTTATCGCGCGAGCTTGTCGAGCAACTGGGCCTCAAGGCGTCCGGTGCTGACCAGCTGAAGTGGTGGAAGGGCGGGCAGTGCCTGGATGTCACGGGCTTGCCCGGCATGGAAGTCAGTGCCGACCTGGGCACGTCCACCCTGGACATCAACCTTCCCCAGGCCTACCTGGAATACAGCGCCATCAACTGGGACCCGCCGTCACGTTGGGACGAGGGGGTGCCGGGGCTGCTGGTCGACTACAACATGACGGCGCAGTCCAGCTACCGCAAAGGTGACGGTACGCGCAATGACCTCAGCGGTAACGGCACACTCGGGGCCAATGCCGGGGCCTGGCGCCTGCGGGCGGATTGGCAAGGGCGTGTCGAGAAAGACCGCGAGGCGCAGGCCAGCCGGCAAAAACTGGAGTGGAGTCGCTATTACGCATATCGCGCCATTCCTGCGCTGAAGGCACGCCTGGTGTTGGGCGAGGACTACCTGTATTCGGACCTGTTCGACAGCTTCCGCTTTACCGGTGCCGGGCTCAAGTCAGACGAAAGCCAGCTGCCGCCCAACCTGCGGGGCTATGCACCGGAAGTGGTCGGGGTGGCCAAGACCAATGCAAAGGTTGTCATCAGCCAGCAGGGGCGTGTGCTCTATGAAACGCTGGTGGCGGCAGGCCCTTTTCGGATCCAGGACCTTAACGACGCCGTGTCCGGCACGCTGGATGTGCGGGTCGAGGAGCAGGACGGTTCGGTACAGAAATTCCAGCTCGATACGGCAGGCGTTCCCTACCTGACGCGTCCCGGGCAGGTTCGTTACAAGCTGTCTGCCGGGCGACCGTCCAACCTGCAGTACCACTCCCACGGTGACTTTTTCGGCACCGGCGAGTTTTCCTGGGGAATCAGCAATGGTTGGTCGCTGCTGGGCGGTGCGATAACGGATAACAACTACCGTGCGCTGTCGGTGGGGGCGGGGCGGGATTTGCTGGCGTTCGGGGCCGTTTCCCTGGACGTCACCCAGTCTCGCGCCAGCCTGTGGAACCAGACACTTTCGGGCAAATCCTACCGCCTTCAATATTCCAAGAACTTTGAAGAGTACGACAGCCAGGTCACCTTCGCCGGTTACCGGTTCTCCGAGAAGAACTACTTGAGCATGAGCCAATACCTGGATGCTCGGCACTATGGGCTGAACGGTGAATTGGGTGGGCGCGGCGTGTTCGATGAAGACGGTAACTTCATTGAACACTGGAAACCCATTGGCGGTAACAAGGCGCTGTATACGGTCACGGTGAACAAACAGTTCCGCGATCTGAACACCACGGTGTATGCCAGCTACAACAAACAAACCTATTGGAACCGGCCGGACACCCAGCGCTGGAACCTGTCGGCGTCTCGTTACTTCAACGTGGGCTCTGTCAGGAACATGAGCCTGTCGCTGAATTTATATCGCACCCATGAATACCAATATAAGGACAACGGAGCAGCGCTGACGGTCAGCCTGCCATTGGGACCCACCGGCACCCTGTCGATGGATGCCAACAGGGCCGGCGGCAAAAACAGCTTTACCACACGCTACGCCGATCGCCTGGATGAACGTAACAGCTACCAGGTCAGTGCCAGCGACACCTCGGCCAGCGGCTACCTGAGCCATATTGGTGACCAGGCCGACATCGACCTCAGCGCCACGACGCAACAAGGCAATAACCGCACCCTCAGCGCATCCGTGCGTGGCGGCGGCACGCTCACGCCTTACGGCGGGGCGCTGCATCGAACCACCAGTACCGGCGGAACCCGGCTGCTGGTCGATACCGCCGGTGTGCCCGATGTGCCCGTGCGGGGCTACGGCACGCCGACCCGCAGCAACGCGTTCGGCAAGGCGGTCATCTCCGACATCACCAGCTACCAGCGTACGGCGGCCAGTGTTGACTTGGAGAAATTGCCCAGCGATGTCGAGGCCACTCAATCCGTGACGCAACTGACCCTCACCGAGGGGGCCATTGGCTACCGATCCCTGGAAGTGATTTCCGGCCAGAAGGCCATGGCGGTTCTTCGCCTGCCGGATGGCAGCGCACCGCCCTTCGGCGCCACGGTGAAAAACCGCAAGCAGCAGGACACCGGGGTGGTGAATGACGGCGGGGATGTCTACCTGAGCGGCATTCAGGCCGGCGAGCAGATGATCGTCAGCTGGGGCGGCACCGAGCGTTGCGTCCTGACGCTGCCTGTCGAGTTGCCAACGGATGCGTTCACCGATGCCCTGCAACTGCGCTGCCAGAGGGTAGCCGTCGATCAAGCCTCACCCGAGCGAGCCAGCCTGACCGGCCAGCGAAACACTATGGAGAACCCATCCTCATGAAACACCACATACGTTTTACCTACGCACTACTGCTGACGGTCTTGAGCCAGAGCGCCAACGCCGCTGTCGGCCTGGACCGTACCCGCGTGATTTTCGACGGTGGCAAAGACGCAACCAGCGTTAACATCACCAACAACAACCCCCAGTTGCCGTACCTGGCCCAGGGCTGGATCGAGGATGAAGAGGGCAACAAGATCACCTCGCCGTTGATCGTGCTGCCACCGGTCCAACGCCTGGAGCCCGGCAAGCAGAGCCAGGTAAAAGTCCAGGCGTTGCCGGCCGCCAAATCGCTGCCCCAGGATCGGGAGACGGTCTACTACTTCAACCTGCGGGAAATTCCGCCGCGCAGCGACAAGCCCAACACCCTGCAAATCGCCCTGCAAACCCGGATCAAATTGTTTTACCGGCCGCAGGCAATTACCCCCACCCAGCAGGACCTGTCCAACCCATGGCAGGAAAAGCTGACCCTTACCCGGCAAGGCGATCACTACCGGGTGAATAACCCCACGCCTTACTACGTGACCCTGGTGGATGCGCGCAGCAGCAAGGACGGCAAGACCATACCGGGCTTCGAGCCGGTGATGGTCCCGCCCAAAGGCACGCAGGCCCTGGGGCCGACTGCCAAGGAGCTCGGCACCACCCCCTATTTGTCCTACGTGAATGATTACGGTGGCCGTCCGCTGCTGGCGTTCACCTGCAGTGGCGAGACATGCAAGGTGAACACGCAACTGTCTGTGGCCAATCAGTAGTGCCTGCTGCCGGAGAACGTCATGAAGTTGCACACAGTGAAGGTCTTGGGCGGTCTGTTGCTGGCCCTGATGGGGCCGGCGCACGCCGCGGATGACGAGGATGTGGAGGGCATGGTCGGGATGCTCAACATTCTCGGGTCCATGCATGAAACCCCCTGCAGCCTGGAGATGGCATCCCTGCACCAGACGATCGACCTGGGCCCGGTGTCGGCCAGCCAGTTGCAACGGCCGGGTGACCAGGCGACCTCCGTGGCCTTTCAACTGCTGTTCGAGGATTGCCGGCGCACCGCCGGCCGCATCGCCAGTGAACGCACGGGGAACCTGACATGGAGTGCTTATCAACCGGTGCTCTCGGTGGCGTTCATCGCACCAGCCGATGCCGATGATTCACGGCTGGTCAAGGTGCAAGGCATCACCGGGATGGGCCTGCGCCTGACCGATTCCCAGGGGCGCGATGTACAGCTGGGTTCAAGGGGGGAGCCATTGTTCTTGCCCTTGGGCCGCAACACGCAGACCTGGAACGTCCAGCCCACGCGCACCCCGGCACCCCTGACCAGCGGTGCATTCCGGGCCGTGGTGGATTTCAGGCTCAATTATGAGTAAGGGCAGAACAATGACCAGGTTAACCGGCCCGTGGGCCATTTTTATCGGTGCGGGACTGCTGTGGGCGGTCAGCCAGGGCGTGCAGGCCGATACCAACCTGACGATCCGCGCGACCATCATTGCACCTCCACCGTGCGTGATTAACAGCGGCGGCACGCTGAATGTGCCGTTCGGCAATGACCTGCTGACGTCACGGATTGATGGCGTGAATTATCGACGGGACGTGCCGTATACCGTCACCTGCAGTCCTCCCGTTTACAGCAACGCGATGACCCTGGAACTCAAGGGCGCGGCAGCCGGGTTTGATAACAAAGTGCTCTCGACCCCCAAGACCGACCTGGGGGTCAAGCTCTTCGCCAATGGGGCGGACTGGCCGCTGAACACGCCGCTCAGGTTTACCCATCCGACCTTTCCGGCCGTGCAGGCGGTGCCGGTCAAGCGCGCAGGCAGCACGCTGACGGGCGGGGCATTTGCGACCGCCGCCACCCTCGTGATCGAGTACCAATAATGAGGAAACGATCAATGAAATGTTGGCCACAGCGAACGTTGCTCGGCTTGTGTTGCTTCGGCTTTTTCAGTGCTGCGTCGGCCAACCTGACGTTCAACGGAACGCTGAACGAGCCGCCGCCCTGCACGATTGATTCGGGCAGCACGATTGAAGTCGATTTCGGGGATGTCGGCACCAAGCGTGTTGATGGCGTGAAATATCGCAGGGCCGTCGGCTACACCATCCGCTGCGGCGCCTCCACGCTGCCGTGGCTATTGAAGTTGAGCGTCAAGGGCGCAGAGACAAGCTTTGATAACGCGGCCCTGCAGACCACTGCGCCTGACCTGGGCATTCGGCTGTATCAGAACAACGCGCCGTTTCGCCTCAACACGCCGCTGGACATCAGCCTGGCGGCACCGCCGACCTTGGAAGTGGTGCCGGTCAAACGGCCGGGTTCGGTCCTGAAGGCCCAAGGGTTCACGGCGGTGGCCACGCTGTTGGCTGAATACCAGTAGGAGCGAGTGTATGCGACACGCAATGATTCATAAGGGGCTGGTCCTGCTGCTGACCTTCGGCCTGGCGGCCACGGCGCAGGCGGTGGACAACCTGAGGTTCAAGGGCAACCTGGTGGAACAGGCCTGCACCATCCGCCCGGGCGATGAAGCCATCACCCTGGAGCTGTGGGACCTGACCAGCAAGCACCTCTACATCAACACACGCTCAGTGGGCAAACGTTTCACCCTGCACCTGGATGACTGCAATACCACCATCAGCGACTCGGTGACCATCCTGTTCAACGGTGCGGAAAACCGCGCGCTGCCCGGTTTGTTCGCGCTGGACGGTGGCAGCGGTGCCTCTGGTATCGGGCTGGGTTTGGAGACACTGAGCGACAAGCCGGTGCCGGTGAACAAGGTCGGCGACGAACAGAAATTGAGCCCCGGCAACAACGTCATCCTGCTCAAGGCCTATGTGCAGGGTGAGCCGGATGCCCTGCGGGACAAGACCATCGGGCACGGCAGCTACCGTGTGACTTCGACGTTTACGCTGGATTATCCGTAACGCTAAACCGTTATGCATGGGATGAAAGAGAACAACATGAAACGACTATTTGGAGCCGTTGTGCTGCTTGCCCTGGCTGGCGTCACGACGACCGTGAAAGCGGCTGATTGCCGGGTCAATGGCGGCAATTGGCAACGGGTGAGCATTGGCGGGACGTTGAACCTGCAGGTTCCGGTGAATGTGCGGCTGGAGGTGAATGAGCCGCGCATTCTCCTGTCCGGGGTGAGGATCGAATGCCGGTTTGAACCGGACAGCTATACCCCGGATGGACGGCAGGACTACTGGGCCACCGGGACGAGGATCGGCCCGGCCTGGTCGCCTGGTCCGAAGTTCGTCAGCCAGACGACCGGCTTGCGTATCAATGGCAGTTATTGGAACACGCCTATCCAGGCGGGTATCAGGATTGCGACCATGCCTAACAATACGTCTCCGATCTCGATCGATGTCATCCCTTATATATTGATCCGCAACAACCCGACCAACCCGATCGACATTCGAATAGGTGACACTCTGGGCGTGTTACGTCTCGACCAGACCAACAACTACGATTCCTTTTCCACGAGCCTGCAGCTTACGTACATCGCCAACAACGACTTCACCATCTCCCCGTCGTCGTGCACGATCAACAATAACCAACCGATCGAAATCAACTTCGGCAACGTGCACCAGAGGGCGATAGGCACCGACCCCGTATCAACCACCGTTCGTACCGATCGCACGCTCACCTACCGGTGCCCGGACCCGGGGATTACCACGCCGATCACCATTACCTACAAAGGCACGCCGTCCTCGTTCAACGCCAATGCGCTGGTGATGAGCAATCCGAACGTGGGCACGGCCCTTGTCCGTCAGGGGACTGCGGTTCGAGTCAATGGCTCGTTCCTGACCCGTATCACCAACAGTTCCGGGAGCGACGTTGTAACGTTCGCCCTGGTTAAGCAGGCGGGGTCCCTGCCTGTCGAGGGGCCGTTGAACGGCAGCGGCGTACTGGTAATGGGGGTGCCATGACACACCCATACGGTCAGACCTGGCGCGTGACGCGGTTACGTTGTTGGCTGTGGCGTTCCAAAGCCTGGTGGGTCAACTCGCGCATCCATTGTTTTTCGCGGTAGCCCAGTTCGTTGAGCAGCAGGTTGTAGCTGTCGTCCGTCATGGGTTGCCCGGTCAGCACCTGCGGGTGCGGTACACCCAGGGCGTCGGCGAGGCCGATCAGCGTGAGCCTCAACGCTTCCTTCTGCTCGGCGGGTAAGCCGTTGGCCTGGGCCAGCCTGGCCTGGGCTTCCTGCAGTTCATCAAGGCGTGCGCATTGTTCGTCGAAATGCCGGGCATTGGCCTCAAGGGTGTTCGGGTGGTGGTCGTGCAGGTACTGTTCCCAATAGGGCTCCAGCAACATCTGGTTGACCAGGCCATCGCCTTCGCCCAGCTCCAGCACCGTGCTGTAGGCCTGTTCGATCTGCGTGGGTTTTACGTCGCCGGTGTCGCGGTACAGCATGTGTTCCGACAGCCAGGGCAGGTCGAGGCGCTTGGCCAGGGAGGTCTGGTAGCTCAGGTAGACCTCCACGTCGTCCACGTTACCCATCACGCCCTCCCGTCGTTGCGAACGCAGCCATTGGCCGAGGCCGCCTTCGGCTTCGGGTTTGAGCCGATGGGCAATGTCCTCGCTGGCGATGCGGTTCAATTGCTTGAGCCGTGCATTGCCCTTTGCCAGCGTCACCAGTTTGCCCTCGCGCTCGCTGGCCGAGGCGGAGTAACGCTGGGCTTCGCTGACCAGCACTTCGATGCCCAGGTCATTGAAAATCTGTGCACTGCCGTCGGCGCACAGGCCGGGAAAACTGGCCATCTTGAACAGCTTTTCACGCAGCGCCGTATCGTTGTGGGCCGCCTCCAGCAAACGCCAGACGCGCTCGCGCAACGTTTCAAGATTGTCCCAATAGGTGTCCATGTCCTGGGGCCGCTGGAAGAAGTCGGGCGCTTCAAGGGCCTTGATCACCTCGAACAAACCCTGGGAGCCGTGCTCGCGCTCCACCGCTTGCCACAGCTCCTGGCGCCTGCCCAGTAACGGCGGCCTGACCCGTTCCAGCCACGGGCCGCTCTCTCCACGGGGCTCATAGCTGCGGTTGGGGTCCAGTCCGGCGGCTTCGCGGTACTGCTCGTACAGCAGGCGCTGGTCGTTGAGCAGGGTGTTGCGGTCCAGGCGGGTATGGGCGACGGTCCGGGCCTCGGCGCTATCGGCCATGAGCGCTGGCACATGATCAATCCGGGTTTGGCTCAGGTCCAGCAGGAAACCCTCCTCCCGTGGGTGGGCAAACAGCCCGGTGGGCCATTGGGTGATGGGGGTGCGGCTCAGGAACAGGCGGCGCAGGTGCGGCATTTTCGAGATGTTCGGTGGCTGCGTCAGCGGGTTGCGGTACAGGTTCAGGTTGCGCAGGTGCTTGAGGTTTTTCAGGCGCGCAACGTCGCCGTTGAGCAGCGTGATCTGGTTTTCCCCCACGTTGAGGTCGCGCAGGTAGCGCATGTTGGCGATGGGCTCGGGCAGCCGCGTCAGTTCGTTCGCACTGACGTCCAGCTCCCGCAGGGACGGGAATGCCTGCAGAAAGGGCCACTGGCTGTCGTTGAACATGCAGTTGGCCAGCTTCAGTTGGGTGACGTGCTCGAAACCATTGCCCAGCAGCGGCAGGCTGCCGGGCAGGTCGAGGGCGCTGAGGTCCAGGCTCGCGCCGCTCTGCACCTGGCCCAAGTCGTCGCGGTGCTCGGCGAGGCGGTCTTCCCAGCAGCGATAGAGTTTGTGCGCAATGATATTTTTACGCAGTTTTTCCTCCCGGGCCATGCGGCTGTTTTTGGGATGGGGGCCGGGCAGGCGCTTCCATTGCTCCAGCTCCCGGTACAGGTTGTGCCGCTGCAGGACCAGGCGATTGAGGACATCGTTGTTCAGCCCCGGGCCGATCTCATTGAGGAACCGCTGCAGGCGTTCCTCCTCCAGGGTCGGGAACAGACTGGCCAGCACCTCCCGGGCGCGGGCCTGGCCCAAGTGCTCCTGGGCGCGGCGCAACCCGCCGAGGGCCGCGCCGCCGAGCAGGGTGGTGGTCTGCACATCTGCCGTACTGCGCAGCGGTGGCTCGGCCAGCACCCGGCGCCGTTCGGCCAGGGGTTCGAGGGTTTCCATCAGCCAATGCTTGAGCCCGGCGCCCTGGCCGGGCCGGTAGCCCAGTTCACGTTGCTGCGCTTCGGACAGCGCGCGCAACAGGCATTCATACAGGGTATCCGGCCCATGCAGGCGCTGGCCCTGCTGATCGAACAGTTCGTAGCCCATGTCGTTCTGGCGCACCAGCACCCGGCGCCGGCGGGCATCGGCCGGCCCGGCTTCACAACGCAGCGTACCGCTGACCAGGCGATCGCGGATTTGCAGGTGCAGGTCGCCAAAGCCATCGCTGTAGCGCTTGAGGGTATTGAGCACCAGGCGCTCGGTACCTTCGGTGATCGCCCAGGGCGGGAAGAACCCCGCGTAGGCCTGGACACTGTGCTGGGCGAAGCTCAGTTCCCTGGCCTGATTGAGCAGGCGCAGCGGTACGTGGTGGTCCAGGGTTTGCCGTTCGGCCGGGGTTGTGCCGGCCAGCAGGGTGTCGGCCAGCGGCCGGTCCAGCGGGCTGACCTGCTCGCGCAAACGGCGTCCATGGGGATCGGCGCTGACCTGGCGGGCCTGATGGATGTAGTCGGCGATGTCACCGGTCTGGCGCGCCACCGAGTCCGCCAGTTGATCGCGCAAGGTTTGCACGCGCAGTGCTTGCGGCACGTCGCCGCCCAGCAGGTGCCTGATCGACGGCTCATCGAGAAACTCCAGCACCCGCGCCGGCAACTCGCTGGACATCACCTCGGCCAGGCTCAATTGCAGCGTGTCGGCCGGCGATGCCTGCGGGTTGGCGTACTTGTGGGAGTCACCGCTCTTGTCCGAGCGCACGAACACTTCCAATGCCTTGGTTTGGGGCCAGCCCGGCAGCTCGGTGATGGTCTGCTCGAACCAGGCGGACGTCGCATCCAGCGGCAGCGGTGCGCCGGCGCGAATGGTGTGCACGGTCTGTGTGGCAGCGCGCTGGGCTTCATAGCGATTGAGGGTCGCTTCCAGCAGCGGCGGGGTCGGCCGGTTTTGCACGTAAAGGTTGCGCAGCACACCGTCGTCGGCACCGCTGATGCGTTGCATCTGCTGCAGTTGCTGGTTGCTGAAGGGCGCCGTGCGCGGCCCCAGGCGGCGCATCAGCGTGGCGCTGTCCCAGGTGCGCGGTTGCTCGGCTTCATGTACGAAGGCGCCGTCGCCGTTGAACCGCACCAGGGGTTGATAGGCGTTGGCGCGCTCCGGGTGAGCGATACGCGTGTCGCCGGTTTCAGGGTCTGCCTGCACTTCGAAGTGAGCACCTTGCAGCGCGAGGATCTGCTTGCCCCGATGGGTGTGCAGGCCGTCGACAATGGGCGGCTGGTCGAGGTGTTTCACAGCATAGGGCGCAATATCCGGGTGCCACAGGCGCGTGCTGCCGTCGGGCCGCACCACCGGGCGCAAGCCTTCGACGAAGGGGCTGAGCTTGAGCCGTGCGACATGGCCCAACTGGCTGGCAGCACCGAACAAGGCAAACTGGATCACGCTGTCGGCCACCGCGACCACTTGCTCCGCCGCCTCGGCACCGCGCCCCTGGGCCCAATCGACAATCCCCTCGAACACCTCGTCGGTGATCTGGTACAGGCTGTAGGCGAGCATCGCTTCCCCCAGCAGCGGCACGAAGGGCGTCAGCACCAGCAGCGCCGCATTGAAGATATCCCCGAGGATTTTTTCCAGGTTGTCCCACCAGGCCCAGCGCGCGTGGCGGTCGGCGGTGGCGGTGGGCACGGCGATGTCCAGGGCATCGTTGACGATCTTGTTCAACTTGAGGCGATACTGGTAATTCCACAGGTCATTTTCGGCGGCGAGCGTTGAGCGATTGACGTGATCGTCACCGATAGCCTGCACGCTGAATTGCAGGTTTGGCTGGGTGATCGGGGTGTCGCGCCAGCTGGGGCGCGGGTCGGTGTGGGCGGTTTGATGCCAGCGCACACGGCTCAAGCGTGTATTGAGCCCGGCAAAGAATTCACCGCGCCTGGCGTGGTCGATGAACTGGCTGAAGAAGGTCTGGTAGCGCTGGCTGTCCCGCAGTTTTTCCGTGAGGTGGCTGAGGAAGGCCGCAGGCGAAGGGTATTGCTTCAGAGGGTGTTCGGGGTCTGCGGGGATGTACACCAGCACCTTGCCGACGGGCCGGGTGGGCTGCGGGACAAACAGCAACAGGATGCCGGTCAATGCCGTGTTCATCAGGCTCAGGGTATGGCATCCAAGCGCCTGACCGTCCAGCAGCGCGACGCGGCCGGCGATCAGGTCGAGCACGGCGCCGTGGGCATCGGCGTCGATGTCCCGGTTGATCAAGGCCAGGTGCGCCGCTGTACCCAGGGCAGTCTTCTGAGTGGCAATCATCTGCAGGCGCACGGTCCGGGTCACCGCCGGGTCATAGAACCCCAGGGCCTGGCGCAGGCTTTTCTGGTAGCGGGCGCCCAGGTCCAGGGTGCGGCAGATGTGCTTGAACTGTTCAGCGGTCAATACGGCGCCGGTGATGGAGTGGCGCAAGGTCAATGTATCCCGCTGCCCGCGTGGGTCTTCGGCGGACAGGAAGGCGTAATTGACGAAGGTGTCCGAGGCGGCAAAGTTGGCCAGCGCGACGTCCAGCAGCGACAGGGTTTTGCTTTGCTCCCCACGATTGAAATCGTGCACCCACCAGGCAACTTTGGCGCTGGCATACAGCCGCAGGCAGGTGGTTCTGACGTCGATCTCGCCATAGGCCTTCAAGGCATTTTTCAGCAGCGGTTCGGCGAAGGCGTACACGTCGGTCAATGCCTGGAATCGCTGGTCCATCGCAGCCTGCTGCTGCCAGTGTGCGGCGATCGCGGGCTTGAGCGCTTGATGCTGGTTGGCGCTGGCATGGGGATAGTGGCGGATGCCTTGGCGGGCGACGTCGTTGAGTGCGCGCAGGCGGAGTGGCGAGGTGGTTTTCAGCCAGTGCGGCAGGGCGTTTTCGATAAACGCGTGGTGCAGGGACTGGTCGGGTATGTCGGCCATGGGGGCAACCTGTAGAGCTCAAAAAGAAGGCTTGAGTCTATGCACCGGCACGGCTGCGGATAAGTTTGAATAGTGGGTGGAAACCGCGGCGGATCCCTCAGTAATCCGCAAGTGAAAAGCGCAGGGATAGGCCCATCAGCGCACGCTGCATAAGCTGTTGTTGCCCGGTTGCAGATAGGGCGTAAGAATCGGCGCCATGCCCTTGAGTACCTGTACCGGCAACGCCGAAGTGAACTTGAAACCCTGGGCCGAAGCGCCGGGGACGAAGGCGGTCAGCGTGCCGAAATGATGCTCGCCGATGTAGAACACGAAGGTCGCCGTGCGGTTGATCGCCTTGGAGCTGAGAATCCGCCCGCCGGCGCCGATGGCTTCGATCCGGTTGTCGCCGGTACCGGTCTTGCCGCCCATGGCCAACGGCGTACCGTCCGCCAGTTTGAAGCTGCCGGACACGCGCCGTGCAGTGCCGGCGTCCACCACCTGGGACAGCGCCCCCTTGAGTGCCGTGGCCACCTCGGAAGGCATCACGCGCTTGCCGCGATTGGGGTCGTTGACCAAGCGGGTTTCGTACGGGGTGTCGGCGGCAAAGCGCAGGCTGTCGATACGCAGGGTGGGCTGGCGTACGCCATCGTTGAGGATGATCCCCACCAGTTCCGCCAGGGCCGCCGGGCGGTCGCCGGAGCTGCCGATGGCCGTGGCAAGCGACGGCACCAGATGGTCGAAGGGGTAGCCGACTTTTTGCCAGCGCTGGTGAATATCGAGGAAGGCTTCGATCTCCAGCATGGTGCGGATGCGGCTGTCGCGGGCACTCTTGTGGCGGCTCTTGAACAGCCAGCTGTAAACCTCCTGGCGCTCGTGTTCACTGGCGGCGGTGGCCTGGGTGAAGGTGGCGTCGGGGTTGTTCAGCAGGTAGCCCATCAGCCACAGGTCCAGCGGGTGAACCTTGGCGATATAGCCTTGGTCAGGCAGGTCGTAGGCGCCGGGGCCGTAATTCTGGTAGAGCTTTTCGAGGCGCTCGTCGGTGAGTTTTTCAGGGCTTTTGACGCTGCTCAAGTGCGAGCGGACGAAGCTGTTGAAACTCGCCTGGCTGGCGTTGGGCAGCAGGTAGCGGTGTACGGCGGCCAGGCGGATGGCGGTGGGGTGCATGCCATCGAGGAAAGTATCGAGGCGCGCCTGGGTATCTTTGTTGCGGTACTTTTTCCAGAACTTGAGCAGGAACGTAGTGCCCTCGCGGTCGGCAAACTGGGCCAGGTATTCCTGGCGGCGCGGGTCGTTGTCGTCCTTGAGCAACTCGGCGCTGTTGTTCGGGCCCTGGTAGGTGGTGTAGCGCACCAGGTCGCGCATCAAGCGAATGAACGGCAGGTTGATGGACTCGCGCAGGGCCTCGATCAAGGTGGGATTGCGGCCGTTGTCCTGGCTGCGGAAGTTGTGGAAGTGGTGCATGCCGCCGCCGGTGAAAAAGCCTTCGCCGGTGTTGGCCGAGTATTGGCGATTGAGGGCGGCGTCGAGCATGGCCGGCAGGTTGCGGTCGCTGTTCTGGATCAGGTAATCGAGGGCCCAGCGGGTGATGCGGTCCTGGTCGTCCACCGGAATCTTGCGCAACTGGGCAGCCGGCATCGCGCCGTATTTGTCGTGCAGCTCGCTGACGATTTGCAGGTAGGTGGTCATCACCCGCAGCTTGGCGGTTGAACCCAGTTCCAGCTTGCTGCCTTCGTTGATGTCGAATGGCTGGTCGGTGCTGTCGGTTTGCACGCGCACGCGGGCACCGTCGGGTGTCATCTCGTAGAGGTTGAAACTGTAGCGAACCTGAGCGGTGCTGGCGGGCGTCAGCAGCGTGGGCCCGAGCAGGCCGATCTGCGCGGCGAAGGCGGGGTCGGCGAGTTGCTTGAGGTACGTGCTGGCCTGGCTTTGCAGGTCGGCTTGCAAGGTGCTCGTGGCAGAAAGATCGAGTCGGTCGAGGTCGTACAGCGGCTGGTTGAGCAGGGCGGCCAGGCGAGTGCGGGCGACGCTGATGCCCTTGTTGGTTTCGATTGGCTGGATCGTCGGTTGTTGCTGCCAGTCACGGTAGGTGACTTTGCTGGCGAGGGCTGCGCTGGCCAGCGCCGGGTCGATCACGTTGTTTTGTGCGAGCAGGCGGATGTGGCTGTCGGTGAGGTCCGCCAGTTCCTTGTGGCCCTTGGACAGATAGTGAGACGGGCGACGCTGGGCGATCATCAGCGACAGCACCTCGCGCAACGCCAGACCCTTTTGCGGCAGCTGTTTGGGGTCGGTGCCGATGAGCAGCGCGTTTGTCTGGTTGAAGTCGGCGCCGTACCACACGCGCAAGCCTTCGGCCATGCCGTGCACTTCGCCATGGCCGGGTACCGCCGACAGGGGCACGCTGTTGAGGTAGTCGCGCACGATGTCCTGGCGAGCGGCAAGGGTTTGCGGGCCGTCCTGATATGCGCGCACGCTGGCAGAAATCATCTGGCGGATTTTCTCGCCGCCGGACAGGGTCAGGCCGTCGGGCGAGTGGCGGTATTTTTCCAGCTGCGTGGCCAGGGTACTGCCGCCTGCCGTCTGGCCGGGCAGGTGCAAGAGCTTCGCCACCTGGGACCAGGCGGCCTTGGCAAAGCGCGGCCAATCCACGGCCGGGTTGAGTTGCGGGTTTTTCGGGTCCAGCAGGTCGCGGTCTTCGATAAACAGCAGGCTGCTGACCACCACCGGCGGGATCGCCGCAAAGCTTGGGTAGAACTGTTGTGGATACGTGAACTGATACAGCGGCGCGGCGCGGCAATCGGTGATGGTCAGGCCGGCCTGGATCTTTTCCGGGTAGGGCACGAACAGGCCGCGCTGGGCGTAGGCCATCAGGTCGGGAGAGAAGCGCGCTTGAGCCTGGATCAGGTAGTCACGCTTGATCAAGCGCGGCAGGAACTCGCCGAGGGCGCTGTAGCCCAGGCGCTTGTCAAAGGGCCCGGCGCCAGGGTAAACCCGCGCATCGCTGGGGCCCGAATGCATTTGGTAGGTGAGGGTTGAGGCAATGTCGGAGAAGGTTTTGGCCTGCAACCTTGAAGTGCGCATTTCCCGCAGGGCGGCAAAGCCCAGGGCGATCAGCGCAATCAGCAGCACCAGCCAGAACAGCCGCCACCACAACCGTCGGCGGGGAGGAGGGCTTTGTGGCAACGGCTGTTCATCCGGGCTATCGGTGGATACCGCAGCCTTGGTCGAAGCGTTTTGCCATAAAGCGCCCATAGTCGATTGATCCATTTACGTAGATTGATCGGACTTGGTTGAAGCTTAGACGGTGGTGGGCGAGTGGGGGGGATTTGTGAGTGTGATGCTGTTTGTGGCGAGGGGGCTTGTCCCCCGTTGGGCTGCGCAGCAGCCCCAAAACCTGCCATGAAGATCTTCCTGAAGAAATGCGGTGTGTTTACTGGGGCTGCTGCGCAGCCCAACGGGGGGCAAGCCCCCTCGCCACAGACAAGCCCTCTCCACACAGGAAAAATCAGAGCCAGGCTGCGTCCCATAGTGGGTAGTCACCAATATGTTCGACCAGGCCCGCTCGCAGAGGATTGGCGATGATGTAGCGGGCAATTTTGCGAAGGTCTTCATCGCTACGCACTGCTCGGTCATGGTAGCCAAGTTGCCAGAATCGTTCTTTGCTGCCGCGTGCGCGATTAATGGTGAGGGTGCTGCGGGATTTGGTACGTCCCACAGCCTGCGACAACGTTGTGCCTTGCAGCTCAAATAGCCAATGAAAGTGATCAGGCATGACGACCCATGCCAGAGAGTCGACCATTCCCAATTCATGGGTCTTCCTGAATTCTGCTACCAGTAGTCTTCCCAAATGGAAGTCTTTGAACAGGGGTTGCCTGTTGTGAACCACGGCGGTAATCAGATAAGGACGGCCAGATTCTGAATGTCGACCACGGCGTAACAGATGAGAGTTGGGTTGATGAAGCATTCCTTTGCTCCTTGAGGGGAAGTAGTCAATTGACGTTAGCAGCTGCTGTGGAGTGCTCTCTTGCAGTTCAGTGTCGGCGTGTTTCTCGAAGGTAGATTTGTGGCGAGCGGGCTTGTCTGTGGCGAGGGGGCTTGTCCCCCGTTGGGCTGCGCAGCAGCCCCAGTAAAGACACCGCATTTTCTGGATAGAACTTATGGCAGGTTTTGGGGCTGCTACGCAGCCCAACGGGGGACAAGCCCCCTCGCCACAGACAAGCCCCCTCGCCACAGACAAGCCCGCTCGTCACAGATAACCCCGCCACATAACCCCAAACCGTCGAGCTAGAGCCTCCCCCACCCGTAAACCCGCCAAAGGTAGGGGCATGACGCTGCACCATTACCGTGCAATACTCGCCGCCGTTTGGTGGCGATGATTCCTACGCTAACCAGGTGATGCTCCTCCGCAAAAGGCGCCTTTACCGAGAGTTCCCGCTGAATCTTGCCGTTTATAGAGTGAAAACCCCTGGGTTTAGCTTTTTATACTGCACCCCCGCTGATCTGGCCCGGCCAGACCGTTTTACCCAAAAGGTGATCCGGCAACGGTACGCCATGGCAGACCCGCCATGACGCCCCGGACTCGGTGGCTCATATCCAATAACAAGACGAGGTTGTATCCCTATGCCAGCTGGCAATCATCTGCCCCACGGCGAGACCGCTCAGGGCGGTCCGCTGAAACGCGAACTCGGCGAACGGCATATTCGCCTGATGGCCCTCGGTGCATGCATCGGCGTCGGCCTGTTCCTCGGCTCGGCCAAGGCCATTGAAATGGCCGGCCCGGCGATCATGCTGTCGTACATCATCGGCGGCCTGGCGATCCTGGTGATCATGCGCGCCCTCGGCGAGATGGCCGTGCACAACCCGGTGGCCGGTTCGTTCAGCCGCTACGCCCAGGATTACCTCGGCCCGCTGGCGGGCTTTCTCACCGGCTGGAACTATTGGTTCCTGTGGCTGGTGACCTGCGTGGCAGAAATCACGGCCGTCGCCGTGTACATGGGCGTGTGGTTCCCCGATACACCCCGCTGGATCTGGGCCCTGGCAGCACTGATCAGCATGGGCACCATCAACCTGATCGCGGTCAAGGCCTTCGGTGAGTTCGAGTTCTGGTTCGCACTGATCAAGATCGTCACCATCATCGCCATGGTGATCGGCGGCGTCGGCATCATCGCGTTCGGCTTTGGCAACGATGGCGTGGCCCTGGGCATTTCCAACCTGTGGACCCACGGCGGCTTTATGCCCAATGGCGTGCAGGGTGTGTTGATGTCCCTGCAGATGGTGATGTTCGCCTACCTGGGCGTGGAGATGATCGGCCTCACCGCCGGTGAAGCGAAGAACCCGCAGAAGACCATCCCGAGTGCCATCGGCTCGGTGTTCTGGCGCATCCTGCTGTTCTACGTCGGTGCGTTGTTCGTGATTCTGTCGATCTACCCGTGGAACGAAATCGGCACCCAGGGTAGCCCGTTCGTGATGACCTTCGAGCGCCTGGGTATCAAGACCGCCGCCGGCATCATCAACTTCGTGGTGATCACCGCAGCGTTGTCGTCGTGCAACGGCGGTATCTTCAGCACCGGGCGCATGCTCTACAGCCTGGCGCAGAACGGCCAGGCCCCGGCCACGTTCGGTACCACCTCAAGCAACGGCGTGCCGCGCAAGGCGCTGCTGCTGTCGATCTTCGTGCTGTTGCTGGGCGTGCTGCTCAACTACATGGTTCCGGAAAAAGTCTTCGTCTGGGTCACTTCCATCGCTACCTTCGGCGCGATCTGGACCTGGCTGATGATCCTCCTGGCCCAGCTCAAGTTCCGCAAGAGCCTGACCCAGGCCGAACGTGACGGCCTTAAATACCGCATGTGGCTGTACCCGGTCAGCTCCTACTTGGCCTTGGCGTTCCTGGTGCTGGTGGTGGGCCTGATGGCGTACTTCCCGGACACCCGTGTGGCGCTCTACGTGGGGCCGGTGTTCCTGGTGCTGCTGACGGTGTTGTTCTACGTGTTCAAGTTGCAGCCGACTCAAGCGGCGGCACGCACCGCGAGTTGAGTTTCCTGCGCTCAACAAAAAGCCCCTTACGGGGCTTTTCGTTTTTCAGGCGGTGGCGGGAGGCGCCGGTTGGGTGAGCCGCTTGTTCAAATCCAGCCAGGCCCCCAGCAGCGCCATCAGCCCGGCGCCTACCAATGCGGTGAAGATTTGCATGGCGAAGGCATCGCCGGTGATCGCATTGATCATGTCCGCCAGCGGTGCCAGCAGCACCCCCAGGCAGAACACCTCCAGGGAGTAGCGGCCCATGCGGCAGGTTTGCTGCGCCAGCCAGTTTTGCGTCCAGGCGTGGCCAGGCAACAGCTTGGCGGTGACATAGGCCAGGGCCAGGAAGTGCAGCAAACGCACGGGCGACAGGTCGGTCTTGCTGATGGGGTACAGCAGGTCGCTGAGCGCCGACGGCATCAGCGCGTCGTGGATTTCCGGCCAGCGCCACGAGAGCGTGAGAACCCCCGCCACCAGCGCATACACCGCCGCAGCGACGAACAACGGCTGACGCAACAGGCGCCGAGTCTCGACAGGGCGGGGTTGCCCGGCATGAATCGCCGCCGCGCCGCCCAGCACAAACAGCAACTGCCAGGTCACCGGATTGAAATACCACACGCCGTCGGCAATCGCCGCCAGGTTCCAGCCCAGGTGCGGCGCCAGCAAGTACACCGCCAGCGAAACAGCCACCACCGCCCAGGTCTTGCGCAACAGCAGCGGCAACACCAGCGGCAGGCAACCCAGCAGCACGATGTACAGCGGCAACGGGTCCATCAGGTTGGGTTTGAAGCGCAACAGCAGTTCATCCACCAGGGCTTGCTGGGGATGAGTGACGAAGTGCGTCAGGCCCATCTCTTCAACGAGGTCGCGGGTTTCCACATGGCTGTTGGCGAAGAACACGATGCCCATCAGCATCGCCAGCAAGAAGATGTGCACCACGTACAGCACCCAGGTGCGCCGCCAGATCTTCACGCAGGCGATCAGATAACCGTCGCGCTGCAGAATCTTGCCGTAGGCCAGCACGGCCGCATAACCGGCCAGGAACACGAAGACCTCCGCCGCGTCGCTGAAACCGAAGTTGCGCAAGGTGATCTGGCCCAGAGGGTTGTGGGGCACGTGATCCCAGAAAATAAAGATCAACGCCAGGCCCCGAAAAAAATCGATGCGCGGGTCGCGTCCGTTCAACATGGCAGCGGGCTCTTGAACAAGGGGTTTAGTAATGACAAGTGGACGACGGCTTCAGTCGAGCCGTACGTCGGGCGGGCGCAGGTTGGCGGTATTTGTAAGCAATTGCAAAGCTGAGTTTTTTGCTGAATGTCTCATCGCTTTGTTTAAACGTCGATGATCACCAGCGTGCCTTGGCTGCCGGCGAGTACCGCGTGGGCGATGCCGGCTTCAACCAGGTACATCTGACCGGCGCCGACGTCGATGGCCTCCTCGCCAATAGACAGGCGCAAAAGGCCGTCGATCACCAACAGCCCTTCGTTGTAGTCGTGGGTTTCTTCTTCATAAGCCTGTGCATCCATGCGCAGCACCTTGATCCGCGCCGGGCCGACCTGGCCCACGCGGGTGGATTTCCAGGTGTCCGGCAGTTGGGCGGCAAGGGCGGTGAAGTCGAGTAACGGCATGGTGAAGCTCCTTGTTTCAACGATGCCGTTCGGTGGTCCGGTTCAGCGGGGTTGTTCAATGCGGGCTCAGGCCGCGGCGATTTCATTCGGCTCAAAACTGTCCGCCCGCGCCATCTGCCACATGCGCGAATAAAACTCGCCGTTCACTTCGCCGGTGAGCAATTCGCCAGGTTTCAGGAACACATGCAGCTGCGAAAACAACTTGATCTCGGTGGCCGACATGCGCCGCACCAGGTGCTTGGCCGACAGTTGCGAAGGGTGGTCGAGACCGGCGGCAGCGAGCATTTCGGCCAGGGCCTTCAGCGTGTTGCGGTGGAAGTTGAACACGCGCTGGGCCTTGTCCGGCACCACCAGTGCGCGCTGGCGCAACGGGTCCTGGGTGGCCACTCCGGTGGGGCATTTGTTGGTGTGGCAGCTTTGCGACTGGATACAGCCGATGGCGAACATGAAGCCCCGCGCCGAGTTGGCCCAGTCGGCACCGATGGCCAGGACGCTGGCGATGTCGAACGCGCTGACGATCTTGCCGCTGGCGCCGAGCTTGATCTTGTCCCGCAGGTTCAAGCCCACCAGGGTGTTGTGCACGAACAGCAAGCCTTCACGCAGCGGCACGCCGATGTGGTCGGTGAACTCCACCGGCGCGGCGCCGGTGCCGCCTTCCTTGCCGTCCACCACGATAAAGTCCGGGAGGATGCCGGTTTCGAGCATGGCCTTGGCGATGCCCATGAATTCCCACGGGTGGCCCAGGCAGAACTTGAAGCCCACCGGTTTGCCGCCCGACAGTTCACGCAGCTGGGCGATGAAGTGCATCATTTCGATGGGAGTGGAAAACGCGCTGTGGCGCGACGGCGAGATGCAGTCCTCGCCCATCATGATGCCGCGGGTGTCGGCGATTTCCTGGGTGACCTTGTGCTTGGGCAGGATCCCGCCGTGGCCCGGTTTGGCGCCCTGGCTCATCTTGATTTCGATCATCCGCACTTGCGGGTTCTGCGCCTGCACGGCGAAGCGTTCCGGGTCGAAAAGGCCGGCGCTGGTGCGGCAGCCGAAGTAGCCGCTGCCGAGCTCCCAGGTCAGGTCGCCGCCGTTTTCCCGGTGATAGGGGCTGATGCTGCCTTCACCGGTGTCATGGGCGAAGTTGCCGAGCTTGGCCCCCTGGTTGAGCGCGCGAATCGCGTTGGCGCTCAGCGAACCGAAGCTCATGGCCGAGATGTTGAACACCGAGGCCGAGTAGGGCTGCTTGCATTGCGGGCCGCCGACGATCACGCGAAACGCGCTGGGGTCGCTCAGCGGCGCGGGGCGCATGGAGTGGCCGATAAACTCA
Source organism: Pseudomonas sp. D4002 (assembly GCF_013385665.1). NCBI lineage: Bacteria > Pseudomonadati > Pseudomonadota > Gammaproteobacteria > Pseudomonadales > Pseudomonadaceae > Pseudomonas > Pseudomonas sp. D4002. The sequence continues at coordinate 376,685 of NZ_JACAPN010000015.1, forward strand.
AAGCCCGACTGGTAAACGTCGATCAGCGTGCCGAAGGGTTTGTCGGCACTTTCATTCTTGGCGCGGGAATAGACCAGCGAGCGCTGGGCCCGGGAGAAGGGCAGGGCGTCGCTGTCGGATTCCAGCAGGTACTGGCGGATTTCCGGACGGATGCCTTCCACCAGGTAACGGATATTGCCCAGAATCGGGTAGTTGCGGCGCACCGCGTGGGGGCTTTGCAGCAGGTCGAAAATGCCGATCAGGCTAAGGATGCCGGTCACCACGGCGATCGGCCACAGCCATTCGTGTTCGATAAACGGCATGCTGGCGAGGGTGAAAATGACGCAGACGGCAAAGAACGCGTAACGGCTTAACAAGGACAGGCTCATACAGGGTTCCTTAGTTTTTATCCTGTAGGAGCGAGCTTGCTCGCGAAGGTCGTTAACGATAGCGCGGTTGTCTGGATGACCGCGGTGCATTGACGTTTTTCGCGAGCAAGCTCGCTCCTACAGGGCTCGATCAGGCGTTTTGCGCCTGCAGAAAAATCGAGAACAGCTCCGACTGGGATTTGATCCCTAGCTTGCTGTACATGTGTTTTTTATGGACTTTCACGGTTTCAACAGAGATTTCCAGCTTACGAGCGATTTCCTTGCTGGAGCAACCACTGAGCATCAAACGGCCCACATCCAGCTCGCGCGCGGTGAGTTGCGCGCCCCAGCCATCGTTGTGGATCGGCTGCTCCGGAGCGCTCACCTGGTTGAGTTCATGGGGCAGGCGTTGGCGCAGCAAGCCCAGCACCCACGGCTGGATCAGCGACAGCAGGGCAATCTGCTGTGGGTCAAAGCGCTGTTTGGAGCCCAGGGAAAGGCACAGGGTTCGCCCGTCCGGTTGCTGGCAATTGAACTGGATTTCATCGGCCACCACGTTCAGCCGGAAGTAGCGCTGGTAATACTCGGTCAGCTCGAAATGCTCCGGGGCCACTTCGGCCAGGCGAAACAGCCCGGTGCGCGAGTGTTCGCGGCTGGCGATGTAGAAGGGATCGAGCAGGTATAAACCGTTGAGGTAATCCTGGAACAGATGGTCGGGTTCGCCGTCCTGGCCCGGGCATTCGGCGAACACCAGGGGTTTGTGCTCGCTGCTGAACAGCAACACCACCCAACTGTCGAACGGCACATATTGGTCCAGCAACCGGACAAGCTGCGTCCAGAAATTCGGCTGGTCCAGGGCGTCTATCATCTGCCCCACCGAACGGTGCCAGGCGATGTCTTCCAGCGACAATGTCATGCATCTACCCCCATAGGGTTAACCCGGCTGCGTGATTTCCCGAGTGTTCGCGGCTGCGCATACTGCGCCACAGATAAAGAACAAGGAATAACCATGAAGGTCGAATTTGCCCAGCTGGCAGGCCGCGATAACGGCACAGCTTACAACCTTGAGCGCGCGTTGGCGGCAATTGCTGCGTGTGCGGCGGATACCCAATTGGTCGTATTCCCGGAAACCCACCTGATGGGCTTCCCGACCGCCGGCACCGTGGCCGAGGTGGCCGAGCCGGTGGACGGCCCGACCGTGCAGGCGATTATCCAGGCTGCCCGTGCGCGCAATATCGCCGTGGTGATCGGCATGGCCGAGAGCGACGCGGGCCAATTCTATAACACCACCTTGATGATCACCCCGGACGGCATCGCCCTGCGCTATCGCAAGACCCACCTGTGGGCCTCGGACCGCGGCGTCTTCACCCCGGGTGACCGCTACGCCACCTGCGTGTGGAACGGCGTGCGAGTTGGCCTGTTGATCTGTTACGACATCGAATTCCCGGAAACCGCCCGGGCCCTGGCGCAGTTGGGCGCTGAAGTGTTGATCGTCACCAACGGCAACATGGACCCGTACGGCCCCACCCACCGCACCGCGATCATGGCCCGCGCCCAGGAAAACCAGGCGTTCGCGCTGATGGTCAACCGAGTGGAAGAGGGCGATGACGGCCTGATGTTCGCCGGTGGCAGTGCGCTGGTCGACCCGTTCGGCAGCTTGCTGTTTGAAGCCGGGCGCGGGGAAGGGCAGTTCAGCGTTGAACTGGACCTGGGACAACTGGCGGCGGCGCGACAGGACTATCGCTACCTGGATGACCAGCGCTTGAAATTGCCGGGGGAGGTGATTGAGCGCGAGGACGGGACGCGGGAGTTGTTGATCCCCAAACCCTGACACGGGTCTCGTGGCAAGGATGCTGTTGTGGCGAGGGGGCTTGTCCCCCGTTGGAGTGCGAAGCGCTCCCGCTTTTTCTGGGGCCGCTTCGCAGCCCAACGGGGGACAAGCCCCCTCGCCACAGAAGCTGCATTTCACCAAAAAGCTGCTTCAACCATAAAAATTATTGCGTTCGCTGCACCGACTTCAGTTCTGCCATAAATCTAATAATTGCGCGGAGAATCGCTCATGGCTCGTTTGCAACGCACCCTGTCGTTAGGGTCGGTGGTGCTGTTTGGCATCGCCTATATGACACCGATCATTGTCCTGGGCACCTTCGGTATCCTGGCGCAATCCACCGCCGGCATGGTCCCGGCCGCTTACCTGGCCGCCCTGGTGGCGATGTTCTTCACCGCCATGAGCTACGGCCGCATGGCCTCGGCGTTCCCGGTGGCCGGGTCCGCCTACAGCTATGTGCGCAAGGCCATCAGCCCCAAGCTCGGGTTTATCGCCGGTTGGGCGGTGTTGCTCGACTACCTGTTCCTGCCCATGGCCATCTGGCTGATCGGCGCGGCCTACCTGCATTCGGCCTTCCCGGCCGTGCCGCAATGGGTCTGGGTACTGGCGTTTATCGGGGTCACCAGTGTGATCAACATCATCGGCCTGAAACTCGCCAACGGCATCAACGCCTTGCTGATGCTGGTGCAGTTCCTGGTGCTGGTCGCCTTCGTCGCGCTGTGCATCCACTACATCGGCGGTGATGCGAGCAAGCCGCTGTGGACCATCACCCCGTTCTTCAACGGCCAGATGCAAATGCCGTTGATCATGAGCGGTGCGGCGATCGCCTGCTATTCGTTCCTGGGCTTTGACGCGGTCAGCACCCTGACCGAAGAAACCCGCGACCCGCGCCGCACGATTCCCCGGGCGATCATGCTGATCACCCTGATCGGCGGGCTGATCTTCGTCGGTGTGTCGTACTTCGTGCAGATCGCCCACCCATCGTTCGAGTTCACCGACGTGGATTCTGCCGCCTACGAGATTGCCCGCAACATTGGCGGCGACCTGTTTGTGTCGATCTTCCTGATCGGCCTGATCGTCGGCCAGTTCGCCTCGGGGCTGTCAGCGCAGGCCAGTGGTTCGCGGTTGCTGTTTGCGATGGGGCGCGACGGGGTGTTGCCCAAGTCGTTCTTCGGTACCTTGCACGCGCGCTTCGGTACGCCGGTCAACAGCATCCTGCTGTGCGCGGTGGTTGCGTTACTGGCGTTGAGACTGGACGTCACCACCTCCACCTCGTTCATCAACTTCGGTGCGTTCCTGGCTTTCAGCCTGGTGAACCTGTCGGTGATCTTCCACTACTGGATCGGTGCCAAGCAGCGCGGTTTGCGGGAGTTGGTGCTGTTCCTGGTGTTCCCGACCATCGGCCTGGTGGCGGATTTGTGGTTGATGGTCAGCCTTGATCACCTGGCGATTTACCTGGGCCTGAGCTGGTTGGCGATTGGCCTGGTGTACCTGGGTTTCCTGACGCGGGGCTTCTCCCGGCAGCCCCCGGAAATGGACTTTCAGGAAGCCGCATAGAAGCTCGGGATCTATTCTTATTGCAATCGGTTCTCGTTTGGGTGCATCATTTGTGTTACTGTATAACACTTGATGTTCACCCAGACGCCCCGGAGGCCTTATGAAACCTGGTATCCACCCCGACTACCGCACCGTGTTGTTCCATGACACCGCCGCCGACGTTTTCTTCCTGATCGGTTCCACCGTGGAAACCGACCGTACGCAACAACACAGCGACGGCAACACTTACCCCTACGTACTCCTGGACGTGTCGAGTGCCTCGCACCCGGTGTACACCGGCCAACAGCGCAAGACCCAGTCCGAAGGCCGCATCGCCGGCTTCAACAAGCGATTTGCGTCGTTTGGTTCGGCCGGTAAAACCGCCGAGGCGTGATGCACCGCGCGTTACCTCAGGGCTGCTTCATTCAATGAAGTGGCCCTTTTTTATGCCTATCTGACGAAGTGATGTCGCAAGGCCATCACTGCAAAGAAAAACCGACTAAACTGCTGGGTAATGGCCAGGAGGCTGTTACCTTGACCGTAGGACACGCACATCGACGCTATACGAGGTGCCCCATGGGAGAGTCAGTGACCTTCGCAAATCCCGACCGCCCGGTGGTGCTGTTGATTGACGCACACCCGGACGTGCTGGACCGCCTGACGCAGTTGCTGCGCCTGGAACCCTTTGAATTATGCAGCGCCACCGACGCCGCTCACGCGCTGGCGATTCTGGCGCAGCAACCCGTCGACCTGGTGATGAGTGCCGCGCGCCTGCCGGACATGGACGGCGCCACCCTGCTTGCGCAGATCCACCATGATTACCCGCACACCGTGCGCATCCTGCTGACCGGTGAAACCGACCTGACGCTGATCATCAAGGCCATCAACGAAGGGCAGATCTACCGCTACCTGAGCAAACCCTGGAAAGACGAAGAACTGCTGCTGGCGTTGCGGCAATCCCTGGCCCATCAACACTCCGAGCGTGAGCGCCTGCGCCTGGAGCAATTGACCCGCCAGCAGAACGACGAACTCAAGCAACTCAACGCCAGCCTGGAAAAACGCGTGGCCTCACGCACCAGCGAGCTGCAGCAAACCGCTGACATGCTCGACCTGGCCTACGAAGAACTCAAACACAGCTACGCCACCGGCACCGAAGTGTTCTCGCTGCTGGCCAACCTGCGCTTGCCCCGAGCCAAGCAAACCAACCGGCAGATCATCGAGCTGGTGCGCACCTGGTGCCACGGCCGCGGCCTGGATGAGGCCAGCAATCGCGACCTGACCATGGCCGCCGCGCTCTACAACATCGGCAAGTTGAGTTGGAGCGACAACATGATGGTCTCTCCCAGCGACCTGCTGCACAGCACCTACCGTGAGCGGTACCGGGCGTATCCGGCCCAGAGCGAATCGTTGCTGATGACCCTGGAACCGATGAAAGACGCGGCACGCTTGATCCGCCACCACCAGGAACGCTGGGACGGCAGCGGTTTTCCCGACCACCTCAAGGGCGAAGCAATACCTGTAGGTTCGCGCCTGTTGAAACTGGCGGTGGACTTCATCGAATTGCAACGCGGCTTGATCCTTGAGCGGCAGATGAACAGCGACGAAGCGCTGCTCTACATCCGCAAATACGCCGGGCGCCTTTACGACCCGGACATGGTCGAGGACTTCATCCAGGCCTGCGCCGCGTTCCTCAGCGACGTGACCCTGGGCGACCCGTCGGTGAAGGTCCTGACCACCCGCGAACTGGCCGAAGGCATGGTGCTGGCGCGCAACCTCAACGCCGACAACGGCATGCTGCTGCTCAACGCCGGCAAGGTGTTGAACCTGCCGCTGGTGGACAAGCTGATTGCGTTCGAGGCCATGGAAGGGGCGAAGTACAGCGTGTTCATCAAGGAGCCGGATGAGGCACTGCTTTCGGGGTGAGACCGGTTCATGGGATCCTTGCGCCTTTGTATTCAAGGCGACCTTTTCATGACCTCCACCATTCGCATCGCCGCCGCCCTGCTGATCGGCAGCGACGGCCAGACCCTGCTGGTACGCAAGCGCGGCACCCAGGCCTTCATGCAGCCGGGCGGCAAGATCGATGCCGGCGAGCAACCCGCAGAGGCTTTGGCCCGTGAGCTGCACGAAGAACTGGGCCTGCGAGTTGATCCGGAGGCGGCTGTGTACCTTGGGCAGTTCTCGGCGCCGGCGGCGAATGAGCCGGGGTTCGTGGTGCAGGCCGAATTGTTCCAGGTGCACATCGACGTGCCTGTGACACCGGCTGCCGAGATTGAAGAGGTGTGCTGGATCGACCCGGCGGGCGACGGCGGTTTGCAGCTTGCGCCGCTGACCCGGGATTTGATTCTGCCGTTCTACCGCGCCTCTCTGATCCCTGCCTGATCTTGTGGCGAGGGAGCAAGCTCCCTCGCCACAGGTATCCGCTACAGGTCAGCGAACGGCGCTGACGCCGTCCAGGGTCGAAAACGAGGTGTCCTTGGCCGTCAGCAGAAAATCACGCATGTACGGCGCGTCCAGCATGTCGGCGCGAATCCCGGCGTACAGCGTGGCAAACAAACCTTTCTCCCCCAGCCGCTTGGCCTTCACATACCCCCGGGAGCTGTATTCATGCAGCGCCCAATGGGGCATGCCGCACACGCCGCGACCGCTGGCCACCAACTGCATCATCATCACCGTCAGTTCCGAGGTGCGCACCTGGGCCGGTTCTACATCCGCCGGTTCCAGGAAGCGGGTGAAGATGTCCAGGCGATCCCGCTCCACCGGGTAGGTGATCAGGGTTTCGCTGATCAGGTCTTCGGGCACGATGTACGGCTTGTTCGCCAGCGGGTGCTGGTTGGCCACGGCGAGCATGGCTTCGTAGGTGAACAGCGGTACATAGGTGATGCCCGGCAGCTCCAGCGGGTCCGAGGTCACCACCAGGTCCAGGTCGCCACGGGCCAAGGCCGGCAGCGGCGCGAAGGCGAAGCCGGAGGCCAGGTCCAGCTCGACTTCCGGCCAGGCATCGCGGAACTGGTCGATGGTCGGCATCAACCACTGGAAGCAACTGTGGCACTCGATGGCCATGTGCAAACGCCCGGCCGTGCCGCCGGCCAGGCGCGCGATGTCGCGTTCGGCACCGCGCAGCAAGGGCAGGGTGGCGTCCGCCAGTTGCAGCAGGCGCAGGCCGGCGCTGGTGAAGCGCAGCGGCTTGGTCTTGCGCACGAATAACTGCATGCCCATGCGCTCTTCCAGTTCCTTGAACTGGTGGGAGAGTGCTGATTGCGTCAGGTGCAGGCGCTCAGCGGCCTCCACCAGGCTGTCGGCTTCGCGCAAGGCGTGCAGGGTCTTGAGATGGCGGATTTCGAGCACGGGGTCTCCATGAATATAACTTGTGACAAATTCGGATCGGTTGAGTTTGTCTCATGTTGTTATGTGTGTCGACCGTCGTGCGCAAGTCCCGCCGCCTTTACACCCCGGCAAAGTGCCGGGTGGCCAGCGCTCGCCCGATATTGCCGCGCCAGATAGGGTCCACCGCGGCCCCGGCTTGCGCCTGGGCGACTTGCCATTGCAAACCCAGGTTGCGCTGCTCGGGAATCTTCAAGTGGGCCTTGATGAACTCGTCGAACTGCGCCCCGGCCTTGTCGTAATGAAAGTGCGCGTACCACAGGGTGGCGGGCGGCGTTTGTGTCAGGTCCTGAATCACGTATTCCTGAAGAAAATCCGCCCGTCCTTTCTTGCCTTCATTGAGGTTGCGGGCCGGTTCGCCCTTGCGAATCTCCACCACCCGTTGTTCGCGAAGGTAGTCCAGATAACCTTCGGTAGGGGTTTTGCTGGCGAGGGTCTGGCGGATTCGCAGGTTGCGGCCCTTGATGGTCAGCTCCGCGGCCTTGGCCCGCAGTTGGCGCACGAGGTCCTCGGTGGGGTCCAGGCGTTCCAGGCGATTGGCCCGCAGGTTCAACTCGGCCGCTTCACTAACAAGCAGGTGTTCGAGGTCCACCGGCAGCATTTTTTGCTCGGTGTAGGCGGTGGCGCGGCTTTCGTACAGCCCGACGTTGTCCAGGCGAGCCCTGGCTTCGCTCACCACGAACGGCTTGACGTTGGACTCCGGCGGCGCGGGTTCCGAGGCGGCATTGTCCTTGAGCCGGGACTTGCCGCCGGGGCCCTTCACCCAGGTCTCGACGCGCCCGCTGGCGCTCTCAACCTGGTAAGTGGTGGCTTGGGTTTGTGGGTCGATGCTCTCGGTGCCCACCAGGGAAATATTGTCCTCGGTGTCGAATACCCGCCGTACAGGTTGCCCGGCCGGTGGGCGGCTTGCCGGCGACTCCTTGATGGCCCGGCGAGCCAGTTCGATCATCTGGTCAATGTCGACGAAAAACGCACTGAGTTGCGCCTGGTCGAAATGCTGCGGGTAACCGAGGTTCCAGGTGCGGATGGTCAGCCGGAATTGTTCATAGGCCTGTATGCAGTCTTCCAGCACCTTGCGCCGCTGTGTGATGTTGGCGCTGGCGTTGGGCAGTTCAAAATGCGAAGCCCATGCCCGGTTGACTTTGGCGTAGCTGTCCCGGGCCTGGGCCCGCAAGTAGAACCAAGACAGCTCGGCAACTTCGGGGTAAGTCTCAAGGGTATCGAAGCGGTGTAAGAATTTCAGGTGCGTGCGGTAGCTGTCATTGAGCGTACGTCGGAATTGCTCCAGCATCGGGCTTAGCCGGGTACGGTGGGCGGCATCGGTAACCTGATCGAACCAGCGGTTGAACTGGGAAAAGTCGGCATCGATCCGGTCCAGGTCACGCAGAATCTCGCTGCTGATCCTTTTACGCTGCCGCAGGATCTCCAGCATGGCGGGAACGATTGCCAAGGTGTCGAAAACCTCGGGGGAGATAGCGGTCATGTTATGGGTTCCAAGCTCCAGGATCCGTGCCTCGATCTGCTTGAAGTGATAGCGCGCCCGGTTCAGGGTGGTCAGGGTCAGGCGCGCCGCATTGCGGCTCATGTCCTCTCTGATCGCGCGCTGGCGGTTGCCGCTGGTAAAGGGCACGAACTCCGTCAGTTCCTGATACTGGCGGCTGTACAGCTCGATGTCCTGCTCGAAGGCTCTGCGGATCGCCGGGCCTGCGCTGTCGGTGCGGGCCATCAGTTCTTCGGTTCGGTTAATGGAGAGCGCAATCAGGTCTTCGCGGCTGTTGATACTGTTGGCCAGCGCCTGTTGGCGGCGCAGGGCGCGGTCGGTCCACCAGCGTGGCAAGTAATCACGGATCGACTGGGGCCAGATCGGATCAAGCACTTCGGCCATATGCCCGAGCACGCTGCCGCCACCCGCCAGGCCGCCCTTGAATGCGCTGCCGTAGACGCCGTAGTGAGTGTCCCATTCGCCGTTTTCATCCAGGGCAATCGGCTGCTTGTAGGTTTTGCTGCGGGTCGGGCTCAGGCGCCAGTCCAGGGGATCGCCGGCCAGCTCAACCTGATAGATGCGCCCGCGCCGCACGATGAAGTCGCCTTCGGTATGCCGGTACACATTGCGATAAAAACCGTGGGTCTGCGGTTGCAGCCCGGCCAGCGAGATCACTCCTTCATATTCATAACCGGCGAAACGCTGTGCCGCCCGCCGAGCCTGGGTGACCGAGGGCAGGTGCAGGCTGGCGGCGCTGCTGGCCAGATGGCGCAATTGACGCTGGCGCGTGGCGGCGCGGGCGTTGACCGGCAGGACGAGGCTGCCCGGCAGAATGTCCATGGCGCAGTCGATCAGCGACAACAGCACCGCCTCGACCTCGGCCAGGCCATGGCCGACGTTCCCGCGCAGGAACGCAGCAGTGGCCAGGTTGGCACTGGACCAGGCGTCATACAACGCGACGACCGAACCCACGAAAGGCACCAGCCCCAGGGCGATTTTCAGGTAGTTGAAGATCAGCCCGGCGCGCAGCGCATTCTGCTCCAGCAACAAGGCCGCGTTGGAGCGCGAGGTCGCGCGGTGCGCTTCTATGACGCGGCCCATATGGGCGTTCAGCAAATGAGTGGCCAGCGATGTGGTGGCCGGCCACGGGGTTCCGACGGCAAAGACCGGATCAAAATTCCGTTGCTGGGCCTGGGCGATCCGGGTTAGGTGGGCGGCGGTGTCGCCCTTGATGGCCAGGCCTGCCAGGTAGGCGCTCATGCCGCTGACCAGGCTGAGGTCGTAGAGCGCCTTGCGGGCCAGTTCCAGGCTCGCGTAACGCCGCAGGTCCTGGTTGTCCGGGCTGTTTGGCAGGTACAGCAGGGTTGTGCCGGAGATTTGTTCCTGGATGAAGGTGACCCCTGACAGGGTGGTCGGACCGAAGTCGGTATCTTCACCGCCCGCACTCAGGGTGGCCGGCAGCAGCACGATTTTCTTGTCTTCCACCTGCCAGGCATCCGCGTTGTCGGCGTCGATGGCGATGTTCAGCAGCCGCAGATCGTTGTCGTCGAATCGCCCCAGGGCCCGCGCGCGTTTGCCTTGCAGCATGAGCATCAGGCGCAGGGGCTCGGCCAGGCATTCGCGACGGTGCTGCGTGGTGAAAGGCGCCGCCGCGGGATCACCGAGGAAGGTGCGGGTGATCAAGCTTTCGTAGGCCCCGGCGAGGTCCAGCTCCTTGACCAGGGTCTTCAGGTATTCCAGGGACAGGCCGGTGGTCAGCCGGGTGGTTTCAGGGGCATTGGGGCCGGAGACATCGAGCTTCATGTAGGTCAGGCGCTGGGCCAGCGTCGGGTCGATGTTTTGCTGGGCCAGTTGCAACAATGACAGGGTGCTGCGGCGGGTACTGGGCACCGTCACATACTTGAACGGTGTACCCGGGCCCGCGTATTCGGACAGGTATTCGCGCTCCTGGCTGACCGTATCGGGCAGGTCCAGTTGCACCGACCAGGTGTGTTCAAGCTGGAAGTCTTCGCGCAGGCGTTGGTCCAGGCGGCGCTGGCCGAAGTCGTCGAAGGGTTCCAGCTCGCGCTCGAGCAGTCGCTGCGAGCGATGCAGGGCGCTGATCTGCGCGTGTATCAGGTGCTTGAGCGCCAGGCGTTCATCTGCCGGCAACTGGCTCAACTCCCCAGGCAGTGCCCCGGCCAGGGTGCTGCTGCGTTGTTGCTCGAGCAGTTGTCCATACGCCAGTTCCCGCGCCGGGCACACCGGGGTTTGCAGGGTAAACAGGGTTTGCTCTTTGAGTCTGTCCAGGCCTTCGGTTCGCTCCTGGCCGAACGGAGGCACCGGGAAGAGGGAAATCAGCGCATACGCCTGTTGTTCGCTGGCGTACAGCTGCTGTTGCAACGAGTATTCAATCGGGTCGCCGGTGAGCAGCGACAATTGCAGGGTGACGTCCTGCGCTTCGCTCGACAGCTTGAACAGCGAGTGTTCCAGGGCTTGGCGGGATTCGAAACGCTGCAGGCCCCCTGCATTGCCGGGCCAGTACAGCAACAGGCTGTGGGGCGCCGAAGAGGTCAGCGCGCTGGTCTGGGTGATGAGCAACAGGCCTGTCAGTTCCTCGGAACCTTCCCTTGGGTCACGGCTGGAGAGGATCAGGCGGGTCACCGCGACAGCCGGGCGGCGTTCCGGGGCCGCGGGGTGTTCCGTGACGGCCAGGAGCAGGCCGTGTTCTTCATCGCTGATCTGCTGGAGCGCATGCTGGATGGCGCCCTCGGCGCGCAGGGCGGCGAGCCGCGCCTGGTAGAGCGCGTCATAGTCCGGATTGGGTTTTTGCCGCAGCTCAAGTTGATCGAGGGCAGCTTTTTTGGCCAGCAGGCCGCTGGCGGCATCATTGCCGGCCTGCTCTGCGTCTTTCAGCGCTTGCATCAAACCCTTCAACTGCACCAGCCGGGCGGTTTGCTCAGGGCCATCGCCCAGGAAGCGTTCCAGTGCGCTGCGTTGCAGCCTGATCGCGGCCCAGCGTTGGCCCAGGGCAATGTCGGCGCTGAGGTGGCCGAAGGGCAGGGCAGGAGGCAGGTCGTCAGCGTCCGGGCCGGGCGTAGCTGCCGGTTGATGCGGTGCGATAAGCATCGGGATTTCCCGGCGCTGGCTGTCCAGGCGGTCGGCATCATCCAGGGCATGGCTGGCGTAACGGGCCAGGTCACTGCCATTGCGATGACGGTTGCGCAGGCTTTCCAGCTGAGCCGCGTGCAGGTGCGACAACAGGTCCAGAATGCCGTGCTCCAGGGGTTCGGTGCGCGAGCTGTATTCGACGGTGACAGCGTCAGCCGCGACGTCCGGCGGGATCAGTTGCTGATGCGCTGCGACCAGCCACTGCTCCATGTCGCGGCGTTGGCTGAAGACCATCACGCCGGGTTGCCGGCAGGGCAGGTACAGGGTTTGTGTCAACAGCGGCTCCTGGCCCACGGAGATGACCCAGGCGCCAGCCAATTTGACCTTGCTCTGGTCGGGCAGCAGCAACGCCAGCTGGCAGGTCTCGACGGGGCGTACGCCATTGGGGGTGGTGACCGGGTTGAGCACTGTCTGCAACGAGATCAGTTGTTGGGCACCCAGCCTTCCCTGGGCATAGGCCGATTGCCCGCAGGCCTCGAAATGCTGGCAGTACAGTTGTGCCGCCCGCTCGCGACGGGACAACGGCGTACCCGGCGCCCGGGTACTCCAATAGTTTTCCCAGCGGGCGCTGAGCAGTTTCCCCAGGCCCAGTGCCTGGAGCCGCTTGAGCAATTGCACGGGCGTGAGGGCTGACAGGCGGTGGGACGCCAGGCCGACCACGGTGCTGCGGGCATCCAGGTTGGGGGAGATGTCTGGAAACTGGCAGATAAATCCCCAGGCATCCACCAGGCTGACGAAGTGCTCGTCGTGATCTTCGGTCTTGAGAAATCCCAGGCCGACCGGTGCGGCGCCCAGTTGCCAATGCTCTGTGAGCAGTTGTTCGATGGAGTCGCGCACGCCGGGTGCCTGGGCAATCAGTTGATGCAGCTCCTGTTGGCTTTCGCGCCAGCGCGCTGAGGCTTGCAGGGACAGGCTCTGGTCCTGGAGGCGGGCCTGGCCTGGAAGCGACGGTGAGGCGAAGTCGCTCAGGGTGGCAGACGGGAGAAGTAGGGTGAGGTCACTCATGATGGTGTGTTCATGCTCTGGTGAGACCGGGCTTGCCGGTGAATGCACCATTAAAAAGGCGGGGCCAGGGCGTGAGGTGATAGATAGATACGCGGATGACCGTTGGGCGCCCTTCATCAAACTGTCACTGAACTGTGGCAGCGCGCTTGTACAAAGTTCATCAGACTCGCGCTCTACTGGGGTTCTGCGTTTCGGTGTTTTTCATGCGCGTGTTGTTTTTCATGGCCGCTCTGTTATTCGGCCTGCCGTCCTTTGCGGCTTCTCGATGTGATGTGAATGTCCCGACTGAACGGGTTGATCTGGAACAGGTGAGCCTGGCCTACCAGAGCATTGGTCGTGCCTCCGACCCGGCCTTGCTGCTGGTGATGGGCCTGGGCGGGCAGTTGATCCACTGGCCGGACGAAGTGGTGGTGGCCCTGTGTGAGCAGGGCTTTCGGGTGATTCGTTATGACAACCGTGATGTCGGGCTGTCCACCTGGCGCCAGGCACCGGCCAGCGCCAACCTGACCTTCGAAGTGCTGCGCTACAAGCTCGGTCTGCCGGTGGCGGCGCCCTACACCCTGACCGACATGGCGGATGACGCACTGGGCTTGATGGACGGCTTGCACATTCAGCAGTTCCACGTGCTGGGCGCGAGCATGGGCGGCATGATCGCCCAGCACCTGGCGGCCATGGCGCCGCAACGGGTGGAAAGCCTGACGCTGATCATGACCAGCTCCGGCGCCGAAGGCCTGCCGGCACCGAGTGCGGCGCTGGTGCAACTGTTGTCGCGCCGCAGCGCGCCCAATCGTGAAGTGGCCCTGGAACAACAGGCCGACCTGCTCGCGGCGCTGGGCAGTCCTTATGTGAAGGATGATCGCAAGGTGCTGTTGCAGCAGGCGGCGCAGTCGTACGACCGGGCGTTCAACCCTGACGGTGTGAAGCGCCAGATCATGGCGATCCTTGCCGAACCGAGCCGGGTGCCGTTGCTCAATCAACTGCGGGTGCCGACGCTGGTGGTGCATGGCACGGCCGATCCGTTGTTGCCGGTGATGCATGGGGTGCACCTGGCGGCGCATATCCAGGGCAGCCAGCTGCGGCTGATTCCGGGGCTGGCGCATCGCTTCCAGGAGGCGTTCAAGGCGCCGTTGCTGGCGGCGGTCTTGCCCTATTTGCAAGAGCATCGGCAGGATGCGGCGCATTGGGCGCAGATCGACCCGGTGGTGCCTGCGAAGGTTTTGTAGGGGCTTGACGGGGTGTATCGTGGGACCTTTCCGGCGTTTAATGCCAGCGAGGTTGCCTAGTCATGAGTACTCCCCTGAAAATCGATTTCGTCAGCGACGTGTCGTGTCCCTGGTGCATCATTGGCCTGCGTGGCTTGACCGAGGCCCTGGACCAACTGGGTCCGGAGGTGCAGGCCGAGATTCATTTCCAGCCGTTTGAGCTGAACCCCAACATGGCTGCCGAAGGGCAGAACATTACCGAGCACATCACTGAAAAGTACGGTTCCACGGCTGAGCAGTCCCAGGCTAACCGGGCGCGGATTCGTGATATGGGGGCGGAGTTGGGTTTTGCGTTTCGTACGGACGGGCAGAGTCGTATCTACAACACGTTTGATGCCCATCGTCTGTTGCATTGGGCGGGGCTTGAGGGGTTGCAGTACAACCTCAAGGAAGCATTGTTCAAGGCGTATTTCACTGACCAGCAGGATCCGTCTGATCACGGGACGTTGGCGGGGATTGCCGAGGGTGTTGGGCTGGACCGTGCGCGGGCAGAGGAAATTCTGGCTTCGGACGAATATGCCGCCGAGGTGCGGGAGCAGGAGCAGTTGTGGGTGTCTCGCGGGGTGACTTCTGTGCCTACCATCGTGTTCAACGATCAGTACGCGGTGAGTGGTGGGCAGCCGGCTGAGGCGTTTGTCGGGGCGATTCGGCAGATTATCAGTGAGGCCAAGGGCTGAATGGGGGCTGTCAGATAAAAATTAAAAAGCAGCCGACCTGAGTGTTAGAAGCAAAAGCAGAGCCGCTTTATGTGGGAGCGGGCTTGCTCGCGAAGAACCAGAGGGCGCCGCGTTGAATCAGGATGCCCGAGTCATCGTTAACGACCTTCGCGAGCAAGCCCGCTCCCACATTTGGAGCGTGCCCGCCTTTGATTTTGCTGTTGCTTCAATCAAACTTATAGCTGATGGCCGTCTGCACCTGCCCCTGATTCACATCCCCGGTCTCCTTGACGATGCTGCTATTGGCCGCTGACCCCACCAGGTGTATCCAACTGGCACTGGTCAACAGCGACCACTTCGCATCCAAAGGAAACTCAAAACTCTGCGTCAACGTCAGGTTCTGAAACCCGGCACTGGCGTTATACGGCCGAAACCCCGAGGCCGCAGCCTCATTAGCATCCACCCCGAAAAACGTCTGCGCCTGGCGGGCATCGGCAAAGTGCGCCATCAGGCCGGTGCTGCCGATAATGCCGCTCCCCAACGGATAACCCAACTCGCCGCCGAGCTTGCCCACCACGCCGCTTTGATCACGCGCCCCGCCCACGGCCTGGCCCACCTGTGCATACACCCGCCAGAACTCAGCCGGAGCGTATTGGATGAAACCGCCGATCTCGGCCATGTCCGAAACATCGCGTAACCCACGCAACGAGCCATTGGCCGTGCGCCCCGGCAGGTAATTGATATAGGGCCCCGCGGTAAAACCGTTGGTATTGAGCGCACTCCAGGTCAGCCCATCGTCGGTACCCAGGCTGACACTCCCCCAATCCAGGTCGAAATACGGGATCGGCCGCGTTTCGTAGCGGCTGCCCGTCGGATCGTGGGGCTGATAGCTGACGCCTGCGCCGGCTTCACCGGTAATTCCGTCCGCCAGCGCAGCGCCGCAAACGCCCCACAGCCCCAGCAAACCGGTGAATACAGCAAAAGTAACCCTGAACATGGAGCCATTTCCTTTTGTGAACATGCGCGCATGAACGCGCAAACGCCCTGCCTTAGGCAAGCACTCATCTAGGTTGTAGCAAGCTACAAAAATTGTAGCAAGTTCCGACACAACCACACGCCGATACACGCCAAACCCTTTGAAAACAGGGGTTGGTGGCACTTGGCACACTCCATGCTCTATCCCCTGCAAGCGCAACAGCGCGCTCCTACTTCATAGGTAAATGCAGATGATCCACTGGCATATCGTGTGTGACTTCGACGGGACTATCACTCCTACCGACGTCATCGACAACGTCCTCCAACGCTTCGCCGGCCCCGAGTGGGAAACCATCGAGCAGGAATGGCTGGATGGGCACATCGGTTCGCGCGAATGCCTGAGCCGTCAACTGGCGCTGATCAAGGCGACCCCGGCCGAGTTGCTGGCGTATTTCGACAGCGTCGAGATCGATCCGGACTTCCCGGACTTCGTCGACCACGTCATGGGCCTGGGCGCTTCCATTGAAGTGGTCAGCGATGGCATCGAACAAGGCATCGCGCGGATTCTGTCGCGCAACTACGTGACCTTGCTGCCGATCCTCGCCAACCGCCTGCGCCAGGTCGACCAGAACAGCTGGCGCATCGACTTCCCGTATGCCAGCGACGCCTGCCGTGCCGCCTCCGGCAACTGCAAGTGCAAGTCCACGCCGCGCAACAAGCGCGTGCTGGTGATCGGCGACGGCAAGTCCGACATGTGCGTGGCCTCCACCGCCGACTTCGTCTTCGCCAAGGCCAGCCTGGCCGACTACTGCGAAACCAACAACATCCCTTACGCGCGGTTCGACACCTTCGCCGAACTGCCGGCATTGCTGGCCAAGCTGCCTCAGGGCATCGCCGCCAACGCCACCTCCTTCAGCACCTCTTCCGACAATCAGGAACTCTTCCACCATGTCTGATATCCGCATCGCTACCGCAGAAGACCAGGTTCTTCTGGATAAAGAAGCCAAGTACTGCTCCTACGGCGACACCGTTCACTACATCGACCCTCCGCGTATTTTCAGCCGCTGCGAAGGCTCCTACGTGTGGGACACCGAAGACCAGGCTTACCTCGACCTGCAAATGTGGTACTCGGCCGTTAACTTCGGTTACGCCAACCCGCGCCTGAACAACGCGCTGAAACAGCAGATCGACACCCTCCCGCAAATCGCCAGCCAGTACCTGCACAAAGGCAAGATCGAGCTGTCGGAAATGATCGCAGTCGACGCCAAGAAAAAATTCGGCCTCGACGGTCGTGTGCACTTCAACGTGGGCGGTTCGCAGTCCATCGAAGACTCCCTGAAAGTGGTGCGTAACGCCACTAACGGCAAGAGCCTGATGTTCGCCTTCGAAGGCGGCTACCACGGCCGTACCCTTGGCGCTTCGTCGATCACTTCGAGCTACCGCTACCGTCGTCGCTATGGCCACTTCGGCGAGCGCGCCAACTTCATCCCGTTCCCGTACCACTTCCGCGGCCCTAAAGGCATGACCAAGGAAGAATACGGCAGCCACTGCGTGCAGCAGTTCGCCCGTCTGTTCGAAACCGAATACAACGGTGTGTGGGACCCGAAAGTCGGCCAGAGCGAATACGCCGCCTTCTACGTCGAGCCGATCCAGGGCACCGGCGGCTACGTGATCCCGCCGATGAACTTCTACAGCGAGCTCAAGCAGGTCCTCGACCAGCACGGCATCCTGATGGTTGTCGACGAAATCCAGATGGGCTTCTGGCGTACCGGCAAGCTGTGGTCGATCGAACACTTCGACGTCAAGCCGGACGTGATCGTCTTCGGCAAGGCATTGACCAACGGCCTGAACCCGCTGGGCGGCATCTGGGCCAAGGAAGAGTTGATCAACCCTAAGATCTTCCCGCCAGGCTCCACTCACTCCACCTTCGCGTCCAACCCGTTGGGCACCGCGGTAGGCCTGGAAATGTTCAAGATGACCAGCGAAGTCGATTACGGCGCAATGGTCATGGCCAAGGGCAAATACTTCCTGGCCGGCCTGCAAGAGCTGCAAAAGCGCTTCCCGATCATCGGCGACGTCGATGGCCTGGGCCTGGCCCTGCGCTGCGAAATCTGCGGCCCGGACGGCTTCACTCCGGACAAGGCGACCCTGGACTACATGGTCGAGGAAGGCATGAAGGGCGACATGGTGGTTGACGGTCAGAAACTCGGCCTGATCCTCGACGTGGGCGGCTACTACAAGAACGTGATCACCCTGGCACCGTCCCTGGAAATCAGCTACCCGGAAATCGACCTGGGCCTGAAGCTGCTCGAGCAACTGCTTGTGCGAGCGACCAAACGGTGAGCAGCCACGAGATCGACCTCGGTGAAGGTGATGCCGGCTTCGTTCTCGGTAGCGGTCCGATTGGGATCCTGTTGATCCACGGCCTGACGGGCACCCCGACGGAACTCCGTCGGGTGGCCCAGGGGTTGGCCAAGGTCGGTAACTGCACGGTGTACGTGCCGACCCTGGCCGGCCACTGCGGGGACAACAGCGACCTGCAAGCCACCGGCTGGCAGGACTGGTACGAAGGCGTGCGCAAGACCTTCGTCGCGGTGAAACAGCGTCACGAGCAGGTATTTGTCGGCGGCTTGTCGATGGGCGCGGTGATGTCGATGTACGTGGCGTCGCAGTTCCCCGGCCAGGTTGCCGGCTTGCTGATGTACTCCACGACGTTGAAGTACGACGGCTGGAGCATCAACAAGATGGCGTTCATCACGCCCTTGCTGATCCGTATTCCCTTCGGTGTGCGCCTGTTCCGCTTTACTGAAAAGCCGCCCTACGGCATCAAGAACGAGCGCCTGCGGGCGATCGTCGAGCGGCAGATGAAGGAAGGGGAGAGCAGCGAGGCGGGTCTCTTGACCATGGAGGGCGTCACGGTGCGCGAGTTGCACTGGATGAATGCCGTGGTGAAGAAGCTCATGCCATCGATCAAGACCCCGGCCCTGGTGCTGCATTCCATCGAGGATGACATCACCAGCCGTTGGAACGCCGATTACGTGGAACGCCATCTCGGCGGCCCCGTGACCAAGATCCTGCTGGACAACTGCTACCACATGATCACCGTCGACCTGCAATACCGTCGGGTGATCGAGTTGAGTGCCGAGTTTGTCGGGCAGCACGCACACGCCACAGAGGCACCTGAAGATTATCGACAGCTGGCTTGAACCCTAAGGATTTGACGTGATCACCGCCCAAGCCTTTTCGACCATTCGGGCCATCGAACGCAGTGCCTGGAACGACTGTTTTCCCGATGCCCTGGAGGATTGGGACTATTACGTGGCCGTGGAAAACGCCGCTATTGATGACTTTCAGTGGCGCTACCTCGCGGTGTTTGACGAGGCAAGGCTGGTAGCGGTCGCGCCGGCGTTCATTACGCGTTATCGCCTCGACACCACCATGTCAGGCGTAGGCAAACGCTTTACCGAGCGCCTGGAGCGACTGTGGCCGGGTGTTTTGAAGCTGGGCCTGTATGCCATCGGCTCGCCGGTGGCGGAACAGTGCAATGCGGGTGTCGCCAGTCATGTTGCCGAATCCGGGCGCGAGGCGTTGCTTGCGCAGTTACTCGCCGCCGCACGCCGGGATGCCGATGCGTTCGGCGTCGGGCTGGTGGCGGTCAAGGATGCACCGACCAGGGACGAAGGCTGGTCAAACAGCTGCCTTGGCGCGGGTTTCCAGAGCATGCCCAGCCTGCCAACGGCCTTGTTGCCGATCCCTTTTGGTTCAGTGGACGCCTACCTCGGTTCCCTGGACAAAGCCACCCGCAAGGACCTGCGCCGCAAACTGCGTGCGCCGGGGCCGCGTGTCGAGTGGCGACGCAACATCGACGACGTACTGCCGCGCATCATGGCGCTGTATGGGGCCACCCTGGAACGCTCCGACCTGCAGTTCGAGCGACTGCCGGCAGGCTATTTCACCGGTATCCTTGAACAGCTGCAGGAACGTGCGGTCTGTGTGCTTTATTGGGTGGACGAGCAACTGGTGGCGTTCAACCTGATCCTGCTTAACCGGGATCGCCTGATTGACAAGTTTTTCGGCGAAGACAGTAACTACAGTCGCGAATACAGCCTGGCGGTGCGCAGTTGGTTAACCAACATCGACTACTGTATTCGCAACGATATTGCGTTATATGAATGTGGTCAGGCCGGCTATGCCAGCAAGTTGCTGCTGGGCTGCGAGTTCCAGGGCAACAGCATGTTTTTCCGCCACCGTAACTGGCTGGTCAACCGTGCGCTGTTCGTTGCAAAAGTGTTTCTCCGACCGGATCGATCCGACCCTGCCATGGCTGCTGCGATAAGCGAAACCTGATGATCAACAAGACCCGCCAAAAAGCCCGCCCCTTTGCCATTTCGCGTTGGAGCGTCCAGCGCAAGCTGGTGTTGGCGTTCTGGCTGGTGACGGTAATTCCGACGATGATCGCGGCGGAGCTGGCCGCCACGACGTTGTCGCAGATCTTCGACAGCAACGTGCGCATCTGGCTGCAGGAGTCGACCAAGATCGTCAAGGACGAGATCGGCGACATCCTCCACGACAACGCCCGGGTTGCCCAACTGTTCCTGCGCTATACCAAACCGCCGTCGTCGCGCCAGGCCGAGAAACACGACAAGCTGACCGCCGATATTGCCGCCGCCACCGACATCGACGTGGTGGCGCTGATCCGCAGCAGTGACCACAAAATCGTGTTTACCACCGCCGCCGATGACATCGTCAAGCAAATCAACCTGGCCAGTAATGCGGTGTTGCAGACGGTCCAGGTGGGTGGCGTGACCACCGGGGTTGTGGTGTCCACCTTCGAGACCAGCGAGGACGGCGTCGATTATCAACTGCTGGTGGCCACTTATCTGGACAGCAGTTTCCTGACCAGCGTGGCCGATGTGCATTCCCTCGACCTGCGTTTGTACCTGGCCAACCCCACCGGGTTTTCGGAGATTTTCTCCACCCAGCGCTTCGTCGATCACCCCACGCGGATTCCTTCGAGTATCGAATCCGCGCTGCGCAGCACCAAGCAACCCAGCGAACAATTCACCAACAACTACAGCGGTTTGTACTGGCCGATCTTCAACGATGCCGGCGAGCTGCAAGGGGTGATCTTCAGTGGCTTGCTGCGCCATACCAGCCTGGTGGGCCTGGTGAACCAGAGCAATCTGTTCGTGTTGATCTTCCTGCTCAGCTCGGCGTTGTCCCTTGGTGCGGGCATGCTGGTGTCCCAGCGCCTGACCCGGCCATTGCGGGATCTGTCCGAAGGCGTCAGCGCGGTGATCTCGGGTAACTATCAGCACCGTGTGGCGGTCAGCGGCGGCGACGAGCTGGCGCAACTGAGCAGCACCTTCAACCACATGACCGAGCGCCTCGGTGAGTTGCATCACCTGGAAGCGCAACTGCGCCGCCGCGACCGCCTGCATGCACTGGGCGAAGTGGCCATGGGCCTGGCCCACGAAATTCGCAACCCGCTGGGCATTATCAAGACGGCCACCCAGTTGCTGCATCGCCGCGCCGATTTGCCGGAAACCGACAAGCGTCACCTCGAATATGTGATCAGCGAAGTCAGCCGGATCAACGACCTGATCACCGAATTCCTCGACTTCGCCAAACCCAGTGCACCGCTGCGCACCGTGCAGGCGGCACGCCCGGTGGTGGAGGAGATCCTCGGCTTCTGCGGGCCTGAGCTTGCGACCCATAACATCGACGCGCAAATTGATGATGCGGCTCCCGGCGCGACGATTTATGCCGATGCCAAGCAGCTCAAGCAGGCGTGCCTGAACCTGATTCTCAACGCCATCGACGCCATGCCCGGAGGCGGGCGCCTGACCCTGGGCATCCACAGCGTGGGCGGCAACACGGTGATCAGCATCGGCGATACCGGCGAGGGCATTGCGCCGGACATGATCGAGCGGATCTTCACACCATTCGTCACCACCAAGGCCTCGGGCACGGGCTTGGGTCTGGCCAAAGTGTTCTCGATCATGGAAAGTCATGACGGCAGCATCGAATGTGTCAGCGAGACAGATGCCGGCGCCACCTTCAGCCTGTACATTCCGGCCCAGGGTGCAGACGACGGCGATGATGAGGATGGTGATGACGCATAATGTATTGGTAGTTGACGACGAACCCAAGCTCTGTGACTTGCTTTCGTCGGCCTTGAGCCAGAGCGGGATCCAGGTGTTTACCGCCGGCAACGGCCTGCACGCGCTCAAGGTGCTGGAGCAGGAAGACATCGACCTGGTGATCAGCGACTGGCGCATGCCCGGCATGGACGGGCCGGCGCTGCTGGCGGAAATCAAGGTGCGCTACCCGCAGTTGCCGGTGATCGTGATGACCGCCTACAGCACCGTGAAAAACGCGGTGCAGTCGATGCGCAACGGCGCCTACGACTATATCGCCAAGCCCTTCGATATCGACGAGCTGGACATCACGGTGGCCAAGGCCCTGCAGTTTCGCGACATCATGCGCGACAACGCGCGCATGCGTGCCGAGCTGGATGAACATGCGCAGTTCGACAGCCTGGTGGGCGACAGCCCGGCGTTCCGCCGCGTGCTGCACGCCGTGGACTCGGTGCGCGACAGCAACGCTACGGTGCTGCTGACGGGCGAAAGCGGCACCGGCAAGGAGATGGTCGCCCGTGCCATCCACAAACACGGCAACCGCGCCGACAAGCCGTTTGTGGCGGTCAACTGCGCGGCAATCCCCGAAGGCTTGCTGGAAAGCGAGATGTTCGGCCACCGCAAGGGCGCCTTCACTGGCGCCGTGGCGGATCGGGTCGGGCGCTTCATGCAGGCCGACAAGGGCACGTTGTTTCTCGATGAAGTGGGTGACATGCCGTTGGCGTTGCAGGCGAAAATCCTGCGGGCCTTGCAGGAGCGGGTGATCGAGCCGGTGGGTGACCCGCGCGAGCGCAAGGTGGATGTGCGAGTGATCGCTGCCACCAACAAGAACTTGCTGGATGCGGTGGCGAACAAAGAGTTTCGTGAAGACCTTTACTACCGCTTGAACGTATTTCCGATTCCGCTGCCGGCCTTGCGTGAGCGGGTGGAAGATATCGCGCCGCTGGCCCGGCACTTTGCCCAGACCTTGAGTGCCACGGCGGGCAAACGCATCACCGGTTTCAGCCCCGAGGCGTTGCAGGCCATGGCGGCGTATTCCTGGCCGGGCAATATTCGTGAGCTGCAGAACTGTGTGGAGCGGGCGACCATTGTCGCGGCGACGCCGGTGATCGAGGATATTGATTTGCCGGCGTATCTGTTTGCTTCGACGCCGGCTGAGGACGGGGTGGGCGCGATACTCAGCAACGGGCCGGGTGTGCCGCAGGATCTGGATGCGGCGCTGGCTGAGGTGGAGAAGGCTTACATCATGGCTGCGTTGCAGGAGAGCAACGGGGTGCAGGCTGCGGCGGCGCAGAAGATCGGGATTTCCGAGCGCAGTTTTTGGTATCGGTTGAAGAAGCTGGGGATTCAGGTGGACAAGATTGTTCGCTAGGGGGCGCTGAGCGGTTGCTTGGGGGCATATCCGTTATTTAGGTAACGGCGACTTATGGTTCCGCTCTTACAGCGGCTCACTTTTGGCAAACGCCCGGAATGCCGGCCCAGCCAAAAGTAAAAGGTCTTTGCCCCGCCACTCGGTGCCTCGCTTAGGCTCGGCATGCCCGCACTCCGGCCATCGTGGTTGACGGGGTGCCTAAGATCAAAAGCAAAAGCACAG
>NZ_JACAPN010000016.1:0-112549 GCF_013385665.1 Pseudomonas sp. D4002
CCGCGCTGGGCCAAGGATGGCCCATCGCGGCGGCCCACGGTCCAAAGCCGGAGTGAGGGCACACCGAGCCTAGGCGAGGTGCCGAGTGGTGGGGCAAGAGCCTTTTGGTTACTTTTGGGCTCCTTTCAAAAGTGACCCGCTGTAAGAGCGGAACCAATACAAGCCATCACCCAAAAACGGATATGCCCCCAAAAAGAAGCATCACCCATTAGCCAGCTCTTCCAGATGATCCATCAACTCCTGCGGCTTAAGCACCAACACATCACTGTCCACCGCATCCAGCACCACCTCCGCCGTATTCCCGATCAACGCCCCGGAAATCCCGGTGCGCGCCACCGTACCAATGATGGTCACCGCCGCCTGCCACTTGTGCGCCGCGTGAGGAATCAACACATCCGCCGGCCCTTCCTCGATATGCAGATGAGTGTCGTCAATATCAAACTCCGCCTGGAACGCCTTGCACTGCTCACGATAGCGTGCCTCGATCGTCTCCTTGAGCTGAAACACCGGATCCGCCGCCGAGAGCATCGGCGACGGATGCGCACTGATCACATGCAACTGCGCCTTGGCCAAACTCGCGATATCAAACCCATGATCAATGATCGCGTTATGCAACGCCTGATGCTCGGCATCAGAATTGCCCACATCGATGGCCGCCAGAATCACCCCGCCAGCCCAAGGCCTGGACGTCTTCACCAGCAGCACCGGAGTCGGGCAGTAGCGCATCAACTTCCAGTCGGCAGGCGTCAACAGCGCCTTTTTCAGCGGGCTGTCAGCGAAATGCTGCTTGACCACCAACCCACACCCCTCTGCCTGCTGCACGTCGATGATGGTTTCATGCAGGCTGTCATTCCACGCCTGTTCAGTGGTGACGCTATAACCATCCTCCTGCAAACCGGCCTTCAGCAGGCTCAACATCGCAGAATGCTCGTGCTTCTTGTCACACACCAACAAATGCAAATGTGCCCCGGTGACGCCGGCAATCAGCTTGGCGCGCTTGAGGGCCAGGCTTTCCGAATGCTCAGGCTCGATGACCACCAGGATGCTGCGTATGGCTTGCATGGTCGGGTTCTCCAAAAAAGGGTGGGCGTGGAACAACTATAGTTGCTGCCCGGCACACGTCATGTTGATGCACATCAAGCCCGGTAGCTGGCGGTCTGCGGCGCGGTCGGTATAATCCCCGGCCTTTTGTGAATCTTTGCCCGTGAGCCCGATGAACCTGCCAGAAATCCACGAATTCCTCGGTTGCCGCACCCCCGACGGCTGGGTCCAGGCCGCGTTGGCCGACCAGGAAACCCTGCTGATCGACCACAAGAACTGTGAGTTCAAGGCCGCCAGCACCGCCTTGAGCCTGATCGCCAAGTACCATTCCCACGTCGACCTGATCAACCTGATGTCACGCCTGGCCCGGGAAGAACTGGTGCACCACGAGCAAGTCATGCGCCTGATGAAGAAGCGCAAGATCGAGCTGCGCCAACTGTCCGCCGGCCGCTACGCCTCGGGTTTGCGCAAGGTGGTGCGCAGCCATGAACCGGTCAAACTGGTGGATACCCTGGTGGTCGGCGCGTTTATCGAAGCCCGCAGTTGCGAGCGTTTCGAAGCACTGGTGCCGCATTTGGACGAAGAACTCGGCAAGTTCTATTTCGGCCTGCTGAAAAGCGAGGCCCGGCATTTCCAGGGTTACCTGAAACTGGCTTACCAGTACGGCGACGCCAAGGACATCGCCCAGGTCATCGACCGTGTACGCGCCGCCGAGCAGGAACTGATCGAGTCACCGGACGTCGAGTTCCGCTTTCACAGCGGCGTGCCAGCCTGACGCAACCGCTGCACCGAGCAACGCGGTGATCCCGGCCAGTATCAGGATCACCGTCTGCGTCCCCAGCGGCGCCGCCAGCAGTGCGATCAGCAACCCGGCCAGCGGCTGCGAGAGGTTGTTGAGCAAGGTCAGCACGCCCACCGTCTTGCCAAAGTCCCGGGCCGGGATTACCCGTTGTCGGACACTGCGGATGTACACGTTGAACATCTTGTCGAAACCGGTCAGCAGCAGGAAACCCACGGCATAAGCCCACACATTCGGGCTGATGGCCGTGATCAACGCTCCCACGGCAATCATCGAATACGACAAACCGCCCAGCACCTTGAGCGGCAGGGAAGCGCGCGCCAGGAAAAACAGGATGGCGATGGTCACCAGCGCGCCGGCCGCCTGCAACCCGGCGTAGGTGTCCTTGCCTGCGGCGTATTGGCCAATGACCATCGCGGCGGAAGTGGCGAGGGTGACGCCGATGATCAGGTTCACACCCACCGCCAGGGCGATAATCCTTTTCAGCTCCGGCAGGTCGCGGATATGCCCGAAGGCAACGCGCAACGGTTGCAGCCAGATGTCGTTGTGCTGCTCGAAAGTTTCAAGATTGACCGTGGTGTGGCGTTGCCAGATGCGCATCGCCAGGTCCGCCAGCAGGAACAGCCCGGCAACCCCCAGCACGACCCAGTGCCAGGCCCAGACGCCCAACATCAGCGCGGCCACCAGCGGGCCCAGCACCAGCCCGGTCTGGTCGGCAATCTGCGAGTAGGACAAGGTCTTGGCGTAGGTGTAATGCTTGAAGATATGCGGCAGCAGCACTTCCCGGGCCATGATGCCCTGGGTGGTCAACACGCCGCACAGCGCCGAAAGCATGACAATCCAGTAAATCCCGTCGAACATTCCATACAGCAGCACCGCCGCCCCACACGCCAGCGCCCGGTACACCTGGCTGATATGCAGGACGCGCACGGCGGGATATTTGTCGCACAACGCCCCGCACACCGGGAACGACAGGTACCGCGGCAAGGATTCGACAAAAAACGCCAGGCCCGCCCAGGACACACTGTTGGTGGTCTGGAACACGATCAGCGGCACGATGAACAACAGAATCTGGTCGGCCAGGCGTGACAGAAACAACGAAATGAAGAAGGCCAGGTAATCCTTGCGCATGGTGTGCTCGTGTCCGTGAGTCAAATTGTCGTCAGTAGCCGGAGCCGGATTTATCCGTGAGATTGTGGCGCTCGTCGCCCTTGAGCGGCGGGTTGAATACGCTGACCAGCACCAGGTCCTGCTCCTTTCCGCCTCTTAGATAATGGCAGTCGTGTTGGTCCAGCGCATAAATATCACCGGGGCGGATCGGGTAGACGTTACCGTCCATATCTTCGACTTCACCCTCACCGGCGATGCAGTAGCAAGCCTCCAGGTGATTGCGGTATTGCAGCAGTGACTCGGTGCCGGCACGCACGACGGTGTGGCAGACGGTATAACCCATCCCGTCCTTTTCCGTCAGCAACCGATGGCTGGTGCCAGCGCCCCATTCGACAAAGTGCGCGGTGTTTTCAATGTCTGATTTGTGACGAACGAACATGGTTTTCTCCCGCTATGTAGGTAGAGGGCCATGATTCTCTTGTGTTTGTGGTGTTGTCATCAGCGACACTTCCGAAAAGCGTGTGGGGCGCATCTGGCGGACGGTACCGAGTTAAAGACTGCGGTGAAACTGTTAAAAACTCTTAAAAGCATGAAGCTTCGTCGGCCAGTGATGGCCAGCTGCTTTAGTCTGCCGGCTTGCCACCTATAATGCGCACACTTCAATCCGCGCGTGCACTGGAAATTTATGGATAACTTGGGTCTCGGCAAGGTCTTGCTCGTGGAGGACGATGAGAAGCTGGCAGGGCTGATCGCCCATTTCCTGTCCCAGCATGGCTTCGAGGTGCTGGCCGTGCACCGCGGCGACCTGGCGCTGGCGGCGTTCCTGGAGTTCAAGCCGAAGATCGTCGTGCTCGACCTGATGCTGCCCGGCCAGAGCGGCCTGCATGTGTGCCGTGAAATTCGCAACGTGTCCGACACGCCCATCGTGATCCTCACCGCCAAGGAAGACGACCTCGACCACATCCTCGGTCTGGAGTCCGGCGCCGATGATTATGTGATCAAGCCGATCAAGCCGCCTGTGCTGCTGGCTCGCCTGCGCGCCCTGCAACGTCGCCAGGCGCCGGAACCCACGGTGCGCGGCGCCCTTGAGTTCGGCCGCCTGGCCATCGACCGCAGTTGCCGGGTGGTGAGCCTGGGCGGGGAGAAGATCGACCTGACCACCATGGAATTCGAACTGCTGTGGTTGCTGGCCAGCGCCGCCGGGAAAATCCTCTCCCGCGATGACATTCTCAACCGCATGCGCGGTATTGCCTTTGACGGGCTCAACCGCAGCGTCGACGTGTACATCAGCAAGCTGCGCGGCAAGCTCAATGACAACCCCCGGGAACCGGTGTGCATCAAGACCATCTGGGGCAAGGGCTACCTGTTCAATCCGTTCGCCTGGGAGGTCTAGATGTTAAGGCTGTTTCTGCGTCTGTATATCATCCTGGCCATTGGCTTGGCCGGGGCGATCTGGCTGGTGAACTACACCTTCGATGAGCTGTTGCCGGAAGCCAACGAAACCTACAACCGCGAAGCCCTGCGCGGCCCGGCGTATGGGGTGGTGGAACAATTGCGGCCGGTGACGGGGGAAGCGCGCGCCGCCCGCCTGGCCGAGTTGCAACCGCACTATGGGCTGCGCCTGGCGCTGGTGCAGCGGGACAGGCTGAAACTCACCGAGCGTGAACAGCAACTGCTGGCCAGTGGCGAGTTGGTGGTGCGTGGGGATTTCATGGAGTTCATCTCCAACATCGACGGCGGCCACCAACTGCTGGAAATCAAACTGCCGGAAGAGCCCAAGTGGCTGTACATGTGGGCCTATGGCTTTCTCGGCCTGTGCCTGGCGATTGTCCTGTACTTCTGGGTTCGGCCCCATTGGCGTGACCTGGAGCATATCCGCCTGGCCGCGCAACGTTTCGGTGACAACGATCTCGGCTCGCGCATCCTGCTGCCGCGCCGTTCTACCGTGCGCGAGCTGGCGGGGCACTTCAACCAGATGGCCGAGCGCATTGAAAGCCTGATCGCCAACCAGCGCGAGTTGACCAACGCCGTGTCTCACGAGCTGCGTACGCCGATTGCGCGGCTGTCGTTTGAGCTCGACCAGCTCAAGCAACAGGCCGATCCACGGGAGAGCCGCGCACTGATCGCCGACATGTATGCCGACCTCGGCGAGCTGGAAGAAATGGTCTCGGAACTGTTGACCTACGCCAGCCTGGAGCGCGGCGCCACGCAGATCACCCGGGAAAGCATCGAGGCCCACAGCTGGCTCGACAGTGTGATCGGCAGCGTCGCCCTGGAGGCCGAGGCGGCAGGCGTGCAGTTGCTGCTGCGCACCTGTGAAGTCGATTACATCCGTATCGAGCCGCGCTTTATGGCACGGGCGGTGATCAACCTGTTGCGCAATGCAATTCGCTACGCCGACCGGCGTGTGGAAGTGTCGCTGGTGAAGTTTGGCACCGGCTATGAAGTACGGGTCAATGACGACGGGCCCGGTGTGCCGGTGGAAGGGCGAGGGAAGATTTTCGAGCCGTTCCTGCGCCTGGACGCCAGCCGTGACCGCCGCACCGGTGGCTTCGGCCTCGGCCTGGCGCTGGTGCGGCGCGTGTGCCAATGGCATGGCGGGCAGGTTGAAGTGCTGGATTCGGAGTGGGGCGGGGCATCGTTTCGGATGACCTGGGCGTATGCCGAGTAATCATCCAGGAGCCATGGAGATCAAATGTGGGAGCGGGCTTGCTCGCGAAGGCGGTGAATCAGTCGCCGGATACATTGACTGAAACACCGCCTTCGCGAGCAAGCCCGCTCCCACATTTTGATTGGGTTACCAAAGTTAGAACGTGTACTCGACCATCCCCATCACCGACGTCTGCAAGCGTCTCTCCACAATCGGGCTTTGCCCGGCCTTGTCTGCCAGGTACTGCACATCCAACAGCGTCGAAAACTGTGTGTGCTCGCTGATCGGCAAGCTCCACACCAGATTCATCCCGTTGCTGATGTTGCCGCCGCTGGCCTTGTAGGCCTTGAAGCGACTCTGTGCGGCCTGGCCGGTGGTCACGCCGTACCAGGTCTGCAGGTAGTTGCTGTCGCCAAAATGGCTGCTGAGGCTGGCATCCAGCGAACCGTAGTCGCCGTCGTACAGGTTGGTGCCCAGGCTCAGTTCCAGATGGGTGAACGCCTTGCCGGAATCCTTGTGATCATCTTCCTCAAGCGCATGCTCCAGGGTTGCGCCGAGAATCACCCCGCCCAGGTTATAGCTGCCACTGACACCCACCTGGGCGCGAGTCTTGATCTCGCCCATACCCTTGAGTTTCTTCGAGCCCGGGCGCCCGGTCTTGCTTTCGTCCTTGCGTGAGCCGCTGGCGCCGACGTAGGCGCTGAAGCTCGCGCCGCCGCCGTCATAACCCCAGCCCAGGCCCTTGTCGGTGTCGAGGAAAATCCCCCACGGGCTGACGATGGCCACCCCCAGCACCGGCGCGGTGACTCGCTCGTCGCTGCCGCTGTAGCGGGGCAGGTTGGCCACGCCGGCCTTGAGGGTGTATTCCCAGTCGTCGGCCAGCAGGGTGTCGGCGCTGGCCAGCAGGCACAGCGACGTCAGGGACAGGCACAGGTGTTTTGAACGCATGATGGTCTTCATGTGAGGTCAGAGACTCAAGGGGTTGTGGGGAGAATCGGTACGTTTGAAGTGGTAGCCGGAGGCGCTCAGGCCATTGACCTGGCGACTCACGGTATCGCCCAGGCCATAGCCGTTGCCGGCCAGCACCGCGTGGGCGTTGTCCACGGGCAGCAGGATGTAGTCGGTCAGCGGCTCGTCGTGCAGTTGGCCGCGGATCACCAGGAAGCCGTTCTCCAGGCTCACGCTGATGCCGCTCAGGGGCGCGTCGGGCTCATGGGTGTTGAGCACTTGATAGGTACCGATGGTGTCGGCCCAGGCATTGCTCAGCGGGGTCGGTTCGATGCGTTCGCCCACCGGGACGCGTTGGCCGTGGCTGCGGGCGGTGAGCATCTGGCGCCCTTGCACCGTTACCACATCCAGCTGCACACGGCCCAGTTCGCCGAGGTCCTTGAGCCAGAAGCCGAGGAATTTCTGTTGTGCCCGCAGCCAGCCCTGGCCGTCGCGCAGCAGTTCGAAACGGGTGTCGGCCAACTCGCCATACAGCTGGCCGTTTTCGTCCTTGATACGGAAGACACCCCAGGCCGTGGCGTAGAAACCCGCCAGGCGCCTGCGGTCGATCGCGGCGGGCACCTGGCGGATTTTCAGGCCGTGGGCGGGCGCCTGGCAGTTGTCGGCACACACCGGGTCGCCGGTCTGGGCCTGGAGCATCAGGCGCAGAGTGTCGGTGGTCAGGGACACCACCATCTCTTCGGCGTTGCTGTCGTTGGCCATCACGATCACGGCCAGTTGCTGGTCCGGCAGCATCGTCAGTTGCGCCGCGAAATCATCTCCGCCACCGCTGTGCTGGAAGGTGCGAATGCCGGGGCCCACCGGCTCATCGCCGCAAGGGGCGAGAAACCACCCCAGGCCCATCTGGCAGTCGAAGTCCAGGGCGTTGCCGGTGTTTTGCTGGGTGAACATCTCATCAATCGACTGGCTGCCCAGTAGCTGTCTGTCTTTATAGAGGCCCCGGGCGAAGAGCATGCGCACGTAGTGGCTGAGGTCCTTGGGGCTGCTCCACAAGCCACCGGCCGCAAGGTCGCGCACCTGGGCGTCGGCGCTGACGGTGCCGTCTGCATAACCCCGGGCGCGAAAGCCCGGTTGCGCGCCGGTGCCGACGAAGCTCGACTGGTTCATCTCCAGGGGCTTGAGCAGGCTGCTTTGCAGTCGGGTTTCGAAATCCTGCCGACTGCTGCGTTCGATGGCGGCGCCGACCAGGGCGTAGCCGAGGTTGGAATAGGCCACCTGGGTCCCCGGTGGCGTGCTCAGCCAAACCCCTGAAATACGCATTGGCATCTGGCCCATGGCGAAGGTGTTGCGCACGTCCCGCAGGTGTTCGCTGGGCAGGCCGGACTGGTGGCTGAGCAGGCGGCGCAGGGTGATGTCGCGGTCGGCGGCAGCCTGGTCGGAATGAAAGCGCGAGCGTACGTAGAACTCCCGCAGGGTGTCCTGGATCGGGGCGTCGAGGGCCAGGCGCTGTTGCTCCACCAGTTGCAGGGCGGCGGTGGCGGTCAGCAGTTTGGAGAGGGCGCCGGCGCGGAACGCGGTGTTGGGGGTGACGGGTTTGCCCAGGGCCTTGTCGGCCAGGCCAAAGCCCTGGGCCCAGATCAGTTCCTGGCCGTTGACCAGGGCGATGGACAGGCCGGGTATGTTTTGCCTGGCCATTTCGCTGGGAATGCGTTTTTGCAGGTAGCGGATGATTGCGCTGTAGTCGCCCTTGGGAACGGGCGGCGGGGCCGGCGGCTGGCCGTGGCAGCCGAGGCTGCCCAGCAGGCAACCCAGCAGCGGAATACTGCGCAATGTGCGAAACATGATGAGCACCCGAGGGGTGGTTTGGATGCTCGAATGCTAGGGGCGGGCCGTCGATGAGTCTTTGTGAGCTTTGTCGGGAAACTGTCAAAGACTGTTAATACAGGCCGCCCCTAGCGGGTTTGCTCCATTGCCGCAGCTCCAGCATCAGCTATACCTAATGCTCAACGCTTCCTCAACGTCAGCCAAGGAGTCTCGCGATGAAACTGGGAATAATGATCAGCACCGTGTGTATTGCCACGATCGGGGTGATGGGGTGTTCCAGCAAGGTGACGCAGCCGGACGAATACTCCGGGTTTCTCTCAGACTACAGCAACCTCAAGGAAGCCAAGTCGCCATCGGGCGCGCAGGTGATGCGTTGGGTGGACCCCAACCTGAGTCTGAGCCGCTATAACGCGGTGTACATCGAGCCCACCCAGTTCTACCCCAAGCCGCAAGCCAGCACCAGGATCCCTGAAAGCACCTTGCAGGGCATCAGCACCTACTACAGCCAGGCGCTCAAGCGCGAACTGGAAAAGTCCTTGCCGCTGGCCGACGGACCAGGCCCGGGCGTGATCGTGGTGCGCGCGGCGATCACTGCCGTCAGCAGCAAGACCGAAAGTCTCAAGCCCTATGAGTACATTCCTGTCGCCCTGGTGGTCGCCACGGTCAGCACGGGCGCCGGGATTCGTGACCAGGAAACCACCTTGGGCACCGAAGCCCAATTCCTCGACGGTGCCAGTGGCAAGGTGGTCGCCCAAGTCGTGCGCAAAGGCACCGGTAAACCGTTGGCAAACGACTCCCAGGTGATGAAAGCCGATGACGTGAAAAACGTCATCGACGGCTGGGCGTCGGACCTGCATCAATCGTTTTTGAAGCTTAAAAAGGGCTAAGCCTCAAACGGTGCGCGACTTGAGCGGGTGCTATTTGATCGGTGTGAGCGGTGGCTGCTTCCATTGCCCGTTACCCACTTCAGGCTTGGGCAGGTAAATGCGCAATAGGGCATAGAACGGGCCGGGTGGTGCTGGCAGCCAGTTGCTTTGTTCCGCCTTCGGTGGCTCGTGGTGCGCGACCAACAACGTCAGGCCGCCATCGGCGTCGAGCTTGAAGTTGGGCAACATCCCCGACGTGAGCACGTAGCGCTTCTTCAGGTTGGGGGTCAGCAGATTGGTCTTGGCGTTGTACATGGTCAGTGACCAGAATGCGTCGGTCGGTGGCAACTGGTCCTTGGCGAAGTGCAGGGTGTAGCTGTGGCGTGCGCCGTTGGCGGGTTTGCCCTCGCTGTCCACGGAGTAGCGCAGGTAGGCCGTTTCATCGCCGGAGTTGCCAAACAGGTGCAGGTTGGCGCCAGCGTAGCGGTACAGGTAGTTGTTTTGAAGGTGGTCGCGATTGCCGAACAGGTCTGCACTGGATACTTGATGGGTATCGATCTTGTCTTTTTTGAAGGCTGCATACTCGGCTTTGCCGTCGGCGATGCCGTCATCCAGCGCTTTGCGTTGCTCAACCGTCAGGGCCTTGAGGTCGAACGGTTTACCCGCCTCGACGCCGATCCTGGCAAAACGCGCGAGCACGTCTTTCTCACTGTCCTGCGGTGCTGCGTAGGCCAGCATGAAGTTCAGATAGCGGAACAGATGCACGCTGTCGCTCATGTTCGGCGTAGGCTTGGGCCAGGCAATTTTCGGCGGCTTGATGGGTTTGGGCTGCTTCACGTAGCTGCTCAGGGTCTGGACCTTATAGCCGCCCTGGATCTGTCTGACTTTGCCCAAGTCCTTTTCATCGAACAATTGAGTGCGGTACAGGGCGTAGGCGATGTTGCTTTCGCTGTACACGACGCGGTCGATATCGGTTGGCTGCTGGCCTTTCCAGCCCGGGCCGGCAATCATGTAGTGGCCACCGTTGTTACCGGTGCTGCGGGTGCCCAGATAGCCGAAGTTCTGCGTATAGAGGTCGACCAACTGCACGGCGTAGTAGCGGTTGTCTTCGATCCTGGGCAGGGTCAACACCACGGGCTCGGCCCGCAGATCGAGCCAGACAAAGGAGTTGGGCGTGTCCGGGTTGGGGGTGGGGATCGCTGTATCTTTAGGGGTTATCGCCTGCGCGGTGTTCCCGATGTGGTTGAACGGCGCCTTGAAGTTCGCCCCGGTCTTGTCGACAGCCTGGGTGTAGAGAGTCTTGTACATCTCCACCACCGGGAAGCCATAAAGATAGGCTTCCTTGGCGATGGCCCGGGCTTCACTCGGCGTGGCGGTGAAATCGGCCCAGGCGCCGGTACTCATGAAAATCGAGAGGCTCGCCAACAGCAGGCGCGTCGGTGTTCGAATCATGTTGTTGCGTCCTTACTGAGTCAGTCGGATGTCGTCGAGTTTTTCAGCTGTTATAAAAGCAGGCTCCGGTGGGCACGTACAGTCGCAACTAGCTGAACCTTTGCGTGTCAGGCAGAGTTTGCACTCAGTTGCTCGGGAAGTCTTTTGGCACGTGAGGTTCAACGCAAAGATCTATCGATCAGTTGACATCAACGAGATCAAGTGCCGCCTGTGAAAGGCGGCATCGGGGGGCAGTCAAGGCAGTATGGACTTGACCTTGTCACGCAACTGATCAATCGAGAACGGCTTGCCGATCACCTGCATGTCGGCTGGCGAATCGATATTTTCGGCATAACCGCTGGCGAACAGGATGGGCAGGGCGGGGCGTATTTCACGGGCCTTGAGGGCCAGTTGCTTGCCGTCCATGTCCGGCAGGCCGACGTCGGTCATCATCAGGTCGATGGTCTGGTCGGTGTCTTGAACTATTTTCAAGGCTTCTTCGGCATCGGCCGCTTCAAGCACTTGGTACTCCAGCTCTTCGAGGACATCGACGATCAACATGCGCACGATGGCGTCGTCTTCGACTACAAGGATGGTGGAGGGGGCGGCTGACATAGTGGAGGTTCCCGAACAGTGGAAGGGGCAGGTCTTGGGCGATGGGAAGACCGTTTTCATCCTGAGTATTGTCGGTCCCGGCAAGTTCCCCAGATAAGCAAAACATTGTGCCGGTAACGGCTACAAATGTCGCGTATCACCGCCACTCACTTGCCAGGGGCTTGCTGGAACAACCAGCAAGCCCCGGCCATGGTCTCAAGCTGCCGGTTTTATCGGTTAAAGGGATCCGTACACCAACCCATGGACCCGGCTCTGGTTCTCGCTTGCCTTGAATGTGCTGACCGTATATTCCGGGTTTGTCGGCGTCCCAAACGCTCCCGGGATGAGCGGCGTCTTACTGTTGGCCAGCGATTCCTTCATTCCTTTTTTCATGGCGTCCTCGGTCGGAAAATTGACCAATCCGAAATTGGGGTCGAAATAGAACCATTTTCGCGTGCCGCCTTCCACGATCACTCCCGCTGTCATCGCGTGGACGGGCGTGGCGATGATGAGTGTCTTGGACGTCGTCGCGTTGGCCAGGTCATCGATGATGGCCTGATAGGACTTTTGCGTGACGACTTCAGCCGAGTGCGGTCGCTTTCTGAAGTGATCCTGGGCTTCGCTCATGTCCTTGATGAACCTCGCCGATTTTGGGTTGGTTTCCTTGGTTGCCGCCGCAATGAAAAGCTTGTCGATGTACTCGTCCTGTTTTCCAACGGACACGGCGTAGGCCATTGCGTTGGCTAACACGCCACATTCGCCTCCGGTCACCGTGTCCACATGGCTCAAATAGAAATTCTGGGGCATGCCCCTGAGCTTGATGCCGGGGATGCGCTCAATTTCGGCTTTGTAGAACTCATAGTTTTTAAGGCCGACTTCTGATCGCTTTTTGCCTATTGACTGTGCCAGGGCGCCGATTTCTTCGGGGCTTCGATTCGGCTTAAGTGCCAGTTCCATGAGCTCTGCGATATCCATGGAGCCCGAGTAGCCCGGGATGTCATCCACTACCCCGTTGTTATAGCCACGCATATACGCATCGTGGCTCGTTGTTCTGGCGTGTTCCTGCGTAGCCTTGAATGAGTTGGATAATTGCTTGGAGGGTGTGTTTTGCGCCTTGGTGGCCGGCCCTCCGACAAAGTACTCCCAGAAGCTTTCAACGTTGTCCTGGACCGACACGGTCTGTGGCGTGAACCCCTTCAACGGTGGGCCATAGGGTTGTTTCTTGAGGGCGTCGTACGCGTACCATTCGCCCTTGTTCAATACAGCGGAGGCTTCGACGGTTTGATCCGCCAGCTTGATGGTGCCGATTGCCGCGACGCCATGCCCCTTGCCGGCGGCTTTCAACAGGTCATGGCTGCCGGCTGCCCCCTTGAGTTTGTTTAGCCCGTTAATGCTTTTTTCGACTACAAACTTGCCGCCCCGGTTAATCAGTCCTGCGCCTCCCAGAAGCAAATCGCCCAAGCCGCCCACCGGGTTCAAGGCGCCGATGGTGGCGACACCGATCTTTTTGGCAACATTCAGCGCCTTGGCGCCTGCACTGAGGGCTTTTGTGCCCGCCTGTGCCGCTTTGGACGAACCCAGGCTGACAAAGCCCAGCAGGTCCAGCTGGAGGTCAATCGCCCCCTCCAGGTAATTACCCTTGGTAAAGTTGGCAATCGCTGACTTGAAGGGAATGAGGTCGAGGAAGAAATGGGTCACCTTCAACTCGGTTTCCATTTGCTTGTCGTAGGTCGTGGCGCCTTTGGCTTGCTTGACGACATCCTCGTTGCCCAGGTCGAGGTTTTCGACAAATGCCTCCGCGATGTACTGGGTACGGGCGGTGGCAAAGCTGTTGGGAGGCAGTGGGTTCGTGTCTGTACTGGCTGAGCGCTCGGGCTCACTGGCCTCTGAAGCGTCGAATTTTTTTATTCTGTTTTCCTCGATCGCCAGTTCCCAGGTACTCGCAGAGAAATCCTGGGGCGTTACTTTTTTGATGCTGCCGTTTTTTATGTCCAGCCTATAGGTAACAGGTTCCGTGCCACCCTCTACCTGTATCAGCAGCTCATTTTTAATCGGTTTGAAAAGCGAGGTGACCAGGTTTGGGCCCAATTGATAAACAGAGGGCTGGTAAAAAGTGAGGTTGCCCTGCTCGATGTTTTTTCGATCTTCCAGCGGCAGGCTGGCGATCAGGTGCTTTACGGTGGTGGCAACCCCGTCATTCAGCGACTTGATCGACGCTTCAAACTGCTTTTGAAATGTCGCGTTTACGTCGAACTTGAGCGACTGGCCTTCCAGTGCCTGGGTGATGTCTGGATCCTTGGATTCCCAGGTGTAATCGCCCAAGCCACTCATGGCGATGTCCAGCAACGAATGCAGGCCCGCAGGTGCGCGGTTTGGGTCGTAAAGCGGTACGCCAAACTGTTGTTGGCGGGTGTCCTTCACCGTCAGGGCCTTTTTTTCAAACGGCACATCTTCGCCAAATCGCTCCTTGAGCTGGGCCAGTGCAATGGCCTTGCGGCTCGGGATATCGGTCTCCAGCAGGGTGGAGGCCTTCATGCGTTCATCCACCTGCTGAGTGAACTCGACGCGTATCGCTTCCAGCTGGTCGGGGCTGTAGGCATCGTTGGGTTGTTTGCTGATAACGCCGTTGGCCACGGCCCAATCAATCAGCGCTGCCCTCTGTGCGCTTTGGGTCACGGCGGGCTCGGCGAGTGCAGCGCTTTCGGCCTTGAGCATCACTTGGGCGAAAGTCATGTTCGGTATCGAGCCCGGCGACTGCGCTTCAATCGACGCCGCCGCAACCGCCAGGTTGACCCAGGCCGGGCTGCCATAGGTCACGCTGGCCGGGATGTCTTTGATCAGGAACTCCGGGGCTGTTCTTGCCAGCAATACGTAAGCACCCGCCTGGGCCATCTCGGGGCTCGTTCTGCCCTCGCTCGACAGGTGTGCGCTCAGCCCGTTGACGATGGCAGAGGCCGGCTTGCCCCAATGTTCTTCACTGGCCACGTCGAAACCGGCCAGTTTGTTCCGTTGAGGCGCCTGGACTGACTCGGGATCCATCTGTGCACTGATGGCGGCCAGCAGGTAGTCGTAATGGCTGTTCTTGGTCTCGATACCATTGAGCCCGCGCTGCAGGGCCTGGCCCATCAGTTGGCCTTCGGGCGAGCTTAAAAGAAACTCGAGGATCTTCGCCGGGTCGTTCAAGGCGGCCACAGGAATGGGATTCTGGTACGCGAGAAAGTCCAGGACGCTCTTTGTCTGCGTGACTTGCGGCTGATCGCCGAGGTGGTGGGCGTGGTTCATCGCAAGCAGGCGCAACTGAGTTTGCTGGTTCTGGTCCAGCGGTGCAGGCCAGGACAAGGCACCGCCCAGGTCACCGAAAGGGTGGGCGGCGATCCTGACGATCGCTTCCAGTTTCAGCTTGAGCAACTCGGCCTTGGAGGTTGGCAGAGGCACCCCGTTGGCATTCAGGAATGCCTCCAGGCTTTGGTTGACCCTGGTCCCCATGTCCAGGGTGTTGTGATGGGACGAGTCAGGATGAATGGCCATTTGTGTGAGCTTCAGGACGGACTGTACATAGGGGGCGGTGTCGTAGTCTTGCAGGGCTGGGGCTGCGAGGTTGATGGCGTCCAGCAGGTTCTGCCAGTTCTGCCGGTCGGCCATGGGCTGTTTCAGCACATCGGAGCGGCTGGCGGCTGATGCTGGCGCTGCTGCAACGGCAGGGGGCGTGGCTGGCAGGGGGCTCAGGGACGATGCCCCGGAAGCAGGGGAGGAAAAGAATTGGGGCGCAGGCTGTTGCACGGAGAGGTTGCTGACATTTTGCATCGGTGGGTACCTGTTTTATTAGGAGATACGCGCCTTTTCCGGGGAGGTTCCCTGTTCCCCACGGCACCCCTTTGGGTGGGGCGGCCCACACACAACGTTCCAGGCTCACTTCGGTTCCCATGTAAGAAGGAAAGTCAATTGCCGAGTGTTAAAAACACATCCATTCGTCTATTTATCAATGGGTTATGTAATCCATGTCGCTACGGGTAGCAGAAAAATAGCGCTCAGGCGCAACTTTGGGGCAAACTCCTCGTTTTTCCGTATTGGCCAAGGCATGCCCATGACTCCCGCGTCGTCTGTCGATGAGAAAAGCTTCCGTAAATTGCTGGGCCGCAACGTGGCACTGCCGTTGGGCGTTGGCGTGCTCAGCGCGGTGTTTTTCGTCGTTCTGATCACCTACCTGTTGTCGGTGATCCAGTGGGTCGAACACACCGACCGGGTAATCAACAATCTCAACGAAACCTCGAAACTGACCGTGGACCTGGAAACCGGCATGCGCGGCTTCCTGATTACCGGTGACGAGCATTTCCTCGACCCGTACGAAGTGGCCAAGCCGCGGATCATTTCCGACTTGCGCAACTTGCAGGCACTGGTGGCGGACAATCCGGAGCAGGTGGACCGGCTCAAGCGTCTGGAGTCGTTGCAACAGGCGTGGAACACCTACGCCCAGTCGATGATTGACATGCAGCGGCAAAACGGCGATTACCGCACCGCCGTGAAAGCCGGGCGTGGCAAGAGCCTGACGGACGAGATCCGCAAGGAGTACGACCGGGCGGTGGCGATGGAGCAACAGTTCCGCATCACCCGCAATGAAGACGTTACCCGCACCACGATCATCAGCGTCACCTTGTACCTGGTGTTTGTGCTCGGCCTGAGTGGCTTCCTGGCGTATGTCGGCCGAAAGAATCTTCTAGAACTTTCAAATAGTTACAGCGAAAACCTGATGTCGCAGCAGAGGATCGCCAAGCGCCTCGAGCAGCAAGCCTGGTTGCGCAACGGCCAGACCGAGCTGGCCGAGCAGGTCCTTGGCCAACTGACGCTGAACCTGCTGGGGCGCAACATTTTGCAGTTCTTTGCCCAGTACATGGGCTCGGCGGTGGCGGCGTTGTACGTGCGTGAAGAGCACGGCGGCCTCACACGCGTGGCGACCTATGGCTTCTCCCGCGAGCAGGAGCAGCAGGAACAGTCGATCTACAACGACGAAGGCATCGTCGGCCAATCGGCCCGGCAGGACCGCCTGATTCGCCTGGACGATGTGCCGGTGGATTACTTCAAGGTCAGTTCCGGCCTCGGCGAAGGTGCGACCCGCAGCGTGCTGGTGGTACCGACCAGCGATGATGGCCGGGTCAACGGGGTGATCGAACTGGGTTTCCTGCGTGCACTCGATGACCGTGATGTCGAACTGCTGGAGTTAATTGCCGACAACATCGGCACCTCCATCGAAGCCGCGCGTTATCGCCAGCGCCTGCAGGAAGTGCTGGCCGAAACCCAGCAGCTCAATGAAGAGCTGCAAGTGCAGCAGGAAGAGCTCAAGACGGCCAACGAAGAGCTGGAAGAACAGTCGCGCATCCTCAAGGAGTCCCAGGCCCACCTGGAAACCCAACAGGCGGAGCTGGAGCAGACCAACGAACAATTGGCCGAACAGACCCAGACCCTGGCCGAGCAGCGCGATGCCATGGACCAGAAGAACGTCCAGCTCAACCGCGTACAGATCGAGCTGGAAGAGCGTGCCGACGAGTTGCAGCGCTCCAGCAAGTACAAGTCCGAATTCCTCGCCAACATGTCCCACGAGCTGCGCACGCCGCTGAACAGCTCGTTGATCCTGGCCAAGTTGCTGGCGGAGAACCCCCAGGAAAACCTCAGCGCCGAACAGGTCAAGTTCGCCGAGTCGATCTACTCGGCCGGTAACGACTTGCTCAACCTGATCAATGACATCCTCGATATCTCCAAGGTCGAAGCCGGTAAGCTGGAAATGCGCCCGGAGAACACCAGCGTTGCGCGCCTGGTGGATGGGCTGTGCGGCATGTTCGAGCCGCTGGCGGCCGACCGCAAGCTCGGGTTCCAGGTGGAGGTGCAGGAAGGCTCGCCACACATGCTGTTCACCGACCGCCAGCGCCTGGAGCAGATTCTGAAGAACCTGCTGTCCAACGCCATCAAGTTCACCGAGAAAGGTGAGGTCAGCCTGTCGGTATCCCGGGCACCGGGGGAGGGCATCGCCTTTACCGTACGCGACTCGGGGATTGGCATCGCCCCGGACCAGCAGGAAAGCATCTTCGAGGCCTTCCGCCAGGCCGATGGCACCACCAACCGTCGTTACGGCGGCACCGGCCTGGGCCTGTCGATTTCCCGGGACCTGGCGAACCTGCTGGGCGGCTATATCAGCGTCACCAGCGAACCTGGCCAGGGCAGTATCTTTACCCTGGTGGTGCCCGAGCACTATGTAGAGCGTGACGAAGACACCCCCGCGCTGGAACAGCCGCGCGCGGTAGTCCCTGTGCCTGCACCGGCGCCGATCAAGGTGTCGCCGATGCCGATCGCCCACGAAGCGCAGATCCCGCGCTTTATCGATGACCGCGACAAGGCTCCGTTCGCCACGCGTTGCATCCTGGTGGTGGAAGATGAGCCCAACTTTGCCCGCATCCTCTTCGACCTCGCCCATGAACTGGGTTACCACTGCCTGGTGGCCCATGGCGCAGACGAAGGCTACGCCCTGGCGGAACAGTACATTCCCGACGCGATCCTGCTGGACATGCGCCTGCCGGACCATTCCGGCCTGACCGTGCTGCAACGTCTCAAGGAACATGCCGGGACCCGCCATATCCCGGTGCACGTGATTTCCGTGGAGGACCGCGTCGAAGCCGCCATGCACATGGGCGCCGTGGGCTATGCAGTCAAGCCGACCACCCGCGAAGAGCTCAAGGATGTGTTCGCCCGCCTGGAAGCCAAGCTGACGCAGAAGGTCAAGCGTGTGCTGCTGGTGGAAGACGATGACCTTCAGCGAGACAGCATTGCCCGCCTGATCGGCGACGATGATATCGAGATCACCGCCGTAGGCTTCGCCCAGGAGGCCCTGGACCTGCTGCGCACCCACATCTACGACTGCATGATCATCGACCTCAAGCTGCCGGACATGCTCGGCAACGAGCTGCTCAAGCGCATGTCCATCGAGGACATCTGCTCGTTCCCGCCGGTGATCGTCTACACCGGGCGCAACCTGACCCGCGATGAAGAGGCCGAACTGCGCAAGTATTCGCGCTCGATCATCATCAAGGGCGCGCGTTCCCCCGAGCGCCTGCTGGACGAGGTGACACTCTTTCTGCACAAAGTCGAATCGCAGTTGTCCCATGAACGCCAGACAATGCTCAGGACTGCCCGCAGCCGCGACAAGGTGTTCGAGGGCCGCAAGATCCTGCTGGTGGATGACGATGTACGCAATATCTTCGCCCTGACCAGTGCCCTGGAGCACAAGGGCGCGATTGTCGTGATCGGCCGTAATGGCCGCGAGGCGATCGAGAAACTCAATGAAGTCGATGACATCGACCTGGTACTGATGGACGTGATGATGCCGGAGATGGACGGGTACGAGGCCACCGCCTTGATCCGCCAGGACCCGCGCTGGCGCAAGCTGCCGATCATCGCGGTGACGGCCAAGGCCATGAAGGACGATCAGGAGCGCTGCCTGGCGGCAGGCTCCAACGATTACCTGGCCAAGCCCATCGACCTGGACCGGTTGTTTTCATTGATTCGCGTGTGGCTACCCAAGATGGAACGGATTTAATTGGAACGAAGCACTGACATCGAACTGCGCTTGTTGATTGAGGCGATTTACCTCAAGTACAGCTACGACTTTCGCGACTACTCCGGCGCTTCGGTCAAGCGCCGCGTGGCCCATGCGTTGCGTCAGTTCGACTGCGCCACCATCTCGGCCTTGCAGGAACGGGTGCTGCATGACCCGACGGCGTTCATGCAGTTGCTGCAGTTCCTGACGATTCCGGTCAGCGAAATGTTTCGCGACCCCTCGCACTTCCTGGCGATTCGCAAGGAAGTGGTGCCGCTGCTCAAGACCTACCCGTCGATCAAGATCTGGATCGCGGGCTGCAGTACCGGGGAGGAGGTGTATTCGATGGCCATCCTGTTGCGTGAGGAAGGCCTGCTGGAACGCACCATCATCTACGCCACCGACATCAACCCCCGGTCCCTGGAAAAAGCCAAGCAGGGGATTTTTTCCCTCGAGAACATCCGCGCCTATACCCACAACTACCAGCAGGCCGGTGGCCAGCGTTCGTTTGCCGATTACTACACCGCGGCTTACGATCATGCGATCTTCGACAAGACCCTGCGGGAGAACGTGACGTTTGCCGATCACAGCCTGGCGACCGATAGCGTGTTTTCTGAAACTCAATTAATTTCCTGTCGCAACGTATTGATTTACTTCAATAAAAAGTTGCAGGATCGGGCGTTTGGATTGTTCCATGAATCGCTGTGTCACCGCGGCTTCCTGGTGCTGGGCAGCAAGGAAACCCTGGATTTTTCCGCCTACAGCAAACAGTTCGAACCCCTGGTCAAGCAAGAACGGATCTACCGAAAATTATGAATGAAGCTACTGCCAGCCCGGTATCCGGGATCGAGGCCATTGTGATCGGCGCTTCCGCGGGCGGTGTCGAGGCATTGCTGAGCATT
The DNA here is from genome assembly GCF_013385665.1 of Pseudomonas sp. D4002. Classification (NCBI taxonomy): domain Bacteria; kingdom Pseudomonadati; phylum Pseudomonadota; class Gammaproteobacteria; order Pseudomonadales; family Pseudomonadaceae; genus Pseudomonas; species Pseudomonas sp. D4002. The sequence goes on from NZ_JACAPN010000016.1 coordinate 19,748, forward strand.
TTTGGCGAGCTGCCGGCGAGCTTCGGCCTGCCGATCATTACCGTGCTGCATTTGCCGGACGAGCGCCGCAGCCAGTTGGCGGAAGTGTTTGACCGACGCGTATCGATGAAGGTGGTGGAAGCGCGGGACAAGGAAGTGATCCAGCCCGGTACCCTGTATTTTGCCGGCCCCGGTTATCACCTGTCGGTGGAGCACGACCGCAGCCTGTCACTGAGCCAGGAGGACCGCGTGCACCATTCCCGCCCGGCAATCGACTACCTGTTTGATTCAGCCGCCGATGTCTACGGCAAGGGCTTGCTGGCGATTTTGCTGACGGGGGCCAACCAGGACGGCGCCCGGGGCCTGGCCCACGTCAAGCAGAGCGGCGGTACCACGGTGGTGCAGGACCCTTTGGAGGCCCGCGTCGCTGTGATGCCCCGGGCCGCCCTGGCGCTGCATGAACCTGACCATATCCTCACCTTGAGCCGCATCGGCACCTTGCTGGCTTCCCTGGAATCCTCCCCATGTTAAGTACTGTCCAGGCCAAACTGCTGATCGTCGACGATCTGCCGGAAAACCTGCTGGCCCTTGAAGCGCTGATCAAGCGCGAGGACCGCCAGGTCTATAAGGCATTGAGCGCCGACGAGGCCTTGTCGCTGCTGCTGGAGCACGAGTTCGCCATGGCCATTCTCGACGTGCAGATGCCGGGCATGAACGGCTTCGAGCTGGCCGAGCTGATGCGCGGCACCGAAAAGACCAAGAACATTCCCATCGTGTTTGTCAGTGCTGCCGGCCGTGAGCTCAACTATGCGTTCAAGGGCTACGAAAGCGGCGCCGTGGATTTCCTGCACAAGCCGCTGGATATCCACGCGGTCAAGAGCAAGGTCAACGTATTCGTTGACCTGTACCGCCAGAGCAAGGCGATGAAGCAGCAGGTTGAAGCCCTGGAGCAAAGCCGGCGCGAGCAGGAAGCCTTGCTCACGCGCTTGCAGGCCACCCAGGCCGAACTGGAGCAGGCCGTGCGCATGCGCGATGACTTCATGTCGATCGTCGCCCACGAAGTGCGCACGCCCCTCAACGGGCTGATCCTGGAAACCCAGCTGCGCAAGATGCACCTTGCCCGGGACAACGCCGCGGCGTTTACCCTGGACAAGATGCACGCCATGGTCGACCGCGATGAGCGGCAGATCCAGAGCCTGATTCGCCTGATCGAAGACATGCTCGACGTGTCGCGCATTCGCACGGGCAAGCTGTCAATTCGCCCCGGTCGCTTTGACCTCACGCAACTGGTGCACAACCTGCTGGAAAATTTTGCGCCGCAGGTGGCGGCGGCGGAGTCTTCGGTGGCCTGGGTCCAGGAAGGGCCGGTGGTGGGCAACTGGGATGAATTCCGTATCGAACAGGTGGTGTCCAACCTGTTGACCAACGCCTTGCGCTACGGGGCCAAGAGCCCGGTGGAAGTGCGGGTGTACGCCGAGCATGGCGAAGCACGGGTAGAAGTACGTGACCACGGGATCGGCATCAGCGAAGACAACCAGAAGCGTATTTTCCAGCAGTTCGAGCGCGTGTCGGCCAACCACGCCGTGGCGGGTCTGGGCCTGGGGTTGTTTATCTCCGAGCAGATTATCGCGGCCCACGGCGGGACCATTGAAGTGGAAAGCCGGATAGGCGAGGGCGCGCTGTTCCGTGTCTGCCTGCCCCTGGAGGCCGGGGCATGAAATCAATCGCAAATCCGACGCAACCTCTGCGTGACCCCATGGTCGTATCAGCAGCAATTGACCGGACAAAGGCTTCCCATGAGTGAAGATGCACAAGATGTTGTACTGATCGTCGAAGATGACGAATCGATTATGTTTGTGTTGGGCGAGTACCTGGCGGGCCTGGGGTATCGGGTGTTGAAGGCGATTGACGGTGAGCAGGCGTTTGAAATCCTGGCCACCAAGCCGCACCTGGACCTGATGGTGACCGACTACCGCCTGCCTGGCGGCATTTCCGGGGTGCAGATCGCCGAGCCTGCGATCAAGCTGCGACCGGAATTGAAAGTGATCTTCATCAGCGGTTACCCGCAGGAGATTCTCGACTGCAACAGCCCGATCACGCGCAATGCGCCGATCCTGGCCAAACCGTTTGATCTGGATACGTTGCAGGAACATATCCAGCGGCTGTTGGCTTAACGTCTTGAGAAGAGGGAGCACACTCCCTCTTCAAGCCTTGATCATCTCCCTCACCTTTGCCGTCAACAGATCAAAGGTGAACGGCTTGGTGATCATCTGCATGCCCGGGTCCAGAAAGCCGCCCCGTACAGCCGCATGCTCTGCATAGCCGGTAATAAACAACACCTTCAACTCGGGCCGCACCTGCCGGCCGATCTCCGCCAGTTGCCGGCCGTTCATGCCGGGCAGGCCAACGTCGCTGATCAGCAGGTCAATGCGCTGGCTGGACTCGATGATCGGCATGGCACTGTCGGCATCACCGGCTTCGACGAAGGCATAGCCCAGTTCACTCAGCACGGCGCTGACCAGCACCCGCACGGCCGGGTCGTCCTCGACGATCAGCACGGTCTCGCCGGCATTGGCGAACGGCAGCAATGCCGGGTTGAGCGGTTCATCTGCAATGACCTCGCCGACATACCTCGGCAGGAACAGGCTGACGGTGGTGCCTTGGCCCACCACACTGTGGATCGACACATGCCCGTGGGATTGGCGCGCAAACCCGTAGATCATCGACAACCCCAGCCCGGTGCCCTGGCCGATGGGTTTGGTGGTGAAGAACGGGTCAAATGCACGGCTGATCACGCTCTCGGGCATGCCGCAGCCGGTGTCGCTGACGCTCAGTTCCACATAGTCGCCAGGGGTGAGGGTGCCGTAGGCTGCGGTAAACACACTGTCCAAGTGGCGGTTGGTGGTTTCCACCACCAGTTTGCCGCCGTTGGGCATCGCATCCCGGGCATTGATGGCGAGGTTGAGCAGGGCGCTTTCCAGCTGGTTGGGGTCGGCTTCGGCGGTCCAGAGTTGCTCGGTCAGGCGGATATCCAGGGCAATGCTTTCATTCAGGCTGCGTTGCAGCAGCTCACCCATGGAGCTCACCAGTTGATTGATCTGCACCGGTTTCGAATCCAGCGACTGGCGACGGGAAAACGCCAGCAAGCGGTGGGTCAGGGCGGCCGCGCGGTTGGCTGAAGTGACACCCAAGTCGATCAGGCTGTCGAGGTCTTCGGTGCGGCCCCGAGCCACGCGCCTGCGCAGCAGTTCCAGGCTGCCGATGATGCCGGTCAGCATGTTGTTGAAGTCATGGGCGATGCCGCCGGTCAATTGGCCGACGGCTTCCATTTTCTGCGATTGGCGCAACGCTTCTTCGTTATTGCGCAGCTGCGCCGTGCGTTCTTCCACCTGTTGCTCAAGGGTTTCCAGGGTGCTTTGCAGGCGCTGTTCGCTCTGGCTCAGGTCGATCAGCCGGTCGCGGGCCTCGTATTGCCGACGACGTCCGCGCAGCGCCGTGGTCACGAGGCTGATCATGGTGATCGGGTGGAACGGACGCTCCAGGAACGTCACGTTGCCCAGCAAGGTGCTCAGGTGCGACGAGCCATTCTGTTCGCTGCCGCCGTGGTGCGTCATCAGCACAATCGGCAGGTCTGACCACGCCGGTTGCTGATGCAGGTACGTGAGCAGCGGTTCCAGGTCGATACCGCGCAGGGCTTCGGCAGCAATGACCAGCAAGCCGGCACCGTGCTCCAGCTCCTCGCAGAGCATCTGCAAATGGCTGGCGATGATGCCGTTGAAACCAGCCTCATTGAGCATCATCAACGCCAGGGAGCTGTCGCGACCCAGGGGCGCCAGAATAATCGCCCGTTCGAAAATGGCCGGCAGGCCACTCATGAACTTTCATCCTTGAGCAGCGGGTTGTCGGTGCCCATGTAGGTCGGTACGCCGCGCAATACACCCTGGAACGCATCAAGCGGTTCGCCGATGGTCATGCCCCGACTGCCGATGCGGTATTCGCGAATGGTCGATTCGTGGCTGCCGGTGCGTTTCTTGATGATCGAAATAGCGCGCCGCACCTTGCCCAGCGCTTCGAAGTAACGCAGCAGGATCACGGTGTCGGCCAGATAGGTAATGTCCACCGGCGCCTGCATGTCCCCCACCAGCCCGTGCTGGGCGACGGTCATGAAGGTCGCGGCGCCACGGCGGTTGAGGTACAGCAGCAGTTCGTGCATGTGCAGGATCAACGCGTTCTCTTCCGGCATCGCGGCCTGATAGCCATTGACGCTGTCGATCACCACGGTCTTGATCCCGCGTTCGTCCACACAGCGGCGCACCCGATGGGAGAACTCGCCGGGGGACAACTCGGCGGCGTCCACCTGTTCGATCAGCAGGTTGCCGGTGCCTTGCAGGGCCTCCAGGTCGATGCCCATGTTCTTCATGCGCTCGAACAGCAGGCCCAGCTCTTCGTCAAAAATGAACAGCGCGGCTTTTTCGCCCCGGGAGACGGCCGCCGCGGCAAAGATCATCGAGATCAGCGATTTGCCGGTACCGGCCGGGCCCAGGATCAAGGTGCTGGAACCGGTCTCGATCCCGCCGCCCAACAGGGCGTCCATCTCGCGGATGCCGCTGGTGAGGGTCTGGCGGTTGTAGCCGCCACGGTGCTCGGCTGCCACCAGGCGCGGGAACACATGTACGCCGTCTTCCATGATGGTGAAGTCGTGAAAACCGCCGCGGTATTTCTGGCCACGGTACTTCACGATCCGCACGCGGCGGCGCTCGGCACCGTAGTTGGGGGTCAGTTCTTCGAGACGAATCACGCCGTGGGCCACGCTGTGTACGGTCTTGTCGAGGGACTCGGTGGTCAGGTCGTCCAGCAGCAGCACGGTGGCGTCGTAACGCACGAAGTAGTGCTTGATCGCCAGGATCTGCCGGCGATAGCGCAGGGAGCTTTGCGCCAGCAGGCGGATTTCCGAAAGGCTGTCGATCACGACGCGGGTAGGCTTGACCCGTTCCACCACTTCGAAAATCTGCCGGGTGGCTTCGCCCAGCTCAAGGTCCGAGGAATACAGGAGGCTTTGCTGGTGCTCGGCGTTGAGCAGGCTTTCGGGGGGGGTCAGTTCAAAGATGTGAATGTGTTCGTCCAGGTCCCAACCATGGGACTTGGCACCCTGGCGCAACTCGCGCTCGGTTTCCGACAGGGTGATGTACAGCGATCGTTCGCCGTTTTTTGCGCCGGCCTGGAGGAAATGCAGGGCCACGGTGGTTTTACCGGTGCCGGGTTCACCTTCCAGCAGGAACAAATGGCTACGGGAAAGCCCTCCGGCAAGAATGTCGTCCAGACCTTCAATACCGGTGGCCGCCTTTGCTGTGAACAGCTCTTTGGATGTAGACAAGAAGTGCCCTCGGGTCACAAATAAGTAGTCGGCAGCGCCGTCTGGGGCGCGCCATATTTACTTGACCTTGGCGCCGTGTGGCGGTTCAACGTTTTGTATCAAATACCGCTTTTACAGGCCCTGTTGCAGCGCCGGGTCATCCGGATTCTGCTGTTCAAGCTGTGCCAGCAGCACCTGCACATTCTGCAACTGGCCGGTTTCCTTCCAGTAATTGACCAGCAGCACCCTGGCTTTGCGATTGGCCGGGTTGCGCTGGATGATTTCTTCCAGCTGGCGCTGGGCGGCCTCCAGTTCCTGCTGGGCGTGCAGGGTGGTGGCCAGGTCGTAGCGGTAATCCTGGTTGTTCGGTTCGAGCTCCACCGCCCGGGACAGGCTGAGCAGGGCAAAGGCGCGCTCGCCATGGTGCAGCAGCCACATGCCCAGGGCATGTTGCAGGTAGGCCGAATCGGGGTGGGCCTGCAACTGTTTGGCCAGGAGTTGGCGGGACTCGTCGACCTTGCCCTGTTTGTCCAGCAGTTCAATTTGCGCGACCACGGCTTGCAGGTTGTCCGGTTGCAGGCGCATCGCCTGCTCCAGGGCGTTTTGTGCGTCGGGCAGCAGCGCGCTGTGAATGTACAGGCGTGCCAGCTGGATCCAGCCTTCGGGGCTTTCGGGTTGGCCCTTGAGCAGCTTTACGTATTCGTCGAGCACTTGCTGCAACGGGCCGAAGTACAGGCCCAGGGTATCCGGGGACAGCCCGAGCAAGGCATTGGCCGCGGCAAACCTGACGCTTTGCTCGGGGTCATCCAGCAGTGGCCCGAGCAACAGCGTGCGCTGGCCGCTGGGCACCAGGCCGACAATGCTGTGAATCGCCGCCTCGCGCACCATTGGCGCGTCGTTGGCCAGGTCCTTGTCCGCCAGCTTAAGGGCCTGGGGGCTGGGGTAGTTGGGCAGTTCGGCATGCAGGGCGGCGCGGCGCACATCGGAGAGGTCCGGGCGGCCCAACTGTTGATACAGCACCCGGGCAGCGCCGGGTTCACCGTTATGCGCCTGTTTCAAGGCCTTGGCGTAACCATGGGCGATGGCCGGGGGCACCACCACCGGCGTGGTGCGGGTGAAATACCAGGTGATCAGCACAATAAACAACAGGGCGCACAGGCCGACGATGGAGTAACGGCGTGACTTTGACATGCAGGCGTCCGAAAGCTGGGCAGCTAGTGCAAAGCCATCAGCTTCGGTCAGGTTATCGCGAGTGTCAAACCCGCATCACGTCAGCACGAACTCAATCGGCTCAAGGGCCGGCGGCAGCGTGGTTTCGCCGAGGGCGGCGAGAATCTCGCGCTCCAGGGTGCGCACGATGGCGTTGCAGGGCAGGTCGTTTTCGTCGAAGCCGAACGGGTCTTCGAGGTCGTCGCCGATTTCGTCCAGGCCGAAGAAGGTGTAGCTGACGATGGCGGTGAACACCGGGGTCAGCCAGCCCAGCGGCTCGGCCATGGCGAAGGGCAGCAGGATACAGAACAGGTAGATGGTGCGGTGCAGCAGCAAGGTGTAGGGGAAGGGCAGCGGGGTGTGTTTGATCCGCTCACAGGAGGCCTGGACCTGGCTCAGGCCGTACAGCCGGGTTTCCAGTTGGGTGTAGCGCCAGTCGCTGATGTGGCCCTGTTCGGCGAGGTTCGAGCAGCGGGCGCCGAGGTCTTGCAGGATGCTGTCGGGCAGGTTCGGGTGGCCGGGTTCTGGGTTGGCCCACGGTTTGATCGCCTGGCTTTCGTCTTCCAGGCGCAGGCGGGCGATCAGGCCATGGGCGAAACCGCACAGGCTGCGCAGGACGTGTTTGCGTTCGGCAGGGTTGAGGACCTGGGTTTCGCGGATCAGTGAGCGGATCTCGATGATCATCTGGCCCAGTTGTTTGCGGCCTTCCCACCAGCGGTCGTAGCAGGCGTTGTTGCGAAAGCTCATGAAGATGGACAGTGACAGCCCCAGCAGTGTGAAGGGTGTGGCGTTGACCTTGGAAAAGTAGGCCGGGTGCAGGGTTTCTACCAGCACGATGACTGAGGCCAGGAGGGTGACCAGCAGGCTGCGCAGCGCAATGCGTTTGGCGATCGAGCCCTTGAGGGAGAACAGGATGCCGAGCAGGTTGGGTTTGGGACGGACGATCATGGGCGGGCTTCTTGGGTGGCGCAGGCTGTCAGGTTAGAAGCATGTTTGCGTTGCGTCCAATTGCTTGGGCTGACTGGGTGATTGGTGGGGTCTATCGGGATTGAGTACATATCCGTTTTTTCGGTGACCAGAGCGAAAACAGATCTGCTTTTCTGTGGGAGCGGGCTTGCTCGCGAAAAACCTGAGGGCGCCGCGTTCATCCAGAATGCCCGCGTCATCGTTAACGACCTTCGCGAGCAAGCCCGCTCCCACATTTGGACCGTGCCCGCTTTAGCTTTTGATTTTGCTCTTCAACACTCTTTTGCGCTGTTCAAAAGTGAGCCGCTGTAAGAGCGGAACCAATACAAGCCATCACCCAAAAAACGGATATACACACACACCAAACAGCGCCCCCCATTGGCCAAACCAGTCAACCAAGTTGAAAGCTTTGACCATTGCCCCCCCACCGCTCTAGAGCGACTATTTCACCGGTCTACGTACCCATCCTGAAAATAAAAAACACACAGGGATTTGAAGCGATGCGTGATTACTCGGCTGCCACCACCCAGTTCAACTACCAACACACCGTCGACGCTGCCTTGTCGGGCAACCTGCAGGCCCTCAACGCCTGCGTCGAATGCTGCGACCGCCACGCCTTGCCCGGTCGCATCGCACTGTTCTGGGAGGGCAAAGACGGCCGCAGCGCCACGTCCACCTTCACCCAACTGCAAGACCAGGCCGCACGCTTCGCCAACTTCCTCCTGGCCCAGGGCGTCAATCGCGGCGACAAGGTGGCAGGCCTCCTGCCACGCACCGCCGAGCTGCTGGTGGTCGTCCTCGCCACCTGGCGCATCGGCGCGGTCTATCAGCCGCTGTTCACCGCCTTCGGCCCCAAGGCCATCGAACACCGCCTGAACAGCTCCGGCGCCGCGCTGGTGGTGACCGATGCAGTAAACCGTCCCAAACTGACGGAAGTGGCCGACTGCCCGACCATCGTCACCGTCGCCGGCCCCAACGGCGAAGGCATCGTGCGCGGCGATTTCAGCTTCTGGGCCGAGTTGCCCAACTATGTCAACCTCTGCGAACCCGTATTGCTGGGCGCCGACGACCCGTTCCTGCTGATGTTCACCTCAGGCACCACCGGCCCGTCGAAAGCCCTGGCCGTGCCGCTCAAGGCAATCGTTGCGTTCCAGAGCTACACCCGCGACGCCGTCGACCTGCGCCCCGAAGACGCATTCTGGAACGTCGCCGACCCGGGCTGGGCCTACGGCATCTATTTCGGCGTGACCGGCCCCTTGTCCATGGGCCACCCGATCACCTTCTACGATGGCCCGTTCACCCTCGAAAGCACGTGCCGTGTCATCAACAAATACGGGATTACCAACCTCACCGGTTCGCCCACCGCCTACCGCCTGCTGATCGCCGGGGGTGAGCAGTTCGCCAAGTCGATCAAGGGCAAGCTGCGTATTGTCAGCAGTGCCGGCGAGCCGCTGAACCCGGAAGTGATCCGCTGGTTCGCCGATAACCTCGGCGTGACCATCCACGACCACTACGGCCAGACCGAGTTGGGCATGGTGCTGTGCAATCACCATGGCCTGGAGCATCCGGTGCACGTCGGCTCCGCGGGCTTTGCCTCGCCGGGCCATCGCATCGTGGTGCTGGACGACAACCATCAGGAGTTGCCCGCCGGCCAACCGGGCATCCTCGCCATCGACCGCGAGCAATCGCCGATGTGCTGGTTTGCCGGTTATGACGGCGTCAAGACCAAGGCCTTCGTCGGCAAGTACTACCTCAGCGGCGATACGGTGGAGCTGAACCCCGATGGCAGCATCAGCTTTGTCGGGCGCAGCGACGATGTGATCACCACCTCCGGCTATCGCGTGGGGCCGTTCGACGTAGAGAGCGCCTTGATCGAGCATCCGGCCGTGGTGGAGGCCGCCGTAGTGGGCAAGCCATGTCCGGAACGCACCGAGATCGTCAAGGCGTTTGTGGTGCTCAGCGAGCAGTACCGCGCCGAGCCGGCCCTGGCCGAAGAGCTGCGCCAGCACGTGCGCAAGCGCCTGGCCGCTCACTCGTACCCGCGGGAAATCGAATTTGTCAGCGAGCTGCCCAAGACCCCGAGCGGCAAGCTGCAACGCTTCATTTTGCGTAATCAGGAAATTGCCAAGGCCCAGGCGGCCACGGCGTGACCCATTCTTCAAGGAAACAATGATGCAGATTGAGAACAAGGTTTTTCTGGTCAGCGGTGGCGCTTCAGGCCTCGGCGCGGCAACCGCCGAGATGCTCGTGGCGGCCGGTGCCAAGGTGATGCTGGTGGACCTGAACGCCGACGCAGTGGCCGCCCAGGCGCAAAAGCTCGGCGCGCAGGCCCGCAGCGTAGTCGCCGATATCAGCCAGGAAGCCGCTGCCGAAGCGGCGGTACAGGCCACCGTCGCCGCCTTTGGCGGTTTGCATGGGTTGGTCAACTGTGCCGGTGTGGTGCGGGGCGAGAAAATCCTCGGCAAAAATGGCCCGCACGTGCTGGCCAACTTCGCCCAGGTGATCAACGTCAACCTGATCGGCAGTTTCAACCTGCTGCGCCTGGCTGCAGCGGCTATCGCTGAAACCGAGGCGAATGCCGATGGCGAGCGCGGTGTGATCATCAATACCGCTTCAGTGGCAGCGTTTGACGGCCAGATCGGCCAGGCGGCCTATGCCGCTTCCAAGGGCGCGATTGCCAGCCTGACCCTGCCGGCGGCCCGCGAACTGGCGCGCTACGGGATTCGGGTGATGACCATCGCCCCCGGTATTTTCGAAACTCCGATGATGGCGGGCATGACGCCGCAAGTGCGCGAATCCCTCGCCGCCGGCGTGCCATTCCCGCCGCGCCTGGGCAAACCGGGCGAGTACGCCGCGCTGGTGCGGCATATCATTGAAAACAGCATGCTCAACGGCGAGGTGATCCGTCTCGACGGCGCCTTGCGCATGGCAGCCAAATAAGGAGATTTTCATGACTGATCCAATCGTTATTGTCAGCGCGGTACGCACCCCGATGGGCGGGTTCCAGGGCGATCTCAAAGGCCTCACCGCTCCGCAACTGGGCGCTGCGGCGATTCGTGCAGCGGTCGAACGCGCCGGTATCGCTTCCGATGCCGTGGATGAAGTGCTGTTCGGTTGCGTGCTGCCCGCCGGCCTCGGCCAGGCGCCGGCACGCCAGGCGGCGCTGGGTGCTGGCCTGGACAAGTCCACGCGCTGCACCACCCTCAACAAGATGTGCGGCTCGGGCATGGAAGCCACGATCCTGGCCCATGACGCGTTGCTGGCAGGCAGCGTGGAGGTGGTCATCGCCGGTGGCATGGAGAGCATGTCCAACGCGCCGTACCTGCTGGACCGTGCCCGCAGCGGCTATCGCATGGGCCACGGCCGGGTGCTCGACCACATGTTCCTCGACGGCCTTGAAGACGCCTACGACAAGGGCCGCCTGATGGGCACCTTTGCCGAGGACTGCGCCGAGCACAACGGCTTTTCCCGCGAGGCCCAGGACGCGTTCGCGATTGCGTCCCTGACCCGTGCGCAACAGGCGATCACCGACGGCAACTTCATCGCCGAAATCGTCCCGGTGCAGGTCACCGTGGGCAAGGAACAGAAAACCATCATCCATGACGAACAGCCGCCGAAAGCCAAGCTGGACAAGATCGCCACCCTGAAGCCGGCCTTCCGGGAGGGCGGCACGGTGACGGCAGCCAACTCCAGTTCGATTTCCGACGGTGCGGCGGCGCTGCTGCTGATGCGCCAGTCCGAAGCGCACAAGCGCGGGCTCAAGCCTCTGGCGGTGATCCATGGTCACGCGGCGTTTGCCGATGAGCCTGGCCTGTTCCCGGTAGCGCCGGTGGGGGCGATCCGCAAGCTGATGAGCAAGACCGGCTGGAACCTCGACGAAGTCGACCTGTTTGAAATCAACGAAGCCTTTGCCGTGGTCAGCCTGGTGACCATGAGCAAGCTGGAGATTCCCCACAGCAAGGTCAACATCCACGGCGGTGCCTGTGCCCTGGGCCATCCGATTGGCGCGTCCGGCGCGCGGATCCTGGTGACCCTGCTTTCGGCCCTGCGCCAGAAAGGCCTCAAGCGCGGCGTTGCAGCGATCTGCATCGGCGGCGGTGAAGCCACGGCCATGGCCGTTGAATGCCTGTACTAAGGAACACCTATGCTGCCGAATGACGAACAACTGCAAATCAGCGAAGCCGCCCGGCAATTTGCCCAGGAACGCCTTAAACCGTTCGCTGCCGAGTGGGACCGCGAGCATCGCTTTCCCAAGGAAGCCATTGGTGAAATGGCCGAGCTGGGCTTTTTCGGCATGCTGGTCCCGGAGCAATGGGGCGGCTGTGATACCGGCTACCTGGCCTACGCCATGGCCCTGGAAGAGATCGCTGCCGGTGACGGCGCCTGCTCGACCATCATGAGCGTGCACAACTCCGTGGGCTGCGTGCCGATCCTCAAGTTCGGCAATGATCAACAGCGCGAGCAGTTCCTCAAGCCCCTGGCCAGTGGTGCGATGCTCGGTGCGTTTGCCTTGACCGAGCCCCAGGCCGGTTCCGACGCCAGCGGCCTGAAAACCCGTGCCCGGCTGGAGGGCGATCACTACGTCTTGAATGGCTGCAAGCAGTTCATCACCTCCGGGCAAAACGCCGGGATCGTGATTGTGTTTGCAGTCACCGATCCGGCTGCCGGCAAACGCGGCATCAGCGCCTTTATCGTGCCCACCGACTCGCCGGGCTACAGCGTCGCGCGGGTCGAGGACAAGCTCGGCCAGCATGCTTCCGACACCTGCCAGATCCTGTTTGAGGATGTGCAGGTGCCGGTGGCCAATCGTTTGGGCGAGGAGGGCGAAGGCTACCGGATCGCCCTGGCCAACCTCGAAGGCGGGCGTGTCGGCATTGCTTCGCAAGCGGTGGGCATGGCGCGGGCGGCATTTGAAGCGGCCCGGGACTACGCCCGCGAGCGGGAAAGCTTTGGCAAGCCGATCATCGAGCACCAGGCCGTGGCCTTCCGCCTGGCGGACATGGCGACGCAAATCGCCGTGGCGCGGCAGATGGTGCATTACGCCGCCGCCCTGCGTGACAGTGGCAAGCCGGCGCTGGTGGAAGCGTCCATGGCCAAGCTGTTTGCTTCGGAAATGGCCGAAAAGGTCTGCTCGGCAGCCTTGCAAACCCTCGGCGGTTACGGTTACCTGAGCGACTTTCCCCTGGAGCGGATCTACCGCGATGTGCGGGTCTGCCAGATTTACGAAGGCACCAGCGATATTCAACGCATGGTCATTTCACGCAATCTCTGAGGAGTCTCTATGAGTTACGAAAGCATTTTGCTGGACGTGCAGGGCCGGGTCGGGCTGATCACCCTCAATCGCCCGCAAGCGCTGAACGCCCTGAACGCGCAACTGGTCAGCGAGCTGAACCAGGCGCTGGACAGCCTGGAAGCCAACCCGGAAATCGGCTGCATCGTGCTAACCGGCTCGAAAAAAGCCTTTGCCGCCGGTGCCGACATCAAGGAAATGGCCGAGCTGACCTACCCGCAGATCTACCTCGACGACCTGTTCAGCGATAGCGATCGCGTGGCCAACCGCCGCAAGCCGATCATTGCGGCGGTCAACGGGTTTGCCCTGGGTGGCGGCTGTGAACTGGCCTTGATGTGCGACTTCATCCTGGCGGGTGACAACGCCAAGTTTGGCCAGCCGGAAATCAACCTCGGCGTGCTGCCGGGCATGGGCGGCACCCAGCGCCTGACCCGCGCCGTGGGCAAGGCCAAGGCCATGGAAATGTGCCTGACCGGGCGCTTTATCGATGCGGTGGAAGCCGAACGCTGCGGGATCGTCGCGCGCATCGTGCCGGCGGATGAGCTGTTGGACGAAGCATTGAAGGTCGCGACCCTGATCGCCGGCAAGTCGGTGCCCATCAGCATGATGGTCAAGGAAAGCGTGAACCGTGCGTTTGAAGTGAGCCTTTCCGAAGGCGTGCGCTTTGAGCGCCGGGTGTTCCACGCGGCGTTTGCCACACTGGATCAGAAGGAAGGCATGGCGGCGTTTGTGGCCAAGCGTGCGCCGGAGTTCAAGGACAAGTAAACACTGTCCTGAAACGCTGAAGATCAAAAAATGTGGGAGCGAGCTTGCTCGCGAAGGCGGTATTACAGTCACCCGATGTATCGACTGATCCACCGCCTTCGCGAGCAAGCCCGCTCCCACATGGGTTATGCGAAATACCTGTTACAGCGGGTAGTTTTTCAATTCTCTGGCAATCACCATCCGCTGAATCTCGCTGGTGCCCTCGTAAATCTGGGTAATCCGCGCATCCCGGTAGTAACGCTCCACCGGGTAGTCCTCCAGATAGCCATAACCCCCGTGAATCTGCATGGCTGAAGAGCACACCTTCTCGGCCATTTCCGAGGCAAACAGCTTGGCCTGGGAGGCCTCCGACAGGCATGGCTTGCCCGCACTGCGCAATCGGGCGGCATGCAGGATCAGCAAGCGCGCCGCATTCAGGCGGGTTTGCATGTCGGCCAGCAAGTTGGCCACGCTCTGGTGCTCGATGATCGCCTTGTCGAACTGCACCCGGTCACGGGCATAGGCCAGCGCGGCCTCAAAGGCGGCACGCGCAATACCCAGCGCCTGGGCGGCAATCCCGATGCGTCCGCCTTCGAGGTTGGACAGGGCGATGGCCAGGCCCTTGCCGCGTTCACCCAGCAGGTTGGCTTCCGGCACGGTGCACTGGTTGAGGGTGACGGCACAGGTGTCCGAGGCACGAATGCCCATCTTGTGTTCGGTACGGTCCACCACGAAGCCCGGGGTGTTGGTCGGCACCAGGAACGCCGAGATGCCTTTCTTGCCCAGCTCCGGGTCGGTCACTGCAAACACGATCGCCAGCTTGGCGCGCTTGCCGTTGCTGACAAACTGCTTGGCGCCGTTGATCACCCACTGGCCGTCCCGCAGTTCGGCGCGGGTGCGCAGGTTGTGCGCTTCGGAACCGGCCTGGGGTTCGGTAAGGCAGAAGCAACCGATGGCCTGGCCGCTGGCCAGTTCCGCCAACCAGGTTTCCTTTTGTGCTTGTGAGCCGTAGTTGAGGATTGGCCCGCAACCCACTGAATTATGGATACTCATCAGTGCGCCGGTAGCGCCGTCGCCAGCGGAAATCTCTTCCACTGCCAGGGCGTAGGCCACGTAGTCGACGTAGGTGCCGCCCCATTCTTCAGGCACCACCATGCCCAGCAAACCCAACTCGCCCATCTTGGCGACCAAAGCATCGTCGATCCAGCCGGCCTTTTCCCAAGCCTGGGCGTGGGGGGCGATTTCGCCACGGGCAAAGTCCCGCGCCATGTCGCGGATCATCACTTGTTCTTCTGTAAATTCAATATCTTGCATGACTTAGTTCCCGTTCTTATCGAAGTCGCGGAAGAAGCTTTCGACATGATCAGCCTCCAACGCCTGCAGGGTTGGAGGGTTCCAGCGAGGGGTTTTGTCCTTGTCGATCAGCAGGGCGCGGACGCCTTCGATCAGGTCGCCACGGGCAAACCATTGGCGGTCCAGGTGCAGTTCCAGGGCAAAGCATTGCTCCAGCGGCAGGTGGCGCCCGCGACGCAGCATCTGCAGGGTCACGGCCATGGCCAGGGGGGAGCGCGTCTGCATCAGGCTGGCGGTGGTCAATGCCCAGTCATGGCTGTCGGCGACGGTGACTTGCTGCAATTGCTCGACGATGCTCGGCACGTCCGGCAAGGCAAAGAAGTGATCGATGGCTGGGCGTAGCGCCGCCAGGGGGGCGTCGGGCAATTGTTGCACCGCGAGGCTGGCCAGCAGGCCTTGCAGGTCCTTGAGGGGAGAATCGTGCCATTCCAGGCGGTCCAGGCGCTGGTCGAGGTCGGCGAGCCGGGCGCTGTCGAGGTACCAGTCCGCCAGGCCGCAATACAGGGCGTCGGCGGCACGAATCTGCACGCCGGTCACCCCGAGGTAGATCCCCAGTTCCCCGGAAATGCGCGGCAGGAAATAGCTGCCGCCCACGTCAGGGAAATACCCGATGGCCACCTCGGGCATTGCCAGGCGGCTGCGGTCGGTGACCACCCGCAGGTCGGCGCCTTGCACCAGGCCCATGCCACCGCCAAGGACGAAGCCGTCCATCAGTGCCAGGACCGGTTTGCGATAGTTGTGAATGGCGAGGTCGAGGGCGTATTCCTCGACGAAGAAGTCTTCGTGGAGGGTATCGCCGCTCTTGAAGCTGTCGTACAGCGAGCGAATGTCGCCGCCGGCGCAGAAGGCTTTTTCACCGGCACCGCGCAACACCACGGCATGCACCTGGGGATCGTCCGCCCACGCCTGCAAATGCCGGCTGAGGCTGCGGACCATGTCCAGGGTGAGGGCGTTAAGGCCTGCGGGGCGATTGAGGGTCAGGTGGCCAATATGGTTGCGTACGTGCGCCAGGACCTCGTCTTGCACAATCCCGGCGCTGCTTGCCTCGGATGAAACCTGAGCAGTCATCTCTAACTCCCTGCTTTTATTGTTCTTTATCAAGATGTTCGCGGGCGAACCATCTCGCGATCGTACCAGTGCAAATTTGCCCAGTACAAGTCGGAATCATGCAGGTCGTTTTTGCATTTTTGCCTTATGGAGGAGGCTGGCCCTGGCGCTGGAAAACCGCGCCGATGGTGCGCCGCCGGGCATACCGCTCGCTGGCCTGGATCAGCTCTTCCAGCTCCTGCGGGGTAACGTCCAGGAACTGCTCGCGCTCGGCGAGGGCCTGCTTGAGGTCCTCGGCGCTGATCCCGGGGTTTTCGGTGGCCATTGGCATAAAGATCGGCGCAGCCGGTTCGCGGGTGCCCTTGGGGTAACGCGTGCGCGTGGCGTTGTTGTAGGCCAGCGCGCAGGCCAACAAGGCCGTGGCGCCCAGCATGACTGCGGCAAGTTCGTGCCAGCCCATGGCAATCGAGGCGGGGTCAGCCAGCACCAGGCTCATGGCCAGGCCGCCCGCCGGTGGATGCAGGCAGCGCAGCCAGCAGATCAGGATCACGGTCATCCCGGCAGCCAGGCATGCGCTGCCCAGCGTTCGGCCCAATACCCGGGCCACCAGCAGCGCAACGATCCCGGCACACAGGTAGCTGCCGATGATCGACCAGGGCTGGGCCAGCGCGCCGGAGGATACGGCAAACAGCAGCACCGCCGAGGCTCCCAGCGGGCCTATCAGGTGCAGGGCCACCTCGGTGCCGAACACCTGGGCGCACACCCAGACGCTGAACAGTGTGCCTAGGGCCATGCCGATGGCGGCACGACTCCATTCGGCAGGGCGGGTATTGATGGCAGCGGGTAACCAGCGAGCGAGCATTGACAGACGATCCGTGAAAAGCGGGCGAAAAAAAAGGCTTGCCTGGTTTCCCGGAAAAGCCCTTTAAAGAAGTTCCTGCATTTGGGGGAGGAACCTGCGCAGTGTGCCAATCGATGAAGACTGCTGCCAATGCATATTAATGCAGGTCAAGTGCAGTATTTTTGCAGTAAAACGTGTCAGCCAAACGGTATCAGGCGGGTTGGCGGTGGCATGGGGTTGCTGATCTTGCCCAGCACACGGTCGTCGGTTTCCTCGTTGATCAGCAGGTTTTGTACATTTTCCCGCAGCGATGGATTGTTGGCCAATGGCCCCTTGAGCACCACCAGTGCATCACGCAGTTCCATCAGCCGATCCAGTTTTGGCAGCGGGATGTAACCCGCATTGACTCTGTCGCGGGACAAAGGCGCGACAGCGTCAGAGGTTGAGGGGTCGGGCAATCGACGGTCGGACACAAAACATTCCTCTAAATGAAATAAACGGCAGCGCTGAATGCTGTTTAAAAGGTCTTTATTGTTATTTCGACTGTTCGTTTAAGCGGGGCATGTCTTGATTGATGGCTTGCTGCTACGTTCGTCGAGTTTCTTTCGAAAGTAACAGGAATGCCTTACACCGCACCTTTGGAACTTCTGAAAATAGTTAAAAGGTATTAAATAATTAACTCGCTTGGCAGGCGAGTCTACAGTCGAGGGCTAGGGGCGGGAAGAGGGCGTCTTATCGGTAGCAGCGTATAGATGCGTAGGATGTTTCTCGATAGTTGCTACGCTAAAAGTTTCGAAGTTGAATGGGCAAAGAAGTTTCTTACATACACTTGGATTTATAACTACTGAATGTACTGGCGCGGGATAAGCGGTTGGTTCCGCTTATCCCGCGCCCTGTATCAAGGTTGTGCGGGTTTGATCAAATGCAGCAGTACGTAAGGGTTCTTGTCGAACTGGCCGGTCAGTATCGGCTGCAGTGAACGAAAACGCGGGTCGCTCAACGCTTCATAGTCCGACTGGCTCATGATCAGCCATGCAGGAGCCTGGATCGGCGCCAGATCGGCAGGCAACTGGGTAAACAACGGCACCCGGTCGCAATCGAGGTTGACCATGAACTTGATGGCTTTTGCGTCCTTGCCCAGTGCGTGCAATACCAGCGGCGCCGGTTGTTGCTGGGTCAGCGCATGGGCCTGGAGGGTAAAGGTGCGCGTGTCATACAGCCGGCGCTCCAGCGGCTCGACCATCACGATATACGCCAGCCACACCGCCAATACCGCGGCGAAGGCCGGGCCCACGTAGCGAAGCCGCCGGTTGAACAGCAAGCCCAGCACCAGTACCTGGATCGCGATCAGGATCCCGAACACCGGATTGAGGCTGCCAATCTGCTCGGGGAAGCGGTGACGCGCCACGAACAAGCCTGCGATCAGCAGCCCCGGAATGACCGTCCACAACCCCAGCATCAGCCAGCGCAGCCCGGCGAACAGTCTGCCCCGCGACACCTGGAACGGATACGCGGCGATGATCGCGGCCAGGGGCAGCATCGGCAGCACATAGCGCGCTTTTTTCGCCTGGGGCACCGACAAGCCGATCATCACGATCAAGCCGGCGGCGAGGCAGTACAGCACCAGTTTCAGCGCCGGGCCCTTGTCCTCGCGGCCACCGGCGACAATCGCAATCAGCGCGAGTATTGCCAACGGATACGCCGGCGCGTAGTTACCCAGCGAACTGCTGAAGTAATACAGCGCGCTGCCGGAGCCTTCGGTGCCGTCCATGCGACCCAGGAACTGCATGCGGATCACGTCCTGCATGAACGTTTCACCGCCACTGAGCTTGGCCAGCAGCAACAGCAGGCCCACGCACGCCGCCAGTAACGCCAACGCCAGCAGGCCGAAACTGAAGAGCTGGCGCCATTGCCGGTTGATCAGGTAATAGCTGCACAGCATGCCGGTGGGGATCACCAGGCCGATCGGCCCACGGATCGCGAACCCCACGATCAGCAGCGCAAACAGCCAGTGCAGGCGCTTGCCGGCGCCGAAGTGGTCGTGGGCGTAACCCAGGTAGAAGACTGTCAGGGCCACTGCCGCCAGCATCTGGTCGAGGGACACCGCGCGGGTTTCGCTGATGAAGGTACTGCTGAGCAGCATCACCGCGATGCTCAGCAGTGCCCAGCGCCGGGAGTAGGGCGCGGTCAGCCGGTAGAGCAGCACCACGATCAGTGCCGAAGCGATGGCCGTGGGCAGCCAGGCCGTCAGGCTGGTGACCTGCCCCAGGGGCACCGACAGCAGCCAGGTCAGCAGCGTCGAGGTGGCCAGGTAATCGGCATAAGGTTGCCCGTACGTGGTCGGGAAGAACCCCGGCCCGTGGCGCAGCATCTCCTGGGCGAACAGCACGAAGCGCGAGTCAAAGCCGATGATTGCCTGGTTCCAGTTGCCCGCGACAAACAGGATCAGGGCCAGCAGCCCCAGGATCCATGAGTGTCGGCGGATCGTCGGGCTGAGCAGGGGCCGATGAGCTTTGTCCACGTCTCAGGCTTCCTCGGCCTGAGGCGCCCAGTTTTGCTGGGGGATCGGCAAGTTGCAGGAATCGCCGCGGCCCATCGGGAAGTACTGGATGCCTTTGCGTGCCAGGCGTTCGCCGTCGTACAGGTTGCGGCCGTCGAAGATCACCGGGGTTTTCAGGCGTTGCTGGATCAGGTCGAAGTCCGGTGCCTTGAACTGTTGCCATTCGGTGCAGATGATCAAGGCGTCAGAGCCACTCAGGGTGGATTCCGGGGTGCCCATCAGCATCAGGCGCGGGTCATCACCGTAGATGCGCTGGGTTTCCTGCATGGCTTCCGGGTCAAACGCACGTACATTGGCGCCGGCGGCCCACAAGGCTTCCATCAGCACCCGGCTTGGCGCATCGCGCATGTCGTCGGTGTTGGGCTTGAACGCCAGGCCCCACAAGGCGAAGGTCTTGCCGCGCAGGTCGCCCTTGAAGAATGCATTGGCGCGTTCGAACAGCTTGCTCTTCTGGCGCTGGTTGATGGCTTCCACGGCTTCCAGCAGGTCGCTGGAGCAGTTGGCGGCCTTGGCGCTGTGGATCAGGGCGCGCATGTCCTTGGGGAAACACGAGCCGCCATAACCGCAGCCTGGGTAGATGAAGTGGTAGCCGATACGCGAGTCGGCACCAATGCCCAGGCGCACGGCTTCGATGTCGGCGCCCAGGTGTTCGGCCAGTTCGGCGATCTGGTTGATAAAGCTGATCTTGGTGGCCAGCATGCAGTTGGCGGCGTACTTGGTCAGTTCGGCGCTGCGCAGGTCCATGAAGATGATGCGGTCGTGGTTGCGGTTGAACGGTGCATACAACTCACGCATCACCTCGCGCACTTCTTCACGTTCGCAGCCGATGACGATCCGGTCCGGGCGGCGGCAGTCGGCAACGGCCGAGCCTTCCTTGAGGAATTCCGGGTTGGAGACGATATCGAACTCCAGGTGGCGGCCGGCAATGCGCAGGGCTTTTTCCATGTGCGCACGCAAGGTGTCGCCGGTGCCTACGGGTACGGTGGATTTTTCCACGAGGATCACCGGGTCGATACGGTGGCGAGCCACTGCATCGCCCACGGACAGCACGTATTTCAGGTCGGCCGAACCGTCTTCGTCCGAAGGGGTACCCACGGCGATGAACAGCACTTCGCCATGTTCGACGGCGAGTTTTTCATCATAGGTAAACGTCAGGCGTCCGCCTTCGAGGTTTTCCTTGACCATGGCCGCCAGCCCCGGCTCGAAGATGCTCACGTGGCCCTGTTGCAGCAGCTTGACCTTGTTCTCGTCAACGTCCATGCAGATGACATCGTGACCGACTTCGGCCAATACGGTGGCCTGCACCAGACCGACGTAACCACTACCAAATACACTGATTTTCATGGGGCATTCCTGGGACTTGTGGTGCTAGCACGACGAGAGTTGATAGTCAGGACTCCGAGGATGACCAAGGCCACTCCCGCAGTTTTTGAAAGCGAAAAATGTTCGTTGAACACCGGCAGGCTGGCGGCCAGCAGGTAGACCAATGCGTAGCTGATGCTGAGCAGCGAGTAGGCACGGCCCAGCGGCAGGTCTTTCAGTGCGCCAAGCCAGCAGAGCATCGACAGGGCATAGGCGATGATCGCCAGGATCACCACGCCCAGTGCGCCGAGGTCGATGGCACCCGTGTTGAGTGCTGTCAGCCATTCGGTGGGCAATGGCAGGCGCGTCATGCTCCAGCGCATGCCCAACTGGGCACCGCTGACCAGTGCCACGCTGCCCAGGGCCAGGGCAAAACCGCGAGCGCGACTCATACCTGACGCCCCAGCAGCACCACACCGGCAATCACCAGCAGCACGCCGAACCAGTGGCGACCATCGATGTGTTCATGGAACACAAAGCGCGCCACCAGGGTGACCAATACAAAGTTGAGGCTCAGCATCGGGTAGGCGATGCCGACTTCCAGGCGTTGCAGCACCAGCAGCCACACCAGCAAACCCAGGCCCAGGCACACCAGCGCCGACCACAGCCACGGCGAGCGCAGCTTCAGGGCCCAACCGTCGGGCTGGTCACGCCAGCCTTCCACGGCAAACTTCTGGGACACCTGGCCCATGCAGGTCAGCAGGCAGGCACCTAACAACAGCAACAGAGTGGTCATGGCGCGCTCTGCGGGAAGATCAGAATCACGATATTGCCCTGCTCGTAACGCTTGCCGTCTTTGGGCAGCAGGTCCACTTCCTGGCGTTCGTCGTCACCCTTGACCCGCATCACCACGCCCACCGAGCCTTGCTTGCGCGCCTCGCTCATCCATTGCTGGACGCTGGCGGCATCGATCTTGCGATAAGCGGTGTCCGGGAAGGCGATGCCGTATTTCACTTCGCCAACGGTGTTGTAGAGCATCACTTCAGGACGCTGCAGGCGCCATGACAAGGCCGATGCGGCGCCGAGGTCGTTGCTCAGCAACGCAGTGGTCGGCTGCAGCTCCTGGAGGTGGTCGATGATGAACTGGTCGGGGGTCTTGTTATAAACCACCGAGTGCGGCAACGCGGCCGGCACCAGCGCCACCAGCAACCAGCTGCCGATCACCGGTGCGGCCCACATGTGCAACGGGCGGGCGGCTTGCAGCAGGTTGGCGATGATCCAGCCGAACAGGAAGACGAACACCAGCACCAGGCTGAGTGTTTCCTGGCCGTGCTCGTACACCGGTTTTTTCAGCTGGAACCAGGTCAGGGTCAGCAACGCCAATACGCCAATGACCAGATTCACCCAGCCGTTGATGCGCAGTACGCGGCCACGGGCCTGGGCCAGTTTGTCGGCGAGGGTATGCCCCATCAGCAGCGCCAGTGGCAGCAGGCAGGGCATGATGTACGACGGCAGCTTGCCCTTGGCCAGGCTGAAGAACGCCAGCGGCATCAGCAGCCACAGCAGCAGGAAGGCGACCTTGCTGTTGCGTTTTTCCAGCCATGCCTGCTTCACGGTGGACGGCAGCAACGCCATCCACGGCAGGGTGAACGCAACCATCAGCGGCAGGTAATACCAGAAGGGCTCGGAGTGCTGGGCGTCGTCGCCGGCAAAGCGCTGGATGTGCTCGTGCCAGAAGAAGAAATTCCAGTAGTCCGGTTCCTGGGCATGCACCATCAGCGCCCAGGGCAGGCTCACGACAATCGCCACCACCACGGCCACCAGGCCATAGGTGAGCAGTTCACGAATGCGTTTTTGCCAGAGCACGTAGGGCAGGGCGATCAGCACCGGCAGCAACCAGGCAAGGAAACCCTTGGTCATGAACCCCATGCCGCAGGCGAACCCGAGCAAGGCCCACGACCACAGGCGGCCGCGGGTGGTGGTGCTGTCGAAGCAGAACCACAGCGCCGCCCCGGTCAGGTTGACCCAGAAGGTGAACTGCGGGTCGAGGTTGGCATAGCCCGCCAGGAACGCGACGCTGACAAAACTCATGTACAGCACGGCGCTGACCAGGCTCTTGCGCGGGTCGTTCCACAAACGCCGGGCCACGAAATACACCAGCAGGATGCTCAAGCCGGTGCTCAAGGCCGAGGCAAAACGCACGCCGAACAGGTTCTGCCCGAAAATCGCCTGGCCCAGCGCGATCATCCAGTAACCGGCCGCCGGTTTCTCGAAATAGCGAATCCCCATGAAGTGTGGCGAGGCCCATTTGCCGGTCAGCAGCATTTCCTGGCTGATCTGCGCATAGCGGGTTTCGTCGGGAATCCACAGCCCGTGGGTGGCCAACGGGATCAGGTAGAACACCCCGAAGGCCAGCAGGAGCAGGGGCAAGGCCCAGCGCCGGATCATGCCTTTTGCACTCCGAGCCAGCCTTCACGGCCGCTCAACGCACCACGCACCAGCTGTTGCTGGGGCAGGGTGGTGAGGTCGGCGGGCAACAGGTCGCCCAACGGTTTGAACGCGATGCCGCGCTGCCCTGCCTGGGCGAGCAACTGGCGAAAATCATTGGCCATCAGAATCCCTTCTACTTCTGCGTGGATCGTATAGACGTTGAGCTTCGACGGCTTGAAGCGGTCGAGGATGTAGCTATTGAAATCCTTGGCGGCCACCACCGGGCCCACGACTTCGTCGAAGGTCGGCATGTCCACCGGAATTTGTGGCGTGCCGGCACTGCCATCCGCCAGGGTTGGCCGGAACAGGCTGGTACCACGGCAATCGCTGTTGTAGCGGAAATTGAACTGTTGCTTGGCTTGCACCACGCGCTCATCGGCACGCCAGCCGGCGGCGGCTGAGCAGTCGATGGGTTCACCGAGGATGTCGCTCAAGGTGTCGACGCCACGGCGAATCTGCTCGATCAGCTGTGCATCGCTCCAGCGCCCGGTGTTGGCTTGCCAGCCGTGATGATCCCAGGCGTGCAGCCCGACTTCATGCCCGGCGGCCTTGGCCTGGCGCATCAGGTGCCCCAGGTCGCGGCCAATGGGTTTGCCCGGCCAGGCGGTGCCGGCCAGCAAAATGTCCCAGCCGTACAAACCGGCAGCGTTGGAGCGCAGCATCTTCCACAGGAACTGCGGGCGGATCAGGCGCCACAAGTGGCGCCCCATGTTGTCCGGCCCGACGCTGAAGAAGAAGGTCGCCTTGACCCCGGCTTCATCAAGCGACTCCAACAACCTTGGCACCCCTTCACGGGTGCCTCGGTAAGTGTCGACGTCGATGCGTAGACCCGCTTGCATCAGCGCTTGTCCGCGATTTCGAGCATGGCTTCACGCAGGAAGAAATCCAGGGTGTTGCCGATGGTTTCGCTCATCTCCACGGTAGGCTCCCAGTTCAGCAGGCGCTTGGCGTTGTCGATGCTTGGCTTGCGGTGCGCCACGTCCTGGTAACCGGTGCCGTAGAACGCCTTGCTTTCCACGTCGCGGAAACCGGCAAACGGAGGGAAGTTGCTGCGCAGCGGGTGAGCTTCGAACTGACGCAGCAGTTCTTCGCCCAGCTGACGGATGCTGGCTTCGTTTTCCGGGTTGCCGATGTTGATGATCTGGCCGTTGCAGTTATCGTTGTCGTTATCGATGATGCGCGCCAGGGCTTCGATACCGTCGGCGATGTCAGTGAAGCAACGCTTCTGCTCGCCACCGTCGAACAGACGGATCGGCGTGCCTTCCACCAGGTTCAGGATCAGCTGGGTGATGGCGCGGGAGCTGCCGATGCGGGCCGAGTCCAGGCGGTCGAGGCGCGGGCCCATCCAGTTGAATGGACGGAACAGGGTGAACTTCAGGCCTTTGTCGCCGTAGGCCCAGATCACGCGGTCCAGCAGTTGCTTGGAGACCGAGTAGATCCAGCGCTGCTTGTTGACCGGGCCCACCACCAGGTTGGAGGTGTCTTCGTCGAAGTACTGGTCCTGGCACATGCCATACACTTCGGAGGTCGACGGGAAGATCACGCGCTTGTTGTACTTCACGCAGTAGCGAACCAGTTTCAGGTTCTCTTCGAAATCCAGTTCAAATACGCGCAGCGGGTTGCGGGTGTATTCGATCGGGGTGGCGATGGCCACCAGCGGCAGGACCACGTCGCACTTCTTGATGTGGTACTCGATCCACTCGGAGTGGATGCTGATGTCACCTTCCACATAGTGGAAATTCGGGTGGCTGCGCAGGCGCTCGATGGCGTCGGAGCCGATGTCCAGGCCGTAGATTTCGTAACGGTCGTCACGCAGTAGACGCTCGGACAGGTGGTTACCGATGAAACCGTTCACACCCAGGATCAGCACGCGGGTACGACGCGGCTTGCGGCCGGACTCGGCGCCGCGCAGTACGGAACCGTCCACCAGGCCCAGTTCATCAGCCAGGGATGGGCCGGCCAGGTACAGGCCGTTCTCGTTGCGCTGGCCGGACTTGACCACCAGGGAGTCTTCACCGCAGGCGATGCGCAGCGGGTTGACGCTGATCACGCGGCCTGGCGCCAGGCCTTCGTTGCCCTTGACGACTTCGGCGTTCCAGACGATCAGCTTGTGCTCGCCCACGGCGCAGAAGGCACCCGGGTATGGTTGGGTAACGGCGCGAACCAGGTTGAACAGCTCTTCAGCCGGTTTTTTCCAGTCCAGTTTGCCGTCTGCGGCGGTGCGACGACCGAAGTAGGTGGCCTTGCTTTCGTCCTGGGCGGTTTCGGTCAGCTTGCCTTGAGCCAGTTGCGGCAGGGCATCGCGCAGCAGGTTGGTGGCGGCGTCACGCAGTTTGGCGTGCAGGGTCAGGCCGGTGTCGGTGCGCTCGATCACGACTTTCTGCTGGGCCAGGATCGCGCCGGCATCGGCACGCTTGACCATGCGGTGCAGGGTCACGCCGGTTTCGGTTTCGCCGTTCACCAGCACCCAGTTGGCCGGTGCGCGGCCACGGTACTTAGGCAGCAGGGAGCCGTGCAGGTTGAACGCGCCTTTCTTGGCGGTGGCCAGCAGGGCTTCGCTCAGCAGGTTGCGATAGTAGAACGAGAAGATGTAGTCCGGGTTCAGCTTGGCGATGCGCTCGATCCACAGCGGGTGGTTGGCGTCTTCCGGGGCGTGTACCGGGATGCCATTGCGGGCGCACAGCTGGGCGACGGAACCGTAGAAATTGTTTTCCTTGGGATCATCGGCATGGGTGAACACGGCAGCAATTTCGTAACCCGCATTGAGCAGGGCTTCAATGCCAGCACAGCCAATATCGTGGTAAGCGAAGACAACAGCTTTTGAATTCATGACGAAACCTGATCGGAAGGAGAAGTAGAGGTGTGGGAGGACGTCAGGCCGTCGACCGTAAAGGTCTCGGCCGGTGCTGCCGGTTGGTTGCGCAGCACTTTTTCGATAAAGAACCGTGGGCGGGCCCGCACATCGCTGTACATGCGGCCCAGGTATTCACCCAGGAGGCCCATGCCGATGAACTGGCCACCGGTGAACACGAACAATACGGCGAACAGCACGAACATGCCGTCGCCAGCCCAGCCGGAGCCGAAAGCGAGACGCAGCACGATCAGTGCAAAGGCGAAGAGCATGCCCAGGGCCGCCAGGCTGAAACCGACGATGCTCAACAGGCGCAATGGCGTGGTGGTCATGCAGGTCAGCAGGTCGAACATCAGGCTGATCAGGCGCATCGGGCTGTATTTGGACTCGCCGTGTTCACGCTCGGCGTGATGCACCAGGATTTCCGTGGTGTGGCGCGCAAAGCTGTTGGCCAGGATCGGGATAAAGGTGCTGCGCTCGCGGCAGGCCAGCATGGCGTCGACGATGGTGCGGCGATAAGCACGCAGCATGCAGCCGTAGTCGCTCATGGCCACGCCGGTGGAGCGTTGCACGGCGAGGTTGATCAGGCGCGACGGCCAGCGGCGGAAGGCCGAGTCCTGGCGGTTGTTGCGCACGGTGGCAACCACGTCATAGCCCAGGGCGGCCTGTTCGACCAAACGCGGGATTTCTTCCGGCGGGTTTTGCAGGTCGGCGTCCAGGGTGATCACCACGTCGCCCCGGCAATGCTCGAAGCCGGCCATGATCGCGGCGTGCTGGCCGTAGTTGCGGTTGAGGATCACCGCCACCACATTGCTGCCTTCGAGCGCGGCGGCGTCTTCCAGCAATTGCGCGGAGTTGTCGCGGCTGCCGTCGTCCACCAGGATGATTTCGTATTCGTAAGCCAGTTGTTTGCAGGCCGCCATGGTGCGGCGCAGCAGTTCAGGCAGGCTTTCTTGTTCGTTGTAGACCGGGATAACGATCGACACGCAATGAATTGGATAGGGTTTCAAAGATTCATTACCTCGGGGGTTAGAGCAACTTGGAGCGTAAAGACAGCAGTTATCGTCAGCCTCGGATGCCGGGCATCCGATCAAAGATAGCGTTGATTTGTGGCATTCATTCGACAGTCCTGACAGGTCACAGTGGTTCTTCCATGGCTTACGTGAGTAAAGACTAAAATGCTCAAAGGTAAAGCGGAATCAACGAGTTAACCTGCAAAGTACGGTTCGTTCTCAAGTCGTGCCGCCAAGATTAAGCGCAAAAATGTTCAACGAATATGAAACGCAGATGAAAAAGTCGTTTTTTTGGCAGGTAGACAGCTAGGGTTCAGGTAAACAGCAGAAGCACGGACAACGCCGTGCCGATGAGGGGAGAAGGGCCGGTAGGCTTTTTCCGCGCGCGGGCTGGTTCCTGAAGAATCTTCTCTGCAATGCCGCGCAAGTGCCGGTAAAGTAAGCCATCTCTTGCCAGGGCAGTCGGATGAATAGCGTGCAGCGTTTACGGCCAATGTTGATGGTGTTGTTGATGACGGTGGCCTGGGCCACGAGTGTGCGGGCCGATGACGGCGTGGCACTGACGTCCATCGACCAGGTGCCCGATGGCGTAGAAGTGCGGGGTAAACAGGTCGGCGCCTTCGTCTGGAGCGACAAACAGGGCAAGAACCTGTTGGTACTCGCAGAGCAAGTCAGCGAACGCGACGACGACGGTGCGCAGTCGGCCTTTGTCTACGCCGCCCAGTACCTGCTCGACGGTGACCGGCCCAAGCGCCTGTGGATGCTCTACGACGACGTGCAGCATTGCGAGTTCGATGCCGGCGCGCACTTCAACAGCGACGCCACCCGGGTCACCGACCTGCTGGGCGATGGCATCAGCCAGGTCACCGTGGGGTATAGCCGCACCTGCACCAGTGACGTCAGCCCCAATGATTTCAAGCTGATCATGCACATCGGCAAGTCGCAGAAGTACCGCCTGCGTGGCATCGACCGCTATGGCGCCAGCTGGTGGGATGAAGACGCCGGCGCCCTGCAAGGCATGCCGTTGCCCAAGGATTGCAGCATCGCCGCCCAACAGGCGCTGGTCAGCCAGTACAAGGAGCAGGGTACCGAGCTGCCGCTTCCTGGCTGTTACGGCGACGAAGAAGATTTTGCCAAGGCGCCCAAACCGTACCTGGAGTTCATGCGCCAGCACTGGTTTGCCTTGATGCAGAAGCAGGACACCGACTGGAGCCAGCAGCAGACGCCAGCCCCGGCGGAAGACGATCAGGAATAGCCCCGGGGATTGACCTGCGCTAGACTCGGCGCTCGCCAATTCACTAAATATGTCGATTAAACAGATGGTTAGTCGATATATTTAATCCAAAGGCTGATCTACCTTGACTGAGTCTACCCGCAACCCGCTGACCCTCTATCTCACCCGCCTGGCGCCCTCCAGCCAGCTGACCATGCGCTACGTGCTGCAGGACGCCGCCGACCGCCTGGGTTTTGAAGACATCAACCTCGAAGACATCGACTGGCACCTGCTGCAGCCCGAACACGTCATGGCCCTGGTGGCGGTGCTGCGGGAAGACGGGTATGCGCCGAATACCTCATCGCTGTACGTCAACGCCGTGCGCGGGGTGATGAACGAAGCCTGGCGCATGAGCCTGATCAGCCAGGACCACCTGCTGAAGATGCGCTCGGTCAAGGCCATGGCCGGCACCCGCCTGAGCCAGGGCCGCAACCTGCGGCGTACGCTGATTCGTGAGTTGATGGAAGTCTGCGCCGCCGATCCGCGCCCGCAGGGCCTGCGGGATGCGGCGGTGATCGGGATCCTGTATGGCTCGGGCATGCGCAAGTCGGAATCGGTGAACATCGAGCTGGGCCAGGTCAATTTTGACGAGCGCAGCCTGCAGGTTACCGGCAAGGGCAACAAGCAATTGATCAAGTACGCACCGGCCTGGGCCTTTGCCAAGCTGGAGGCGTGGCTGGCGTTTCGCCGCAGCCAGTTGAAACCGGGTGAGCAGGACGATGGTTTCCTGTTCAACCGGATTCGCCGGGGCAGCCATATTACCCGCGAGCGCATCACCAAACACGCGATTTACTACATCGCCCGCCAGCGTGGGGAGCAGGTCGGCGTGAAAATCATGCCCCATGATTTCCGCCGTTCGTTCATCACGCGGGTCATTGAAGAGTACGACCTGTCGATCGCCCAGAAGCTGGCGCACCACACCAATATCCAGACCACCGCCACCTACGATGTGCGCGACGACAATGAGCGGCGCAGGGCCGTGGATCGGTTTGACCTGTAGGGCCGCCCGTAACCTGGCCCGCCAACTGCCTTGAACTCTGCCCGGCAGCCGCGCTCGCAATAGTAGGGCGCGGGTTTTGCCGCGTGCCGTGTTTATTCAGTCGAAGGAGCAGACCATGGATACCTACAACATCAACAAGACCGGCACCGGTTGGGCGTTGACCAAGCAGGGCTCGGCACGGCCGTCGAAAACGGCAGAGACCAAGGAGGCGATCGTTGAGTTGGCGAAAGAGTTTCTCAGCGACAAGACGGCGTCGCTGAGGATTCACAGCATGGATGGGCGTATTCAGGAGGAAAGAACCTATCCGCGCAAGGCTGACCCGACACGATCTCCGGGCTGACCGAGCACCCAATGTGGGAGCGGGCTTGCTCGCGAAGGCGGTGGTTCAGTTACACATGCATTGCCTGACACTCCGCCTTCGCGAGCAAGCCCGCTCCCACACTGGATTTGCATTCGACCCTAGAGAATCGGCTTGCCACCCGTCACCGCATACCGCGAGCCCGAGATGTAACTCGCCTCATCCGACGCCAGCAACACATAGATCGGCGCCACTTCCACCGGCTGGCCGGGGCGGCCCAGCGGTGTTTCGCTGCCAAAGCTGTTCACGTCTTCGTCCGGCATCGTCGAGACAATCAACGGCGTCCAGATCGGCCCCGGCGCCACGCTGTTCACGCGGATGCCCTTGCTGCCCAGCAGTTGTGCCAGGCCACCGGTAAAGTTCGCAATCGCGCCCTTGGTGGCGGCGTATGCCAGCAACGTTGGCTTGGGCATATCGGAATTCACCGAGCTGGTATTGATGATCGACCCGCCGGCCTTCATATGCGGCAGCGCCGCCTTGCAGATGCGAAACATCGCGGTGATGTTGATATCGAAGGTCTTGACCCATTCCTCGTCGGGTATCTCTTCGAGGGTCTCGTGGGTCATCTGGAATGCGGCGTTATTGACCAGCACGTCGATCCGCCCGAACTGCTCGACGGTCTGGTCGACAATCGCCTGGCAGTTGGCTTTTTGCGCGAGGTCGCCGGGCAGCAACAGGCATTGGCGGCCGGCTTCTTCCACCCAGCGTGCGGTTTCCTTCGCGTCCTCGTGTTCGTCCAGATAGGCGATAGCCACATCGGCACCTTCGCGGGCAAAGGCAATCGCCACGGCGCGGCCGATACCGCTGTCGGCGCCGGTGATCAGGGCGATCTTGTTGGCCAGGCGGCCGGAGCCGGTGTAGCTCTTCTCGCCGCAGTCGGGATAGGGGTCCATCTTCTTCTGCGAACCGGGAACGGATTGGGCCTGGCTGGCGAAAGGTGGGCGTGGGTAGTCAGTCATCTCAATCTCCATAGATCACAACGGGTTCTATGGATTAGTGATTTTCAGCTGCCGGATAGTTGTAATCGATGCCGGCCGAGCCCGACGAATGGTTTGCGCTCAACCGTGCTGGCAGGCATCGCCCAGGCGCATGTAGTCCAGTTCATGACGCACGCCGTGGCTGTCGATGTAGACCATGTGACCCTTGACCGGCCCGCATTCGGTGGAGGATTCGGTACTGACGCGCACCACCTTGGCGATGTCCAGGTCCTGGGAATAGTCGTACGCCTCGCTGGCGGGGGCGTTGGCACTCACAGTGGGTGCCGGGGTTTCGCCCTGGGCGAAGGCAAGTGTGCTGAACAGGCCCAGCACGGCGATAAGCAGATAACGCATGAGAACCTCCGACACCACGAAGGTGGTGGCTTGACTGTGGGGTTCATTCTACAAAGCGCCTGGCGCGGGGATGAACGCTTGCGGGCCAATAGAAGACATCAGCCAAATCGATGCAGCAAGCCTCTTATAACCGGTTATAAACTCATAGCATCTTCGCCTAAACGCAGCCCTATAAATATCCGTCTGCCGCTGCTCATCCCTGTAGACACATACAACAGGGAGCTCCTCGATGTTTTTATTCAAACAACAACTACCAAGGCTGACGCTGGCGGCGGCGCTGGCGATGGGAGTGTGCACGACATCGGTGATGGCCCAGGAAGTGGCCG
This sequence comes from Pseudomonas sp. D4002, assembly GCF_013385665.1. Classification (NCBI taxonomy): domain Bacteria; kingdom Pseudomonadati; phylum Pseudomonadota; class Gammaproteobacteria; order Pseudomonadales; family Pseudomonadaceae; genus Pseudomonas; species Pseudomonas sp. D4002. Next base: position 51,034 of record NZ_JACAPN010000016.1, read on the forward strand.
GCCAGGTGTTCACCTTCGATATCGCTGGCGGCCCGCTTGATACGGTGCTGCTGGATATCTCCCGGCAGACCGGGGTGATGATTTCGTTCAATCAACAGTGGGTGCAGGGCAAGCGCAGTGCCGCCATCCGCGGCGATTTGGGCAGCCTGCAAGCGGTGGACAAGGCATTGCAGGGCAGTGGCCTGCAAGTGAGCGACAGCGAACAGGGGCTGACGGTGCATCCAGCACCCGTGACGTCCACCAGCGGCGCACCGGCCGAGGGCAAAAGTACTGATTACCGCCTGGAAAAAGTCACGGTGACCGGCTCGGCGATTCGCCGGGTGGACGCGGAAACGGCAGTGCCGGTAACCATCCTGCGGGTCGAGCAATTGCGCGAGCAGGGTGTGAGCACCACCGAGGAGTTGATCAACCGCATTTCGGCCAACCAGTCTGCCGTTGGCTCCGGGCGTTCGGTGGGTTCCAGCAGCGGCGGTGCGGCGTATGCCGACTTGCGCGGGATTGGCGCGAACAAAACCCTGGTGCTGCTCAATGGCCGGCGCCTGAGCAACAACGCCGTCAACACCACCAACGGTTCCGGGGTGGACTTGAACACCATCCCGTTTGCCGCCATCGACCGCGTGGAAGTCCTGCGCGATGGCGCCTCGGCGCTGTATGGCACCGACGCGATTGGCGGGGTGATCAACTTCATTACCAAGACCAGCCTCACCGGTGGGCAACTTTCCACCAACTACGATTCACCGACGCGCTCCGGGGGTGGCGACAGCCATAACTTCAGTGGCAGCTACGGTTTCGGCGACCTTGAAGAGGACCGCTTCAACGTGTTCGGCGTGGTCAGCTACGACAAGCAGACGCGCCTGGCGGCCAAGGACCGTGACTTCACCTACAACTACCAGCCCGGTCGCGGCCTGGATTTCACCTCCGGCACCGCCGCGCCGGCCAACTGGAGCCAGGGCAGCAACGCGACCAACCCGCTGGCCGGCTCCGGTTGCAATTCCCCCGGGCTGCTGTCACGCAATGGCATCTGCCGTCAAAGCCTGTGGAGTTACCTGGACCTGGTGCCGGAAACCGAAAAAACCTCGGCCTTTGCCAAAGCCACCGGCAAGCTGGCCGATGACCATACCGTCAGCCTCGAATACTTCTGGGCGCGCAACGAAAACCGTACGCAGATTGGCCCAGGCACCCTGATGGGCGCCCAGGTCAATCCGGGTACGCCTTTCTATCCGGGCAACGGCATCACCCCGGGCCCCACGGGTTTCGCCCTGGACCCGACACAGCCGGTAGACGTGAACTGGCGTGAAACCGATGCCGGCGCGCGCAAGCACGAAGATGACAACACCAGCCAGCGGCTGCTGCTGAGTTTCGAAGGCAATGTGGCGAACTGGGACTACAACGTCGGCGCGTCCTACAACCAGAACAAAGTGGTGCAAACCATTCTTGACGGCTACGTAAACGACCAGACCATCAGCCAGGGGATTGCCAACGGTGTGATCAACCCGTTCGGGCCGCAGAGTGAAGCGGGCAGGGCGTTGCTCGCCTCCAGCCGCGTGGATGGCGATTACGCCACCGCCGTGGGCCGAGTGAAAAGTATCGACGGGCGCGTAAGCCGTGAAATCGGCGACTGGTTCGGTGCGGGGCCGACGGGCCTGGCGCTGGGCGGTGAATATCGCAAGGAGGATTTCCACCAGGATTTCGCCCAGTTTGCCGAGACCGTGCAGAGCCTGGGCGTAGACCCCAATGGCGCGGTGCGCGGCAATCGCAGCGTGTCGGCCGAGTACGCCGAGGTCAACGTGCCGGTGCTCGAAAGCCTGGAACTGTCTGCCGCCGTGCGTCATGACAAATACAGCGACTTTGGCAGCACCACCAACCCGAAATACTCGTTCCGCTTCCAGCCGTTCAAGGAACTGGTGGTGCGCGGTGCCTACAGTGAAGGCTTCCGTGCGCCGTCGCTGTACGAGTTGTACAACCCGACCTACACCAGCTACACCGTGGCCAACTACAACGACCCGCGCCTGTGCCCGGGCGGCACCCCGGCCAATGGCGGGATCGGCAACCGCGACTGCGCCCAGCAGTTCCGCCGGCAAAGCGGGGGCAACGGCAGCTTGAGCCCGGAAACCGCACGTAACGTGACCTTTGGTTTCGTGTTCCAACCGATTGAGCGCCTCAGTGCCGGCCTGGATTTCTGGTGGATCACCATCGCCAACCAGATTGCCGAGTTTCCTGAGTCGTCGGTATTCGATGACCCGGATGCCTACGGCGACCGCTTGATCCGCAAGGCGGATGGCTCCATCGATCACATCGTTACCGGCCTTGCCAACCTGGGTAAGACCAAGACCAACGGCGTGGATGTGAGTTTCGACTACCGCTTCCCGAGCACCGCCATCGGTGACTTCGGCATCGGCCTGCAAGGCACCTACGTCAACGAATACAAATACCAGCAGGAGCTCAAGGGCGACTACATCGACAAACTCGGTGATTTTCGTGGCGGCGAGTTCTCCACCGCGGGCGCCGTTGCACGCTGGCGCCACAGCCTGACCGGCACCTGGGCCCGCGGACCGCTGGGCGTCAGCCTGACCAACCGCTACACCAGTGGCTATCACGACTCGGACCCCGACACCCACGACTCCGTAGGCTCCTACAACGTCTGGGACCTGGCGGGTACCTACAACTGGAGCAAGTCCCTGGCCGTCACGCTGGGCGCGAAAAACCTGTTTGACCGCGCGCCGCCGTTCAGCAACCAGACCTATGCGTTCCAGAGCGGGTACGACCCGAAATACGCCGACCCGTTTGGCCGCATCCTCTATACCCGGGTCAGCTATAACTTCTGATTGTTCATCAGGTCCAGACACTGCTCTATAAAAACAGGCGGATCCACTGCACCCATCCCGTAGGTGCAGCGGGATTCGCCGGTCCATAACCTTATTCCAAAACGGTATTTCCAGGCTTTTCATAAGACTCCTTATGATCACGTCATAACTCGTTATGACAAGTGGCCCTGATGAACGAATCAACCGTCGCCTTATCCCCTCTGTCCAGCGTTCCGCTGCATGCCCAACTGCGGGACCTGCTGCGCAGCCGCATCCTTGATGGTGAGTACGCGCCGAACACCCAGATGCCTTCCGAGAGCGAACTGGGCACGCGCTTCAAAGTCAGCCGCATCACCGTGCGCCAGGCCCTGGGTGATCTGCAAAAGGAAGGCCTGATCTACAAGATCCACGGCAAAGGCACCTTTGTTTCCAAACCCAAGGCTTATCAGAACGTCAGCACCCTGCAGGGGTTGGGCGAGTCCATGACCGAGCGCGGCTATGAAGTGATCAACCGCCTGCGCAGCTACCGCTTCGTGCCCGCCGACAAGCTGGTGGCCGAGCGCCTGGGCGTGGAGGAGGGCAGCACTGTCGCGCAGATCAAGCGGGTACGGCTGATCAACCGCGAACCGGTGTCGCTGGAAATCACCTACCTCAGCCAGGCCCTGGGCGAACGCCTGGAAAACGCCGACCTGGTGACCCGCGACATCTTCCTGATCCTGGAGAACGACTGCGGCTTGCAACTGGGTCACGCCGACGTGGCGATTGACGCGGTACTCGCCGACAGCGAGCTGACCCAGGCGCTGAACGTCGAGGCCGGCTCGCCGATCATGCGCATCGAACGCCTGACCCACACCGCAGACGGTCAGCCCGTGGACTTCGAACACCTGTATTACCGTGGCGACGCGTTTCAGTATCGCCTGCGCATCGACCGTCAGCGAGGTAGCCGCCCGTGAGCCGCCAAACCCTGGAACTGGAATACGACATCGTGGTGATCGGCGGCGGTACAGCCGGCCCCATGGCGGCGATCAAGGCCAAGGAGGCCAACCGCGATCTGCGCGTATTGCTGATCGACAAGGCCAACGTCAAGCGCAGCGGCGCCATCAGCATGGGCATGGACGGCCTCAACAACGCGATCATTCCCGGCCACTCCACGCCGGAGCAGTACACCAAGGAAATCACGATTGCCAACGACGGCATCGTCAATCAGGCGGCGGTGTACGCCTACGCGACCCACAGTTTTGAAACCATCGAGCAGTTGGACCGCTGGGGCGTGAAGTTCGAGAAGGACGAAACCGGCGATTACGCGGTGAAAAAAGTCCATCACATGGGCGCCTACGTGTTGCCGATGCCTGAAGGGCACGACATCAAGAAGGTGCTGTATCGCCAGCTCAAGCGCGCCCGGGTCAGTATCACCAACCGCCTGGTGTGCACCCGCTTGCTGACCGACAGCGAAGGCGCGGTGAATGGCGTGATGGGTTTTGACTGCCGCACTGCGGACTTCCAGGTGATCAAGGCCAAGGCGGTGATCCTCTGCTGCGGCGCGGCCGGCCGCCTGGGCTTGCCGTCCTCGGGTTACCTGATGGGCACCTATGAAAACCCGACCAATGCCGGCGACGGCTACGCCATGGCCTACCACGCCGGAGCCGAACTGGCGAACCTGGAGTGCTTCCAGATCAACCCGCTGATCAAGGATTACAACGGCCCGGCGTGCGCCTATGTCACCGGCCCCTTGGGCGGCTATACCGCCAACAACAAGGGTGAACGCTTCATCGAGTGCGACTACTGGAGCGGGCAGATGATGTGGGAGTTCCACCAGGAACTGGAAAGCGGCAACGGCCCGGTGTTCCTCAAGCTCGATCACCTGGCGGAGGAAACCATCCAGAACATCGAGCAGATCCTGCACAGCAACGAGCGCCCCAGCCGTGGCCAGTTCCACGCCAACCGGGGCACCGACTACCGCAGCCAGATGGTCGAGATGCATATCTCCGAGATCGGCTTTTGCAGCGGGCATTCGGCGTCGGGCGTGTGGGTTAACGAGCGCGCGGAAACCTCGGTCAAGGGCCTGTATTCAGCGGGCGACATGGCGGCGGTGCCACATAACTACATGCTCGGCGCGTTCACCTATGGCTGGTTTGCCGGCACTAACGCGGCAAGCTTTGTGGCCGGGCGCGAATTCAGCGCGGTGGATGCCCGGCAAGTGGCCGCCGAGCAGGCTCGGGTCTATGCGCCACTGGACCGCGAAACCGGTCTGCCGCCGGCCCAGGTCGAGTACAAGCTGCGGCGCTTCGTCAACGATTACCTGCAGCCGCCCAAGGTCACCCGCAAGATGGAAATCGGCTTGCAACGCTTCGCCGATATCGAGCGCGACCTGGACCAGATGAAGGCGCACAACCCCCATGAATTGATGCGCGCCATGGAAACCAGCGTGATCCGCGACTGCGCCGAAATGGCTGCCCGCGCCTCGCTGTACCGCGCCGAAAGCCGCTGGGGCCTGTACCACTACCGGGTCGATCACCCGCAACGCAACGACGCCGACTGGTTCTGCCATTGCCACCTGAAAAAGGGCGAGGACGGGCAGATGGTCAGCTTCAAGAAACCCGTCGAGCCCTATGTGATCCCGCTGGATGCCGAAGAGATGCAGGCTTACGACCGCCTGCGCGTAGGGGCTGACGCCGCCTGAATGTGCCCCCCAAGCTCGCTCACCACAGGACACCGTGAAATGGCCTATCAGCCCCAGGAAATATTCTTTCGCTCCAACGCCCCGGTAACGGTGGACGAGGACAAGTGCATCGCCGAAAAAGGCTGCACGGTCTGCGTCGACGTGTGCCCGATGGACCTGTTGGCGATCAACCCGGCAACGCAGAAGGCGTACATGGCGTTTGATGAATGCTGGTATTGCATGCCCTGTGAAAAAGATTGCCCCACCGGCGCAGTCAAGGTCGAGATTCCGTACCTGTTGCGCTGAGACCTGCCGCAAACGCCATCCGCCAACCCCGGACGCAGCCCTAGCCACACCCCCTCGTTTCCCACCGCGCCAGACCGTGGCGGAGACGATTCCTTCAACCATGATTCGAGGGGAACTACCCAATGTTATTGCGCGCAACCCTGGCCGGCCTGGTGCTGGCTTGCTTGAGCCTGTCGGCCCAGGCACAAACGATCCGGGTGGCCATCGGCACCCAGGACACCACCATCAACTGTGCCGCGGGCGGCTTGCTGATCCGCGAGCTGGGGCTGCTGGACAAATACCTGCCGCACGACGGCAAGTACAAGGACGCGACCTACGACGTGCAGTGGAAAAACTTCACCAGTGGCGCGCCGCTGACCAATGAAATGGTCGCCGGCAAACTGGACTTTGGCGCAATGGCCGACTTCCCCGGTGCCTTCAACGGCGTAGCGTTCGAGGCGGCGGGCAAGCACAGCCTGTTCATCAGCGTGTTGTCGGGCAACATCAAGGGCAGCGGCAACGGCATTGTGGTGCCGGTCGCTTCCAGCGCCCAGTCCCTGGCGGACCTCAAAGGCAAGACGATTTCCGTGCCGTTCGCCTCCACGGCCCATGGAATGTTGCTGCGCGCTGTTGCGGCCCAGGGCTGGGACCCGCTCAAGGACGTCAACATCATTGCCCAGGCGCCCGAAGTGGCAGGCTCGGCGTTGCAGGCCAACAAGATCGACGCCCATGCCGACTTTGTGCCGTTCGGCGAACTGTTCCCCAACCGTGGTTTCGCCCGCAAGATCTACGACGGCTCGCAATCCAACACCCCGACGTTCCACGGCGCGCTGGTGGACGAAAGTTATGCCAAACAGTACCCGGAAGTGGTCGTCGCCTACCTGCGCGCGAGTATCGAGGCCAATCAGTTGCTGGCCGCAGAGCCGGAGAAGTACAGCGAGCTGATCGAAAAAGTCACCGGCGTCGAAGCCGAGGTCAACTACCTGTTCCATGGCCCGCTGGGCGTGCAGACCCGCGACTTGAGCTGGAAACCCGAATACCGCCAGGCCGTGGGCACCGCGATCGACACCCTCAAGCTGCTGAAAAAGGCCGACCGTGGCCTGGACCTCAATACCTTTATCGATGACCAGTACATCCGTGCCGCGTTCAAGGCCTCGGGCCTGGACTATGCGGCGCAATTGGGCAACTACGCCCAGGCCCCGCTGAAGGCCAACGACGCCCTGAGCGGCGCGCCGATCACCGACTGGAAGCACGTCGCGCAAATCTGGGTCAAGGGTGAGCCCAAGGTGCGCGATTACGCGTCGGCCGAGGCGGCGTTCACCGCGCTGGACAGCCTGAACAAACAAGGCAAGGCGGTGCGCGCCGTGTATGCCCAGGCCGAAGACAGCGGCATCAAGCTGCTGGCGAGCCAGGCCTGGTTTGCCACCAATCAGCACGGCCAACTCAGTGCATTCCTGCTCAAGGGCCAGGCGCAGCAATTTGCCCAGGCCCAGGGCGGCAAGGTGTTCAATTTCACCGACGCCGGCGCGCAGGCCGTTGCCGGTCGCTGAGGGAGCGTGTTCATGACAAGCACCCCATGGCGCTGGCTGCCCAAGGCCGCTTCCTTGCTGTTGTGCCTGCTGTTCTGGCAGTTGGCGGCCAGCCAGCACTGGAACCTGTGGCTGGTGACGTTTGCCAATGTGCCCACGCCGGGCTCCGTGCTGCAGGCGGCCCTGGGGCTGGCGGACTCGGGCAAGCTTGTGCGGCACTTGAGCGCAAGCCTGACCCGGGTGTTCGAGGGCTACCTGGCGGCCGCGCTGGTGGGGATCGGCCTGGGCATCGCGATTGGCCGCTGGAAGTGGGCGGAAGACCTGCTGTTGCCGCTGCTGGAGGTGATCCGGCCGATCCCGGCGGTAGCCTGGATCCCGCTGGCGATCCTGATGTTCCCGTCGTCGGAGCTGTCGATGATCTTCATCACCTTCACCGGCGCGCTGTTTCCGGTGCTGCTCAATACGGTGCATGGCGTGGAAGGCGTCGATCCTCGGCTGATCGCCTCGGCGCGCAGCCTGGGGGCAGGGCGCCGGGCGATCCTGCTGGAGGTGATTCTGCCGGGCGCCGCGCCGAGCATCATCACCGGCCTGGCGATTGGCATGGGCACTTCGTGGTTCTGCCTGGTGACGGCGGAAATGATCTCCGGCCAGTACGGTATCGGCTATTACACCTGGGAGTCCTACACCATCCAGAACTATGCCGACATTGTCGTTGGCATGCTGTTGATCGGCGTGCTGGGCATGGGCAGCAGCCTGTTGGTAAAGCGTCTCGGCGCACTGTTCACTCCCTGGCATCGACCACGAGGTAAAGCCTGATGAGTCATCTTGAGGGCCGTGTCGACATACGCGGCTTATCCATTGTATTGGGCGAACAGCAGCAGGCATTCGAGGCGGTGAAAGCCCTGGATTGCAGGATCGAGCCGGGGCAGTTCGTATGCATCCTCGGCCCGTCCGGGTGTGGCAAGTCAACCTTGCTCGGCGCGCTGGCCGGGCATCTCACGCCAAGCCAGGGCACGCTGGAAATGGATGGCCGGCCGATTGCCGGCCCGTCCCAGCAACGGGGCATGGTGTTTCAGCAACACACACTGTTCCCTTGGCGTTCGGTACGCGAAAACGTCGCCTTCGGCCTGAAGATGCGCGGCGTAGGCAAGGCCGAGCGCCTGGCCGCCGCCGATGAGATCCTTCACCTGGTGGGCCTGGAAGGTTTTGCCGAGCGCTGGCCCAACCAGCTGTCGGGTGGCATGCAGCAGCGGGTGGAAATTGCCCGGGTGTTGATCAATCGTCCCGGCCTGCTGTTGATGGATGAACCGTTCGGCGCGCTGGATGCCCTGACCCGCATGAAGATGCAGGCCTTGCTGCTGGACATCTGGACGCGCATCCGCACCACCGTGGTGTTTGTCACCCATGACATCGACGAAGCGCTGTTCCTGGCCGACCGCATCCTGGTGATGAGCACGCGCCCCGGGCGCATCATCGAGGATTTCCAGCTGACTTTTCCAAGGCCGCGCAGCACCGAACTGATGACCTCGCCGGAATTTACCCACCTCAAGCGCCATTGCCTGGAGCTGCTGCACCACGAAGATGGTCGCCAGTTACCACGGCTGAACCCGCTCGGGCTACCCAACGATCACCCAAGACCGCGATTTGCCATATGACCTATGAAACCGAAAACTCCGACATCCAAGCCCTGCGCCCGCGGCTGCAAGCGCCGGATGCCGGCATGCGCCGGATCGCCCTGATTGACCTGGCTGACCTGGAAGACCCCGACGGCCTGGTGTGGCTGGTGGACAGCCTGCGCCACGACCCGGCCACCGACGTGCGCGCCCAGGCTGCCAGCCTGCTGGAGGCGTGGGAAGAAGACGCAGTGGTCGAGGCGCTGTGCCAGGCGCTGACCGACACTGAAGCGTCGGTACGTGATGCCGCCGCCCAGAGCTTGAGCGTACTCAAGTCGACGCAGGCGGGCCGGCTGTTATTGCCATGGGCCACCCACGCCGACGTCAGCGTGCGCACGGCAATCTTCCGTGCCCTGCGCGAGTTGCGCCTTGAAGCGGCGGCGCCGTCGGCAATGCTGGCGCTGAGCGATACCGATGCGGGGGTGCGCCGCGAAGCGGTCGGTGTGCTCGGCTGGCTCAAGCACCTGCCGGCATTGGACGCCCTGGCGAGGTTGGCCAGCAGCGATCCGGACACCGAAGTCCGGCGTGCCGCCACCGGCGCCCTCGGTTTGGCCAGTGATGAGCGGGTACTGCCGGCGCTGTATGAAGCGTTGCAGGACGCCACCTGGCAAGTACGGGAAGAGGCCACGACCACCTTGGGCAAAGTCGGTAGCACCCGCGCGGGCGACGCCTTGATCACGGCGCTGGCCGATGACTACTGGCAAGTCCGCCTGCGCGCCACCCGCAGCCTTGGGCGCCTGCGGTATGCACCGGCGTTGCCGGCGCTGCTCCTGACGTTGGGCCACAGCATCAGCAACCTGCGCAAGGAAGCCGCCCTGGCGCTGGGCGAGTTGGGCGACCGACAGGCCCTTGGCCCGCTGCGTGACGCGGCCGACGATGGCGACCCGGAAGTACGCAAGGCGGTGCGCATTGCCCTGGCACAACTGCAATGAACAGAGTGCACCGAACGGCATTGGCCGCGATGATGATGGGCGCTTGAGGCTGGAATGGCGCGACGGCGTGCAATGGATCGACCACGCTCGCCTGCGCCGTGAATGCCCGTGCTCGCAGTGCCGGGCCTTTCGGTTGAGAGGCACGCCGCCGCTGGTGTCGGACCGTGTCCGGGTGCTGGAGGTCCATCCCCAGGGGTATGGCGTGCAGTTGATTTTCAGCGATGGGCACCAGCGGGGGATTTACCCGTGGGCTTATTTGGCAGCAATGGGGCTCCAGACCGGGGCGCCAATCTCCGCTGGTCAGGTGCGCGACTGAGGTTGCAGGTGTGCCGGCAGGCGGCGCAGCGTCCACCACACCGTCAGCATCGCTGCCACGGCGCTGAGGGCGATGCCGATCAACATCGGCGCCGGTGTGTGGTCTGCGAACAGGCCGGCCAGGGACATGGCTACGGCGGCGGTGATCATCTGGATCGCGCCCAACAGCGCCGAGGCCGAACCGGCCACGGCACCGTGATCTTCCAGGGACAACACGCCGGCCGCCGGCAACAGCAAGCCGAGAAAACCAAAGCCAATAAACAGCAGTGCCATCATTAACGGCAGGCTGTTGCCCCACAGTGTGGTAAGTGCCAGCAAGGTCATGACGGTCGCCACGCCCGCCACCGACCAGCGAATCAACGGCGCGAGGCCGAAGCGTGCACTCAAGCGCGCGGTCAACTGGCTCAGGGCAAAAAACGACGCCGCGTTGAGGGCAAAGCACAGGCTGAATTGCGTTGGCGTGAGCCCGTAGTACTCGATGTAAACGAATGGCGCGCTGCCGATGAACACGAAGAACGTCGCCAGGCCAAAACCGCCCACCACCGACAACCCGGTAAACACCGGATCACGCAGCAACGCGCCGTAGCTGCCGAACGCATTGCCCAGGGTCTTGCCCAGGCGGCGTTCGGCGGGGTGGGTTTCCGGCAATTGCACGGCGGTCATGATCAGGCACAGCACTGCGGCCACACCCAGTACCCAAAACACTTCGCGCCAGCTCCACACGGCAATGATCACGCTGCCGGCCAGCGGTGCGAGAATCGGTGAAATGCTCACCACCAGCATCAGCAACGCCATCAGGCGCGCGGCTTCATGGCCGGTGTACAAGTCACGCACAATCGCCCGCGGAATCACCATCCCGGCGCAGGCGCCAAAGGCCTGCAACGCCCGGAAGCCGATCAGCACCTCGATGGAGGGGGCGAGGGCGCAACCAATGCTGGCCACGATGAAAATCGCCAGGCCGGCATAGATCGGCGGCTTACGCCCGAACACATCGCTGATCGGGCCGTAGAACAGCTGGCACACACCGATGATCATGAAGAACACCGTCAGGCTCATCTGCACCGCGGCAGGCGAGGCATGCAGGCTGGCGCCGAGTGTCGGCAACGCCGGCAGGTAGCTGTCGATGGCAAACGGGCCGACGGCGGTGATCAACCCCAGCAGCAGGGCGAGGTGGGCGATACTTCGAGACATGGTGGTTCCGGGCGGCGGTAAAAAAGAGGGGCCAGCTTAGTGATCGCCCTCGGCGCATACAAGCCGGTGTTTACAGACTCGCTACAGAGTCACCAACGGCAGGGTGTCGTGAATAGGCAATGGATACGGGAGATAGACGTAACGTACTGATTTAACTCAACTAAATATCCATTTAGTCGAGTTGGATATTTCGCGAATTTAAGGCTGGGCGAGGGCGGTCGTTCGGCGCTCACTGATGCGTTCAACCGCCAGCATATGGTCGGTGCCCCATTGGCAAAGCGGCCCCAATGCCTGGGCCAGCGAGCGTCCGAAGGGAGTCAGGGAGTATTCGACCTTTGGCGGTATCTCCTTGTAGTCAATACGCTTGATGATCTCATCGCGTTCCAGCTCCTTCAATTGCTGGATCAGCACCTTGTCCGTCACGCCGCCAACGGCGCGCCGCAGTTCGCCATAACGGTGAACTTCATGGGCCAGGTGATACAGGACCAACGGTTTCCATTTCCCGCCAATCACCGCCAGGGCGGCGTCGAGCCCGCAGTTAAAGGTGCTGTTTGACATGTTTTTGCCCTCAGGCTGGGTACTTACCAAAAGGTGCATACTATTCAAAACAATAGCGCAGATCTACGCTTGGGCCTCAACATTTGAGGGAAACACTCATGAGCAGGCTCAACGGGAAAATCGCCGTCGTCACCGGTGGCAACAGCGGGATCGGCTTGGCCAGCGCCATACGCTTTGCGGCCGAAGGTGCACAGGTCGTTATCGTGGGACGCCGCCAGGATGAACTGGACAAAGCCTTGGTCCTGATCGGGCATGACGCGATCGCGATCCAGGGCGACATTTCAAACCTGCGTGATCTTGAGCGGGTATTCGCGCAGATCAAGGCTGACAAAGGTCGTGTTGATGTGTTGTTCGCCAATGCGGGCCTTGGGGATCTGGAGCCCATTGGTGCGATCACGGAGGAATCGTTTGATCGCACCTTTGGCGTGAACGTGAAAGGCACGTTGTTCACCGTACAGAACGCGTTGCCATTGATGAGCGCCGGTGGCTCGATTGTGCTGACAGGTTCGACGACGGCCTCGATGGGCACCGCAGCGTTCAGCGTCTACAGCGCGTCGAAAGGCGCACTGCGAAACTTCGCGAGAAGCTGGGCGCTGGATCTGCAAGGCACAGGTATTCGCGTGAACGTGCTTTCACCTGGGCCGACAACGACACCAGGTTTGGACAGAGCGCTATCAGGTACCGGCCAGAAGGATGCGATTGTCGATTCGATGGTTACGCGTGTACCGCTGGGTCGTATGGGGCAGCCAGATGAAGTGGCGAATGCGGCATTGTTCCTGGCATCGGATGAGAGCAGCTTCATGACGGGCAGCGAGATGTTCGTGGATGGCGGTTTCGCTCAGGTGTGATCCAGGCTCATCGACCAAATCGAGACAGGCTGGGTTTGGTCGATGAGGAGCGTGGTGCACTGGTTGAAATCTGGCTGACACTGACCCTAATAACGGATCATATGATTACGCATAATGTATATTATGTTAAATGACGTATAGCGCCCGGGATTTGCTTGAGCAGGAAATGCGCTCGAGTGGCTAACGCACCTTGCCCTTTCAGATCAAACCGACCGGCCATGTACTTGGGGACAGTCAGTGCCAGCGCGACGACAGCCAACACCAGCGGTAAAAGCGAAACCCACAGCACTGTATTCCAGCCATAAGCCGACAGCAGCCCACCCGACGAAAAAGACCCGACCGCCATTACGCCGAACACTCGGATCTGGCCTACTACGTCATTTATCGGCCTGAGTGCGCCAGCCTGCCCAAACTGACGACGTTCCGGGACTGGTTGTTGGCAGAAGCACTGCAGACGGTAAAGCGTGAGATGAGCGCCCACTAGGCTGTACTACTCGCGATTCCTCAACGACGACGCTACCAGCAAATCCCGCGTATAGGCATGCTCCGGTGCGTCGAACAATTGCTCGGTACTCCCCGCCTCCACGACCACGCCATCCTTCACCACGATCAAGTCGTGAGCCAACGCCCTTACCACCGCCAGGTCGTGGCTGATAAACAAGTAGGTCAGCCCATGCTCCTCCTGCAACCTGCGCAGCAAACTCACCACCTGCTTTTGCACAGTGCGGTCGAGAGCTGAGGTGGGTTCGTCGAGCAATATCAAATCCGGCTTGATCACCAGTGCGCGGGCGATCGCGATTCGTTGGCGCTGGCCGCCGGAGAATTCGTGGGGGAAGCGATGGCGCGTATCGGGGCCGAGTCCGACGTCGCGCAACACGGCAATCACTTGAGCTTCGCGCGCGCAAGCATTGAGGTCCGTGTGTACGCGCAGGCCTTCTTCGATGATTTGCTGCACGCTCATGCGCGGACTGAGGCTGCCGAACGGGTCTTGAAACACCACCTGTAGTTTGCGCCGCCACGGACGCAGGGCCTTGCCTTTGAGTGCGTCGAGGGCCTGGCCCTGGAAGCGAATGCTGCCTTGGGCGTCGATCAACCGCAGGATCGCCTGGCCAAGGGTGGATTTGCCCGAGCCGGATTCGCCAACAATGCCCAAGGTTTTGCCACGTTGCAGGCGCAGGTCGATGCCGTCCACCGCCTTGATCGGCGGTTTGCGCCGCAGCAGGCCGCCTTGCGGGAACCAGACCTTGAGGTTGTCCACCTCCAGCAGGTTGTCCGCCGTTTCACGCACCACCGCCCTGCCCTCTGGCTCGGCTTCGAGCAACTGCCGGCTGTAGGCGTGCTGCGGCGCGGCAAACAGTGCCTGGCAGTCGGCCTGTTCGACGATCTGGCCGGCGCGCATCACCGCCACGCGCTGGGCGATGCTGCGCACCACGTTGAGGTCGTGGCTGATCAACAGCAGCGCCATGCCCAGGCGTTGCTGCAGGTCTTTTAGCAGCGCAAGAATGCGTCGCTGCACGGTCACGTCCAGGGCCGTGGTGGGCTCGTCGGCAATCAACAGCAGCGGTTCGCAAGCCAGCGCCATGGCGATCATCACCCGCTGGCGCTGCCCGCCGGAGAGCTGATGCGGGTACGCTGCCAGGCGCTGGCGCGGCTGCTGGATGCCCACCAGTTCGAGCAACTCCAACACGCGCTCACGCGCCGCCGCACCGCCCAGGCCTTTGTGCAGCAGCAGGGTTTCGGACAGCTGCCGTTCCACGCTGTACAGCGGGTTGAGCGAGGTCATCGGCTCCTGAAAGATCATCGCGATGCGATCGCCGCGAATCTGCCTTAAACGCTCCGGCCGCGCGCCGAGCAGCTCTTCGCCCTGGTAGCGAATACTGCCCTGGGTACGCGTGGTGTGGGGCGGCAGCAATTGCAGGATCGAGTGGGCGGTCACCGATTTGCCGGAGCCCGACTCGCCCACCAGCGCCAGGCACTCGCCCGGGTGAATATCCAGGTCGATGCCACGCACCGCTTTGTGCCCGTCGAACGCCACTTTCAGGTTACGAATTTCAATCAACGCGTCAGTCACGGCACAGCTCGCTTATCAGGATCGGGGGTCGAAGGCGTCGCGGCAGGCTTCGCCGATAAACACCAACAGGGACAGGATCAACGCCAACGTAAAAAACGCGGTCAGCGCCAGCCACGGGGCTTGCAGGTTGTTTTTTCCCTGGCCGATCAACTCACCCAGGGACGCACTGCCCGTGGGCATGCCGAAGCCAAGAAAATCCAGGGCGGTGAGGGTCGAAATGGCCCCGGTCAAAATGAACGGCAAGTAGGTCAAGGTGGCAGTCAGCGCGTTGGGCAGAATGTGCCGCAACATCACCTGAACATCGCCCACACCCAGGGCTCGCGCGGCCTTCACGTACTCCAGGTTGCGCCCGCGCAGGAACTCGGCGCGCACCACATCCACCAGGGTCAGCCAGGAAAACAGCGCCATGATCCCCAGCAGCCACCAGAAACCCGGTTCGACAAACCCGGACAAGATGATCAGCAAGTACAGGACCGGTAGCCCCGACCAGATCTCGATCAGGCGCTGCCCCAACAGGTCGACCCAACCGGCGTAATAGCCTTGCAGCGCGCCGGCGGCGACCCCGATCAAAGTGCTCACCACGGACAGCGCCAAGGCAAATAACAGCGATACCCGGGTGCCGAAAATCACCCGCGCCAATACATCCCGGGCTTGATCATCGGTGCCCAGCCAGTTGCTCGCGCTGGGCGGCGCCGGCGAAGGGGTCGTGAGGTCGTAGTTGACCGTGTCGTAGCTGAACGGAATAGGCGCAAACAGCATCCAGCCGCCCTGCCCTTCAATCAGTTCATGCACGTAAGGGTCACGGTAATCCGGCTGAAACGGCAACGTGCCGCCGAAATCCTGCTCGGTGTAGCGCTCGAAGGCCGGGAAATACAGTGAGCCCTGGTACGCCATCACCAGTGGCTTGTCGTTGGCCAGCAGTTCGGCACCCAGACATACGGCGAACAGCGCCAGGAACATCCACAGCGACCACCAGCCGCGGCGATTGCGCTTGAAGTGCAGCCAGCGGCGACGAGTGATCGGAGTAAAAACCGGCATCAATGCGACCTCGCGGAAAAATCCAGCCGGGGGTCCAGCAGGCGGTAGCACAGGTCGCCCAGCAACTTGATGACCAACCCGACCAGGGTAAAGATAAACAGCGTGCCGAAGACCACGGGATAGTCCCGTGCCACTGCCGCTTCGTAGCTCAGGCGACCGAGGCCGTCGAGGGAGAAAATCACTTCAATCAGCAACGAGCCGCCGAACAACATCGCGGTGAGCGCCTGGGGTAGGCCAACCACGATCAGCAGCATGGCGTTGCGAAACACGTGTTTGTACAGCACCTGTTTTTCGCTGAAACCCTTGGCCCGCGCGGTCACTACGTACTGGCGGCTGATCTCGTCGAGGAAGCTGTTTTTGGTGAGGATGGTCAGTGTGGCAAAGCCGCCAATCACCAGCGCCGATACCGGCAAGACAAGGTGCCAGAAGTAGTCCACGACCTTGCCCGCCCATGACAGGCTGGCAAAGTTCTCCGAGACCAGGCCGCGCACCGGAAACCAGTTCAACAGGCTACCGCCGCCGAATACCACGATCAGCAGCAAGGCGAACAGGAACGCCGGCATGGCGTGGCCGATAATGACCGCCGCACTGCTCCACACATCGAAGCGGCTGCCATGGCGCACGGCCTTGCGGATGCCCAGCGGGATCGACACCAGGTAACTGATCAGCGTGGCCCAGAAGCCCAGGGACAAAGTCACCGGCAGTTTTTGCAGGATCAGGTCGGTGACCTTGGCGCCGCGAAAGAAGCTATCGCCAAAATCCAGCCGCGCGTAGCTGCTGAGCATCAACCACAGCCGCGCGCCAAGGGGCTTGTCGAAGCCGTATTGGCGCTCGATATCGGCCACCAGCGCGGGGTCCAGGCCACGAGTTGTGCGCGATTCATTGCTGCCGGTTTCCACCCGTGTGCCGGCCACCGACGCTTGGCTGCCGATGCCTTGCAAGCGCGCGATGGCTTGCTCAACCGGGCCACCCGGGGCGGCTTGCACGATAAAAAAGTTGACCAGCAGGATGCACACCAGCGTCGGCACGATCAGCAATAAACGGCGCGCGCTATAGGCCAGCATGTTGGGAAGCCTCAGTCAGTTGACGCATCTGTGCGGTGGTCAGCGGTGTCGGGCTCACTTCCCACCAGGTGTCGATGCCCACGTCATTGAGCGGCGCTGTGCGGGGCCGACCAAAACGGTTCCACCACAGCGAGGACGAGCCCGGCGGGTAATAGTTGGGAATCCAGTAGAAGCCCCACTGCAACACGCGGTCGAGGGCATGGGCGTAGCGCACCATGTTCGGGCGGTCGTTGGCGCGGACAAGGCCATCGATCAAGGCGTCCACCGCCGGGTTGCGCAGTGCCATGTAATTGTTGGAGCCAGGGTCATCGGCACTCTCGGAACCGAAGTAGTTGGTCAGCTCGCGGCCCGGCGATGGGCTGACTGGGTAGCCGTTGACGATCATGTCGTAGTCCCGTGCGCGCACGCGGTTGGCGTATTGGGCCGAGTCGATCATGCGGATCGTGAAGCCGATGCCGATCTGCGCCAGGTTGCGTTTGTAGGGCAGCAGCAAACGCTCGAAGCCTTTCTGGGCATTCAGGAAGGTGAACTGCAACGGCGTGCCCTCGGCGTTAACCAACTGGTCTCCGCGCGGGGTCCAGCCCGCCTCGGCCAGTAACTTCAGCGCTTGCGCCTGCTGCGGCCGAATGCGCCCGCTGCCATCGGTGCGCGGCGGCTGGTAGACCTGGGTGAACACCTCCTCCGGCACTTGCCCGCGCCAGGGTTCCAGAATGGCCAGCTCCTGGGCATCCGGCAGCTGGGTGGCCGCCAATGCGCTGCGGGAAAAGAAGCTGCGCTGGCGCAGGTACAGGCTGTGCATCATCTGCCGGTTGCTCCAGTCGAAATCCCACAACAGGCTCAGCGCCTCGCGCACGCGGCGGTCCTGGAACTGCGGTTTTTGCAGGTTGAACACAAAACCCTGGGTGCCCTGCACGGCATTCGGCGCCAGTTGTTCACGTTGCAGACGACCGTCGCGCAAAGCCTCGCCGTCGTAGCCCACCGAATAACTGGTGGCGGAAAATTCGCGATTGAAGTCGTAACCCTGGGCTTGCAGGATCTGGCGCGACACGTCGCCGTCGGCAAAAAATTCAAGCCGCAGGGTGTCGAAGTTGTACTGCCCCTGCGTCACCGGCAGGTCTCGCCCCCACCAGTCCTTGACCCGCTCGAAGGTGACACTGCGGCCGTTGTCCACGCTGCTGATACGGTACGGGCCGCTGCCCACCGGCGGTTCAAAGCCGCCACCGTTGGCGAAATTGCGCCCCTGCCACCAATGTTCCGGCAGCACCGGCAGTGAAGCGAGGTCCAGGGGCAAGGTGCGATTGTCGGCGCTTTTGAAGGTGAACCGCACTTGGGTCGGCGATTCCACCAGCACCTGGTCCACATCGGCAAAGCTTTGGCGATACGCCAGGCTGCCTTCGGTGGTGAACAGCTTGAAGGTGTAGGCCACGTCCTGCGCGGTGATGGGCGTGCCATCGGCAAAACGCGCCTTGGGATTGAGGTAGAAACGCAGCCATGAATGGTCATCTGCCAGCTCCATGCCTTGCGCGACCAACCCGTACACGGTGTACGGCTCATCCTGCGAACGGTACGCCAACGGGCTGTAGAGCCAACCCTGGATCTGGGTGATGCCGGTGCCTTTGTCGACATACGGGATCAGGTGATCAAACGCCCCGCCTTCCATGGACGAGCGACGAAAACTGCCGCCCTTGGGCGCGTTCGGGTTGACGTAATCCAGGTGTTTGAAGTTGGCCGGGTACTTGGGCGCTTCGCCGTATACCGTCAAAGCGTGCGTCGGTTGAGCGAGCAGTGACGGCGCCCAAAGGCCCGTCAGCAGTGCCCACACCATGAAGCGAAACAGGCTCACAAACTCAACTCCTTTTCCAAAAACACTGAAGGCTCACTTATGCAGGGTTGTGCGTCGACGCCAGGGTTTTTATAGAGCACCGGTTAGACCGTTAGCGCATGTGCTTATGCGCTACTTGCCGAAGTGGTAACTCACGTCCAGCCAGACCTGGCGGCCATAGGGGTCGTAGTTGCCGCTGGGGTAATACGGCCAGCCGGCGGAGTCATCGTGCTTGACCTGATTGAGCAGGTTGTTGACGGTCAGGCCGACACTCGCCTGCTCGTTCACCTGGTAACGGGCGCTGGCGTTGAAGGTGGTCCAGGGCGACAGGCGCCCATCGCCGGCGCCATTGGTCACGCTGCCGTAGCGAATGCCGGTCAGCGTGGTGGTGAGGTGCTGGTAGTCCCAGGTCAGGCTCGCGTTGACCTTGCTGCGCCAGTCGTGGTTGTCGGTGCTGGAGCGCAGGTTCTGGGTTTGCGCATCGTCCGATTCCTTGAGGTAGTGGGACAGCACCAGGCTGTAGCCAATCGCCGAACTGAACGCGCCGTACTGGCCTGCGCCCCAGCGAATATTACTCTTGAGGTCCAGGCCGCTGACCCGCTCGCTGGCGGCGTTGATCGCATTGACCTGCACCCGTTGCAGCACGTTCGGGTCCACTGCCGCCGTGCTGGCATTGCGCTGGATGCGTGCCAGGACGTCGGCGCAAGTGGTCGCATCAAGCTGGCCGTTGCGGCACTGGTTTTCCTGTTGCAGCAAGCGGTTGATGTCGACGGTGGTCAACAGGTCCTTGATTTCGACGCGCCAGAAGTCGGCGGAGAAATCAAACTGATGCGAGGGCGACCAGACAAAGCCATACGTCCAGGACTTGCCACGCTCGGAGGCGAGGTCCGAATTACCGGTCTGGGTGTAATCCACGCGGCCTCGGTCACACGCCCCCTCTACGCCCTTGCTGCAACCGTAATAGTCGATCTGGTCAGGCGTGTAGCCATTGGTCGCGGCCTGGTAGAGGTAGTTGAGGTCGGGTGCGCGAAAGCTGGTGCCGTAGCTACCACGAAACAGCAGGCTGGTCACCGGGCGCCATTCCAGGCCCAGGTTGTAGGTTTTTTGTTGCTCGGTGCGGCCACTGAATTTGTATTGGTCCCAGCGCCCGGCCGCCGAGGCGAGCAAGGTGTCGGTAACGGGAATGCTCAGCTCGCCACCCGCGGCGTAGCGGTCACGCGAACCGCCTGAATTGGAGGCCGGCGTGGTGTTGTAAAACGTGCCGTCATTGAGTTGGTCGTCGACATCGACGCTGTAGGATTGCCGCCCCACTTCGGTCACACCGGCAAAGCCCACCGGCCCGGCGGGCAGCTCGAACAGGTCGCCGTTGATGTTGGCGCTGAAGGTTTGGGAAACCGATTTACTCTTCTGCACCAGGTTGCCGCGAAACTGATCCCACTGCTCCGGAGTCAGCGGCTGGTCCAGCCGCGAAGGGTCTGGCGCGAAGACCGGGTGCCCGTCCTGTGTGCCCAGTTGCGGCCCGAGGTAGTAATCGCGGATGCCGCTCAAAGGCGTGTAGCGGGTGGTGCGGTCGCTGGTGTACTCGGAGCGGTTCGCCGCAATCTGATAACCCCAATCACTGTTGGTGAACTTGTCTTCCAGGCCCAGGGTGCCGGTCCAGGACACTTCGCGCCATTTGCTGTTGTTGCTGGTCTTGCCACCGATTTCCTCGCTGGAAAAGTTGCGTGACCAGCGCTCCAGGTTACCGGTGTTGCGGTTGATAAAGTCCGGCGAGGTGAAGCTTGGGCCGCGCGTGTTGTTCTGCGTGTGATCAAAGCCAAACATCAAGTCGGCGAACACTTTGCCGGTGTCGCTGAAGTGCCAAGTGCCGCGCGTGTAGCCGTCATAGTTTTCCTTTTGCGCCTGCAAGGTCCAGTAGTCGTTGTAGTACTGGTTGGTGGTGCAGCGGGTGCTGCTGCCACCGAGCTTGCCGTTGTAGATACCGCCGTAGGCACCGCAGCCGGGGCCGAGGTAGGCGCCGCTGTCGAGGTTACGGCGGTAGCCCACATCCTTGGCCGGGCCGTCGCTCATAAAGCCGCGCTGGTTGGCCCAGATCGGTTGGCGCTGGGTCAGCTCCAGGCCGAATACCCCGTCAAAATCGCCCCAGGTGTCGCCACCGCTGATCTGCAGGCGCTGGTTGTCGCCGCCGCCACGCTCGGCGGCGCCACCACGCAGATTGACGTCCACGCCGCTGATTTTGTCTTTGAGGATGATGTTCACCACCCCGGCAATCGCGTCGGAGCCATACACCGCCGAGGCGCCGCTGCTGAGGATCTCGATACGCTCGATCATCACCGCCGGGATGTTCGCAAGGTTGGTGAAGTTGACCGCGCCGTCATACGCCGTGGGGTAGTCGGCCACGCGCCTGCCGTTGATCAGCACCAGCGTGTGGTTCGGCCCCAGCCCTCGCAGGTTGAGGGCACTGGCGGCCGGCTGGAAGGTGTTGCCGTAGTCTTCGCCCTGGGTCATGCCGGTGTTCTGGGTTTGCGAGGCGATGGCGTCGTAGACGTTTTTGTAGCCCCTGCGGGTGACTTCGTCAGCGGTGATGACCGTGACCGGCGACGGCCCTTCAACCTGGGCACGGGCAATGCGTGACCCCGTGACCACGACCTTTTCCAACGCTACATCACCCGGGACTTTCGCCGCCGTGGGCGCAGCCTTGACCGCCGCTGCAGGTGGCTTGGCCGCCCGGCGCAGGGTCCAACCGCCGTCGCCACTCGGCACGGCGTCAAGGGCTGCACCGCGCAGTGCCTGTCGCAGCGCTTGCTCGGTGGTGAAGGTGCCCCGCACCGGCGCGCTGGTCAGGCCTTGCACAAGGTCTTGCTGGAAGGAAATGATCTGCCCGCTGCTGCGCGACAGGGTCAACAGCGCTTGGTCGAGGGGGCCGCTGGCGATATCAAAATCAAAAGTCTGGGCGGTCGATATCGCAGACAGCGGCTGTGCCAGCACCGCCGTGCCATGTCCCGCCAAAGTCAGGCCAATCGTCAGAGACAGTGCCGCCAGAGATGCGCGACTGAGAGGTTTGAGTTGCATGGTTGAGGTTCCCATCATTGATATGCCGTTGATGGGTTGAACAACAGATCGGGGGTTTTTATAGGCGGTCGTTAGGCTAAAAAAGCATGGGTTTATAACGGTCCGAAACAACACTCCCGGGCAGATACACCCTGGCCTGTATTGGGTTGTGCAACAGTGGCGGGGGTTTTATAGGGCTGGGAAAATTATTTTTATCGGCGCTCGATACTGACCCAATAAGGGCTGTGATAATCGATCTGCACCGGCAAGGATTTGGCCAGCAATTGCAGGGCGCCCTGGCTGTCGTCCAACGGGAAAATCCCGCTCAGCCTGAGGCTGGCCGCCTCAGGGCTGACGCGGATGATGCCGCGCCGGTAGTCACGCAGGGCTTGCACCACTTCACCCAATGAGCGGTCACGCACTTCCAGCAAGCCTTGAGTCCACGAGGCCTCGCCGCCGCTGGCGGTTTCCAGGGCGAGGATGCCGTGGGCATTGAACGTGGCTTTCTGGCCGGCACTGATCACCTGCACAGCGCCGTCGCGCGTGGTGATTTCCACTTGGGAATGCAGCATCGTGATTTGGGTTCGATCCTCGCCCTGCTGTACCAGAAACCGCGTACCCAAGGCGCGCATGCGGCCGTGTTCGGTCTCGACGATAAACGGTCTGAGACTGTCTTTGAAAACGTCGACCAACAGCTTGCCGTCGAGCAACTGCAACAGCCGTTGCCGAGCATCGAAATACGTCAGCACCTTGCTGCGCGCATCCAGGGTCAATGCACTGCCATCCTCCAGCGTGAGATTCAGGCGCTCGCCCGTACCGGTGCGCAAAGCGCCCAACGGCAACCAGCTGTCGGACAGCCGCGTGATCAGACTTCCAAACGACACAACGCCAACCAGCGCCAGGGTATTGCGCAAAAAGCGCCGGCGGCCCGACGGTGCGTTGAGGGTGTGCAACAGGCTGTCGCGGGGCATGCGGCGCAGTTCGTCATTGTTCAGCACGGCCGGAACGCCGCCCATCATGTTGAAGATTTCGGCACGCCGTGGGTCGCCCTCACTCCAGCGACGGAACGCCTGGTGCTCCTGAGCGCTGGCGTGCCCGGATTGCAGCAACGCCATCCACTGCGCCGCCTCGTCGATGATCGCCTCATCCGGCGCGCTGTGGCTCATGGCTGTGTCATCGCCAGGTAACAGCGCTTGAACGCATCGGCCATGTATTGCTGAACCCGGCTGACCGAGACCTGCAGGCGCTCGGCAATCTGCGCATAGGTCAAACCGTCCAGCTGGTGATACAAAAACGCCGCCTTGGCCTTGGCCGACAAACCGTCGAGCAAGCGGTCGACTTCCAGCAGCGTCTCGATCAACAGCAAACGCTCCTCGGGCGACGGGTGCACCATCATCGGCGCCTGGGCCAATGCTTCCAGGTAGGCACGTTCCAGGTCCTGGCGACGCCAGCCCTCATACATCAGGCGCCGCGCGATGGTGGTCAGCAACGCCCGCGGCTCGCGGATTTGCGAAGGGTCGGGCAATGCCAGTACCCGCAGGAAGGTCTCCGATGCAATGTCCTGAGCCCCATGGGCGCACCCCATGGCCCGGCTTACCCGCGTGCAAAGCCAACTGTAGTCACTTTTGAACATCTGCCCAATCAGACCGAAATGTGGGTTCTGATTTACACCCATTGCATGCTCCATGCGAATAAAGGCCATTCAGCCTGGCGGTTGATGAGCAATGGAAAGCCATCGCTGGAGGCGGACTTTGCATGAGGGGAGCATAGGTTAGGAAAGAATAAAAAATAACAGCAGCCTGTCAAATTGGCATATGCAGAAAAATCAGATACGGGCCAGCGCCCTGGCTGTCAGGTCAGTGCGAAGACACATAGACAGAAGGCTGCGCCGGCGCGGGCAGCGAATAGGTTGCTTTCATCCATTCGACTTCAGCATGGGGTGTGCGGCCGAAGTAGCGCTTGAACTCTCGGCTGAACTGCGATGCGCTTTCATAGCCCACGTTAAAAGCCGCAGATGAGGCCGACATGTCGTCGCGGAGCATCAACAACCTTGCCTGGTGCAGACGAGTCGATTTCAGGTACTGCATGGGTGAGGAGTCGGTGACTGTTCGAAAGTGCAGATGAAAGCTGGGTACGCTCATACTTGCCTCCTGGGCCAGGCACTCGACGTCCAGCCGCTCCTGGTAACAGCTGTGTATCTTGCGAATGGCGCGGGTCACCTTTGCGAAATGGCCTTGCTTGCCAAGGGCCGCCCGCATGGACCCTCCTTGTTCACCTGCGATGATCCGGTAGTAAATCTCGCGCACCAGCGAGGGGCCGAGGATCGGGCCATCGACCGGATGGCTCATCGCTTCGAGAAAGCGCAGTGTGGACTCGCGCAACATCTCGTCCATCGGCGAGGAATACATGCCTTTGGGACGTTCGTGGGCCGGACCGGATGTTTCGTCAATTTCCAGGATCAGTTCGCCAGCGAGTTTGAAATCCAGGCGCATGTATACCGCCAGCATCGGTTCCTCTTCGCTGGCGTCGGTTTCCATGGTGAAAGGCACTGGCACAGACACCACCAGGTAGTGCTGGGCGTCGTAAAGGTAGACCTCGTCGCCCAGATAGCCGAGCTTGCGCCCCTGGCACAGGATGACGATGCCAGGCTCGTAGAGCACTGGCGTGCTGGTCAGCGGGCGATTGGAGCGCAGGAAGCGTATGTCTTCCAGTGCGCTCAGGTTGTAGCCCTCCAGGGGGGCCAACTGCTCCATCAGTTGGACCATGCGCCGGGTTCGCGCGGCAAAATGATTCATAGGCCCCTCTTGCGGTTTCACGAAGCGTGACCATCCGTAGAGCGTGTCAGTGCTTCCCATTGGTCGATGTCACGCAGGGATTGCGTCAGCTTTTCGCGCACAAAGCCTATCGCATCGCTGCCGAGCAGCAGGTGGGCCGGTGGGTTGTCGCTGGCGATCAACTGCAGCATGGCTTGCGCAGCTTTTTGCGGGTCCCCCAACTGGTGGCCGCTTTTCGCTTCGCGCGCCTGGCGTACCGGATCAAAGCTGGCATCGTAGTCGGCGATGCTGCGGGGCGTACGCTGCATCGAGCGGCCGGCCCAATCGGTGCGAAATGAGCCTGGCGCCACAGCGGTGACAAAAATGTTGAATGGCTTGAGTTCTTTGCTCAGGGTGTCGGAGATGCCTTCCAGCGCGAACTTGCTGGCGCAGTAGTAGGCGATACCCGGCATCGTGATGGTGCCGCCCATGGACGTGATGTTGATGATGTGTCCGCTGCGGCGCTGGCGGAAGTACGGCACGAACGCCTTGGTCACGGCAACGGCGCCGAACACGTTGACGTCGAACTGACGACGCATTTCTTCCAGCGGCGACTCTTCGAAAATGCCCTCATGGCCGTAACCTGCGTTGTTCACCAGGACATCCACCGGGCCGTAGCGGGTCTCGATCTCGGCAACGACGCTGTCGATCCGCTCAAAGTCGGTGACATCCAGGATCACGCCATGAGCACGCTCCGCTGATAATGCCTCGAACGTTTGCAGCGCGGCTTCGTTGCGAACGGTACCAATGACACGGTGGCCTGCAGCCAGTGCCACGGTCGCGAGGGCCTTGCCAAAGCCGCTGCTGATGCCGGTGATGAACAGGGTTTTGCGAGTGCTCATGGAAATTCCTCTCGGTTACTGAGTGCTAATGGTAGCCAAGCAACCGCTCGCGACCTATGCCGGATCATCTATGAGGCTTGCCTATTCCTATTCGCTTCTGCTCATACGCTCAATTGTCCCGATGTGGCTCGATTGACGCAGGCTGATGCGTGGTCCGGCCCGCCACAGTGGGTGTCACTGAGGCGGTCGGCACCACTCCACGTTACGTCAGCCAGACATCCACCTGCCGCTCCGCGCCCTCTATAAACACCAAGGCCTCGACCTGCCCCGCCTCTATCAGGTCTTGGCTGACGCCTTTTATCAATTCAAGCTGCGCGGCGCTATCGACCAGCTCAACACGTGCTACCGGAGCCTTCATGGATTGGCTGGCGTCAGACTTTGCTTTGCGAATCGCAGACAGCACGCTGCTCAGGCTCATCAATAACTGTTCAACAGCCGCGTCAGGGCAAGCGCCCCCTTGCGGCCAGGGCGCCTTGTGCACTGAGCCGCAATTCCAGGATTGCCAGACCTCCTCACACACAAAGGGCAGAAATGGCGCAAACAGTCGCTGCTGCACGCTCAGCGCATGTGCCAATGCATTACGCGCCGAGTAGCCGTCGGGTCGATAGGCACGACGCTTGACCAATTCGACGTAGTCATCGCAAAACCACCAGAAGAATCCTTCGATACGCGACAACGCCCCGCTGTAGTCATAGGCCTCCAGCGCGACGGTAGCGTCCTGGACTACGCCACCCAAGCGTTCAAGCATGGCTTGATCCAGCGGTTGGTCGATATCCCCGGTGTCATCCTTCGCAAAGCCTTGAACCAACCTCGAAAGATTGAACAGCTTGACGGCCAGGCGGCGGCCGATTTTCATCTGCTGCTCTTCAAAGGCTGTGTCACTGCCGAGCCGCGCCGAGGCAGCCCAATAGCGCACGCCGTCACTTCCATACTGGTCGAGCAAGGCTTGAGGGGTGACCACATTCCCCTTGGACTTGGACATTTTCTTGCGATCAGGATCAAGGATCCACCCGGAAAGCGCGACGTTGCGCCATGGCGCGCAACCGTGTTCAAAATGGCTGCGTACCAGTGTCGAGAACAGCCAGGTTCGGATTATGTCGTGACCTTGGGGCCTGAGGTCCATCGGGTATATTTTGGCAAACAACCCATCGTCCTCTCCCCAGCCGCCGGCAATCTGAGGCGTCAGGGAACTGGTGGCCCAGGTGTCCATGATGTCTTGTTCGCCGATAAACCCGTTGGGTTGACCACGTTGTTCGGGTCGATACCCAGGCGGTGTATCCAGGCCCGGATCAACAGGCAGGCTTGCCTCACTGGCGATAATCGGAGCGCCATGCTCGGCTTCGCCTTGCGCGTCCAGGCGATACCAGAACGGAATCGGCACGCCGAACGTACGTTGGCGACTGATTAGCCAGTCTCCATTCAACCCCCCTACCCAATGCTCGTAACGCCTGAGCATGTGCGGCGGATGCCAGTCCAACGCCTGGCCAGCGTCGAGCAACACGTCCCTCAGGTTCGCGTCGCGTCCGCCATTGCGCAAGTACCATTGCCGCGTCGCGAGAATTTCCAAAGGCCGGTCGCCTTTCTCGAAGAACTTTACCGCGTGGGTAATCGGTCGTGGTTCATCTCGCATGGCGCCGCAGTCACGCAACATCGAAACGAGCTGCGTACGAACCTGGGACAGGGTACGGCCGGCCAGGCCTGCGTAGGCCTGTTGGCTGCGCGGAGTCGTCAACCAGGAGGGCGTCTCAAGTAACAGGCGCCCGTCCTTTCCCAGGACTGACCGTGTGGGCAGCTGCAACTCCCGCCACCAAATCACATCGGTTAGATCGCCAAAGGTGCAGACCATCGCCAACCCGGTGCCCTTGCCGGGGTCACCCAAAGGGTGGGCCAGCAGCGGAACGTCCAGGTCAAAAATCGGCGCACGCACGGTCTGCCCGAACCTCGCCTGATAACGAGCGTCGTCCGGGTGAGCCACCAGCGCCACGCATGCCATCAGCAACTCAGGTCGAGTCGTAGCAATCTTCAGTTCGGCACCATCAGCCGCGTCGAAGCCGAGTTCGTGATACGCACCCGCAACCTCGCGCTCCTCAAGCTCTGCCTGGGCTACGGCCGTCTGGAACGTCACATCCCAGAGGCACGGAGCCTCCTGGCTATACAGTTCGCCACGCTGGTAGTTACGCAGTAACGCGCGCTGACTGGCTCGTTGGGAGCGTTCATCAATGGTGGCGTATGAAAGACTCCAATCAACGGACAAGCCCAGTTGCACGAACAGTGCACGGAACGCTTGCTCATCGATGGCCGTCAGCTCATGGCACAACTCGATAAAGTTGCGCCGACTGATGACGGCAAAGTCAGCCCGTTTTAATGGAATTGACTCGGAGGGTTTGAAGCCAGGCTGGTAAGCGGCCAACGAGTCGCAACGTACGCCGTAGAAATTCTCGACCCTGCGTTCGGTCGGCAAGCCATTGTCGTCCCAACCCATGGGGTAGAACACAGCCTTGCCGCGCATCCGCTGGAACCGGGCGATGATATCGGTGTGGGTGTAGCTGAAGACATGGCCAACATGCAACGAACCTGAGGCTGTCGGTGGCGGCGTGTCGATGGAGAATACAGCGTCGCGTTGGGCGCTGTGGTCAAAGGCATACGTGCCTTCGAGCTGCCAATGCTGAGACCAGCGTGTTTCGAGGTTTTCAAGCGAGGGGGTGACGGTTTGATCGTTTAGAACTTCATCACGTTTAACGGTGACATAGCTTCCTCCTGTCAACATCATGGGGCGCAACAACGGTTGTGCGCCGAAGCAAACTTTATATTCAATCGTCTGCGGAAAGTAAAGCCCTTGAACCAGGCCATTTTTTCCACAAAATAGCGTAAAAACAGTCCGGAAGATTTCTCACATTCAACAGGTAACCTATGCACACCCCCGTCACAATCATCGGTGCTGGCCTGGCCGGTCTCACCCTGGCCCGCGTGCTGTACGTCCACGGTATTGCCGCCACCGTCTATGAAGCAGAGCCGTCGGCAACCGCACGCGCCCAAGGCGGGATGCTCGATATCCACGACTACAACGGCCAACTGGCCTTGCAGGCAGCGGGCCTGACGGACGAGTTCCGCGCGCTTATCCTGAAAGGTCGCGAGGCGACTCGGGTGCTTGATTGGCAGGGTGCCACTCTGTTGGACCAAACCGACGACGGCACAGGCGGCCGTCCCGAGGTCATGCGTGGCGAACTGCGCAAGATGCTCCTCGATTCACTGCCCGCCGGTACTGTGCGCTGGGGCCACAAGGTCAAGAGCGTGCGCGCCCTCGGCGAGGGTCGCCACGAAGTGACCTTCGCCGACGGTACTTGCGTTGCCACCCACCTGCTGGTTGGCGCGGACGGAGCCTGGTCAAAGGTCCGGCCGCTGGTCAGCGACGCTGCCCCCGAGTACATGGGCCGCTCGTTGATCGAAACCTACCTGTATGACAGCGACGCCCGGCACCCGGCCACCTCCAGGGCGGTAGGTGGCGGTGCGATGTTCGCACTTCAACCGGGAAAAGGGATCCAGGCGCACCGTGAGACGGGCGCCACGCTGCACACCTACGTAGTGCTCACCGAATCCCAAAGCTGGTTTGCCGCCATCGATTTCACCGACACGCCAACGGCGGCGGCACGGATCGCGCAGGAATTCGCTGGCTGGTCCCCTGCCCTCACGGCATTGATCACCGACAGCGACACCGAACTGGTATGGCGCCCGCTCTTTATGCTGCCGGTTGAGCACCGCTGGGACCGGGTGCCGGGCGTAACGCTGATCGGTGATGCCGCACACCTTGCGGCCCCGAATGGCGAAGGTGCCAACCTGGCCATGTACGATGGTGCCGAACTCGGCAAGGCCATCGCCTCATACCCTGATGACGTCGAAGCCGCCCTGGGCGAATACGAACAGGCCATGTTCCCGCGCAGCGCGCAAATGGCTGCCGAGGGGAATGAACTGCACGAGTTGCTGTTTGGTGACGATGCACCCTATAGCCTGGTCAGCATGTTCAACGGGGCAAGTGCCTGAACAGGGCTCGATAGCCGACCGTATCGGCGGGGTCAATCACACTGGAAGGACTCAAGGACGTTATAAATTTCGGCAACCACCTGCCGTGTCGCGCCCTCAATGGTTCCTTCATTCCGGCATAACACCCAGCCGTGATCCGCAACCGCTCGCTCGAACGCCCGGGTACAGGCGACATGTTCTGCCAGCGTGTGGATCACGGTACTGCTCAGCCCACGCCGGCGTGCCGCGGCCCGTGCCCATGAAATATCAGGGTCAGTGACGACCCCGACATGCAGGTCCGGCACTTGCACGTTTCGATCAATGTTCAACTGCAGGATTTCTGCCAGCGGGACTTCCCGGCGAAACGCGGCATCAGACGGGTACCAGCGGTCGATCAGGACGATGCTGCCTGGTGGCTGTCTAGCCAGCACGTGCCGGGAAATCCACGCGCGGCTATCAGCGAAGCGTTCACAAACCTCCCACTCCAGATCCAGGCCGGGATGCCTGGCGAGTCTGTTAACGAGGGTCATTGTTTCACTTCTGAAGGGATCGCTTTTTCTCTCGCAAAGCCGGATCACCATTCTGTTGTCAGCCCTCAGTGCTTTTGTAACGGCCTCCAGCAATGTGGTTTTGCCGGTGCCCTTGGGCCCATCCATGGAAACAAACAACGGACGGCCAGCCGCCTGGCTCAACACGGCTTGTCGATCCGGCTGCGCATGGTTTCGGCGATCACCCTGGCCAGTGCAGATTGATCAAATGGCTTGGGTAAGCGCGTCAATGTGGTCTTGAGGTCCAGGGAGATTTCCGCAAAGCCCGAGGAAAGAATGATGGGAAGGTTGGGATACAACGACTCGATGTTGCCGGCAAGCTCGATCCCGGTCATGTCCGGCATTGCCATGTCTGTCACGACCAGGTCAAAGCACGCGCCTTGCGCCAGGAACGCCAACGCAGCATGCCCGTCTCCTGCCGACACAACATGATGGCCCAGGTCTTCAAGCATCGCCCCGGTGCTGATCAGCACCAGCGGGTCGTCATCTACCAGCAGAATCTCGAGGCTTTGCTGATGGGCTGCATCGGGTGTATCTGCAGTTGATGCCAGCGCCGCAGACTGTGTGGTGTCGGTCACCGCCACCGGTAACCAGAGCTCTGCGGTTGTGCCCTCTCCTACCCGGCTCTTCAGCACAAAGTGGCCCTGTGACTGTGCCGCCAGGCCATGCACCATCGAAAGCCCAAGCCCGGTGCCTTTTCCCGCTCCCTTGGTGGTGAAGAACGGCTCCATGGCCCGTTGCAAGGTCGCGTCATTCATCCCGGGGCCGGTGTCGATGACAGAGATGCAAATCAGCCTTTGCGAGTCATTCGCCCCGTCGGGAAACGCATCCTCCCGCGCTGAAATCAGGATCCTGCCCCGACCTTCCATTGCGTCCCGAGCGTTGATCACCAGGTTCATCACAGCCATTTCCAGTTGGCTCATGTCGACCAATACCGGCCGCAGGATCAAGGGGAACTGTGTGTCGACGTTGATGCCTGCGCCCAACATGCGGGACAGCAGGTCTGACATGTTGCGGATCAGATCGCCCACATCCACAGGCTGAGGATCAAGCTCCTGGCGACGGGCAAAGGCCAGCATGCGCTGAGTCAGCGTTGCGCCCCGCTGGGCGCCCGCGATGGCATTATTCAGTAAGGCGCAGGTTCTCGAGTCCTGCGGGACACGCTTCTTGGCGAGTTCAAGACTCCCCAGAATCACCATCAGGAGGTTGTTGAAGTCATGGGCGATGCCGCCGGTGAGCTGGCCCAGGGACTCCATTTTCTGGGATTGGAATAACGCCTCTCGGGTTTCCTTGATCTCCTGTTGAGCCTGGACGCTTTCGGTAACGTCCCGGGTGATCTTCGCAAACCCCACCAGCTCACCCAGTTCATTCTTGATCGGGTCGATAACCACATGGGCGAGGAATCCCGTGCCGTCCTTGCGCAGGCGCCAGCCCTGCCCTTCGTAACGACCTTCCCTGAGCACCGTTTCAAGGGCGCGCTGCGGGACGTTGTGGTCTACGTCCTCACGCTGGAAGAACATGGAGTAATGCCTGCCGATGACTTCTGCCGGCTGATAACCCTTGATGCGCTGGGCGCCGGCGTTCCAGGTGGTGATCACGCCGTTGGGGGCCAGCATATACAGCGCGTAGTCGGTGACGCCTTGCACCAGCAGGCTGAATTGCTGCTCGCTCTGGCGCAACGCCTGCTCCGCGGCCTTACGCTCGGTCAGGTCCCGTGTGACCTTGGCGAAGCCAATCAACGTGCCGTCGTCGGCGCGTATCGGGTCGATGATCACCAGTGCCCAGAGACGAGTCCCATCCTTGCGGATGCGCCAACCTTCGCCCTCGAAGCGCCCTGACTGCTCGGCGCTCTTGAGTGCCCGGCCCGGCAAGTCCGAGGCCAGGTCTTCCGGGGTGTAGAACAGCGAAAAATGCCTGCCCAGCACTTCACTCTGTTCGTACTGCTTGATCTTCCTCGCCCCGGAGTTCCAACTGCGAATCAACCCGTTCGTATCAAGCATATAGATGGCATAGTCGACCACTGCGTCGACGAGCAGTCGATACCGGTCGTCCTGATTGAAAGGCCCTTGTGCAGGTGGGGATGGCATCAGGAAAGTCTCGGGACAAATGAGTGGCTTGAGCCCTCAGTATGTCTAAAAAAATCCCCGGCCCACCAATTTATTCATCTGAACAGTTTTTTGAGTCAATCGCCGCCGTTGCGCGCAAACCGTGGAATCTTCAATCCCAGGCTTTCCCGCAAGGTCGTACCTTCATAAGCCGTGCGATACACGCCGCGCTCCTGCAACAACGGGATGACCTCGTGCGTGAAGCGCTTGAACTGCTCCGGATGGCCGATGTAGATATTGAAACCGTCCACCGCGCGGGCTTCAAGCCAGTCAGCCATTTTCCGAGCGACGGTATCCGCCGATCCGACAAACGCCCCCGGGCGCAGTTGCCGCCCAAACTCCACCGCCTGGCGCAATGTAAAACCTTTCTCCCGTGCCTGATCGGCAATGCGTTTGGCCGCGGTAAAAAAGCTGCTGCGTGCCGCCTCCAGGCTTTCCTGCGGGAACGGCGCATCAAGGTCGTACTGGCTGAAATCATGCCAGCCGAAATTGCGTCCGAACTCCTTCAGCGCCAGCTCGAAACTGTGGTCGGCCTGATGGTAGTGCCGCTCGATTTCACGCGCCTGTTCATCGGTATCGCCCACATAAATCTCGGCGCCGGGCATCACCAGCAATTGCTCCGGGTCACGGCCATGCTGCAGCGCCCTGCCCTTGATATCCCGATAAAAAGCCTGGCCCTGCTCGATGCTGGCCGCATGGGTAAAGATCACATCGGCCGTGGCCGCGCCGAGGTCGCGGCCTTGTTCCGAATCGCCAGCCTGGAAGATCACCGGTTGGCCCTGGGGGGAGCGCTGGATATTCAGCGGCCCGACCACGGAAAAGTGCTCGCCCTTGTGATTCAGGCTGTGGAGTTTGTCGGGGTCGAGAAACCGGCCGGTGGCGCGGTCACGCACGAAGGCATCTTCCTCATAGGAGTTCCACAGGCCCTGCACGACCTGGACGTGTTCGGCCGCCCGGCCATAGCGGGTGTCGTAGTCATAATGTTCGTCGCGGCTGTAGTTGCCGGCGGTACCGGCGTCGCCGCTGGTGACCACGTTCCAGCCGGCGCGGCCTTTGCTGATCAGGTCGAGTGAGGCCAGGCGCCGCGCGACGTTATAGGGCGAGTTGTAAGAGGTCGTCAGCGTACCGACCAGGCCCAGGTGCCGGGTGCTTACGGCAAGTGCCGATAACAGCGTCAGCGGCTCCAGCCGGTTCAGGTAGTGGGATGGCGAACCCGGTGTGATGAATTGGCTGTCGACGATGAACATCAAGTCGAACAATGCCGCCTCGGCCTGGCGTGCAATGTCGATGTACCAGTCGACGTTGACGCTGGCATCGGCCGGCAATTGCGGGTCGAGCCATAGATTGTGGCGGCCGGGCCCGCCGCAGCCCATGGTCAGGGCACCGAGTTTGAGCTGTCTTTTAGTCATGTCCAACGTATTCCTGGAAACGTTCAGGGCTGGGTTCTGGCGACGGCTGGTTGCAAGGACGCCGCGAAGGAGTCGTCGAACAGCTTGGCTGCCGGGTAAGACTTGACCAGTCCCTGGCTTGCGAAAAAGTCCACGGTCTTTTGTGCTTCTACAGGCGACTGGGCTGTCACCGGTTCGACCGTCGTGCGTGCCCGGGCAAACCAGGCGCGGGCAATGTCGGCATCTGCGCGGGTGCGCTTGGCCCAGGCATCTGCATACGCGTCGGCGTTGGCCGGGCTTTGGCGCGTCCAGTCACGGGCTTTCTTCAGGCGCTGGAGAAAATCGCTGATTTGCGCACGCTTGTTATCGACGGCTCTGGTGCTGGCGGCAACGAAGCTCTGGGCCGGGATCAGCCCGTCTGCGGTCGCCAATACCCGTGCACCCTGGCGTTCCTGTTGGGTGACGTAGGGTTCCCAGGTGGCGATGACGTCGACCGAACCGCCTTCCAGTGCGTGGGAAGCATCCAGTGCACTGAGGTAACGCAACTCCAGGGCGTCTTTCGGCACGCCGGCCTTATCCAGTGCGGTCAGCAGCAGTTGCTGGCTCCAGGAGCCTTTCCAGATGGCGGCGCGCTTGCCTTTGAGGTCCGCAAGGCTGTGGATCGAGGAATCCTTTTTCACCAGGATGGCCACGCCCTCGAGGTTTTGCCGGCTGATGGCAATCACCTTGATCGGTGCGCCGAGTGCACCGAGGAACAGCACGGGCGCATCGCCGAGCAGGCCGATGTCGAGGCTGTTGGTATTGAGGGCTTCCGCCACCGGAGACCCGGCGGTGAATTGCTTCCATTCAAGGGTGTAGGGCAGATCATCCAGCACCCCCGCCGCTTCCATCACGGCCTGGGCGTTGTAGCTTTGGTCTCCGACCACCAGCGTTTGCGCGTTCGCGGTCAGGCACAGCAGCGTGGCGGCCAACCCGGCCGCCAGTTTTGTCAGGTAACGCACGTTCGTCTCCAGATGCCTTCTCAAGCATTGAAAGTCGATCCGCGCGTGCGGTCTCGGCAGTGTTCGTAGGGAGGGCTACGATGAGGGGCTGACGGCTGCATGTAAAATACTTATAACGCATAACCTAATTCGATATTAATGCGTTAAATGCATTTTTGTGGGTGGTCGGCGCGCACGGACATTGCGTACCCGCCTGCACCACCTACACTGATTTGAATTCGGCGACTCTCGCGCCATTTTTTCAGCCGTATGGCCCGATGCCCGCGCACTCATTGCTCAACAAATAAAGCAGTTAACCAACTGATTAATCAGAGTAAATATGAAAGAGCAGCCTCGGCAGCTTGCATCGGCACCGCAACCAGTGGCGCACAGCCGCGCCCTTTTTCGACCACCACACCTTCTGGCTCCCTTGAGCCTGCTGTGCATCGCCCTCGCCGGATGTACCGTCGGGCCCGATTTCGCGCGCCCTGAGGTGCCGGCGAACGCCGATTATTCACGAGAAAAACTCACCTCCACCACCAAGGCCGATATCGACACCGGCGGTGCGGCGCAGCGGTTGATCGCCGGGATGGATATTCCCGGGCAATGGTGGACGCTGTTCCGCTCACCGGAACTGAACGCGCTGGTGGAGGAAGCCTTGCGCGCCAACCCGGATGTCACCGCCGCGCAGGCGGCATTGCGCCAGGCCAACGAGCTGGTCTATGCCGACCAGGCGTCGCTGTTTCCCTCGGTGAGCGCCAACGTGCAGAAGGCCCGCGAGAAAGTATCGGGCGTCACCTCGGGCCTGCCGGAGTCGCCGATTCTCACGGTGAGTTCGGCGTCGCTGAGCGTGTCCTACGCCCCGGATGTGTTCGGCGGCACGCGCCGGCAAATTGAATCCACCTCGGCCCAGGCCGAGTACGAACGCTTCCAGCTGGAGGCGACCTACCTCACCTTGACCTCCAATGTGGTGAACACCGCAGTCAGCCTGGCCTCTATACGCGACCAGATCGCCGCCACCGAAACCATCATTCGGCTACAGAGTGATCAGCTCGACGTCCTGCAGGCGCAGCGCCGGCTGGGTGCTATCGGCGACTCCGACGTGCTCACACAGCAGACCGCGCTGGCGCAAACCCGTGCCACCTTGCCGCCCCTGCAAAAGCAGTTCGCCCAGACCCGCAACCAGTTGATGGCCTACCTCGGCCGGTTTCCCAACCAGGACCGGGACGAGCGCTTCAACCTCGCCTCCCTGCACCTGCCCGAAGAACTGCCGCTCAGCCTGCCTTCGGCCATCGTTGGCCAGCGGCCCGATGTGCGTTCCGCGCAGGCGCAACTGCATCAGGCCAGTGCCAATATCGGCGTGGCCGTCGCCAATCAGTTGCCCCAGTTCAGCATTACCGGGTCGGTTGGCTCCACGGTGGCCAGCGGGACCAAATTGTTTTCGGCGGGCAGTGGGGTCTGGAGCCTAGCCGGGTCGATCACCCAACCGATCTTCGATGCCGGCGCACTCGAACATCGCAAACGCGCTGCCGTGGCCGCCTATGACGAGTCGGCAGCCCGCTACCGTGGCACGGTGATCGGCGCGTTCCAGGACGTGGCCAACGCACTGCGGGCGCTGGAGGCGGATGCCGATGCGCTCAACCAGCAGGTGGTGGCCGAGCGCTCTGCCCAAGCCAACCTGGACCTGGTGCAGGCGCAGTTCAAACTCGGTGCCGTGGCGTACATCAACCTGCTCACGGCCCAGCAAACCTACCAGAACACCGTGCTGGCCCGGGTCAGGGCGCAGGCCTCCCGCTACAGCGACACCACCGCGCTCTTCCAGGCATTGGGTGGCGGATGGTGGAACCGTACCGATGTGGACCCTGCCACCAAGGGCCGGCCTGATCGGTTCGGCCTGCCTTCGTGGAACGAGATCATGCCGGCCAGGAACGAGGCAGCGCCTGCCGATTCGGCACGGTTCAACTGAACTGAACTCTTGAAACAGCGAGAACATCCATGGCTGACGTCATAACCGCCTCTCCCCTGTCCACCGAGCCCGGCGCACCGCGCAAGCGCCGACTGTGGCGGCCGATGATCATCATGATCGTGGTGGTGCTGGTGATTGTGGCGATCATTGCCGGGGTGAAGTTCGTGCAGATTTCGGCGCTGATCGCCCAGTCGAAAATGCCCCTGCCCGCCTCCGTGGTCACGGCCATGAAGGTGCCGTTCAGCGACTGGCAACCGAATGTCAGCGCCGTGGGCTCAATGAAAGCGGTCAGGGGGGTGGATGTGACCACTGAAGTGGGCGGCATCGTGCGCACCATCGGCTTCACGCCCGGGCAAGAAGTGGCGGCCCAGGCGCTGCTCGTCCAACTGAATGCCGACTCGGACATCGCGCAACTGCATTCCCTTGAGGCCACGGCTGACCTGGCGGTGATCGTCCTCAAGCGTGACAAGGCGCAACTGGCGGTTAACGCCATCTCCCAGGCACAAGTGGACACTGACACCGCCGACCTCAAAGCCAAGCTCGCCGCCGCCGAACAACAGCGCGCGCTGGTGGCGAAAAAAACCATCCGCGCACCGTTTGCCGGGCGCATCGGCATCACCAGCGTCAACCCTGGCCAATACCTCAACCCCGGCGACAAGATCGCCACGCTGCAAACCTTCGATCCGATCTACATCGACTTCACGGTGCCCCAGACTCAAATGGAGGCCATCGCCATCGGCCAAGGGGTTTCGGTAACGGCCGACGGACTGTCGAATCAAACCTTCACCGGCAAGATCAGCACCATCGACACCCAGTTCGACGCCACCACGCGCAATGTCACCGTGGAAGCCACCGTCGACAACCCCAAACAGAACCTGGTGCCCGGGATGTTTGCCCGCGCCGTGGTCAACTCCGGTGCGACGCAGCGCTACCTCACCGTTCCGCAGACATCGGTGACCTACAACCCTTACGGCACCACAGTATTCATTGCCACATCGAGCAAGAACGACAAGGGTGAGGAAGTCCTCACCGCGCAACAGACCTTTATCAAGACCGGACCGACCCGGGGCGATCAGGTGGCGATCCTGTCGGGCGTGAAGGAAGGCGACCTGCTGATCACCAGCGGCCAGATGAAGCTCAAGAATGGCTCGCCGGTGAAGGTCGATAACAGCGCCGCGCCGCTGAACGATCCTGCGCCGACTCCCCAAGAACACTAAAGGTGTCCCATGAAGCTTACCGATACCTTTATTCAGCGGCCGGTCTGGGCGATTGTCGTCTCGCTGTTCATCCTGATCCTGGGGCTGCGCTCGATCTTCGAATTGCCGGTGAACCAATGGCCACGCACCGAAAATACCGTGGTCACCATCACCACCGCCTACTACGGCGCGGACGCCTCCACCGTTGCCGGCTTTATCACCCAGCCGCTTGAATCGGCCATCGCCCAGGCCCAGGGCATCGACTACCTGTCATCAACGAGCATCACCGGTGTCTCGACGATTACCGCCACGCTGCGGCTGAATTACGACGCGAGCAAGGCCCTCACCGAGATCAACACCCAGGTCAACTCGGTCAAGAACCAACTGCCGGCGCAGTCCCAGGAACCGGTGCTGACGGTGGCGGTCGGGCAGACCACAGACGCCATGTACCTGGGTTTCTACAGCGACACCCTGCCCACCAACAACATCACCGACTACCTGGTGCGGGTGGTCAAGCCCAAGCTGGACTCGATCCAGGGCGTGCAAACCGCAGAAATCC
Organism: Pseudomonas sp. D4002; assembly: GCF_013385665.1. NCBI lineage: Bacteria > Pseudomonadati > Pseudomonadota > Gammaproteobacteria > Pseudomonadales > Pseudomonadaceae > Pseudomonas > Pseudomonas sp. D4002. The sequence goes on from NZ_JACAPN010000016.1 coordinate 89,288, forward strand.
TCGGCGGGCGCCAGTTCGCCCTGCGCGCCTGGATGGACCCGAACAAACTGGCGGCGCATAACGTGACCGCCCAGGACGTGTCCACCGCCCTGGCCAACAACAACTACCTGTCTGCCGTCGGTTCCACCCGCGGGCAAACGGTGACAGTCGACCTGACGGCCGGGACCGACTTGCACACGGTGGATGAATTCAAGCGGCTGGTGGTCAAGCAGAAAGGCGATGCCCTGGTGTACCTGGAGGACGTGGCCACCGTCACCCTCGGCGCCGAAAGCTACGACAGCAGCGTGGCGTTTTCCGGCAAGCGTTCGGTGTTCATCGGCATCAAGACGGCGCCGACTGCCAATATCCTGACGGTGGCCGACAGCGTGCGCGAGGCCTTCCCCGAGCTGCAATCCCAGTTGCCCACCGGGGTACGCGGCGAGATCGTGTATGACTCCACGGAGTTCATCAACACCTCGATCTATGAGGTGGTGAAGACCCTGGTCGAGGCGATGATCATTGTGTCGGTGGTGATCTACCTGTTCCTCGGCTCGTTCCGCGCGGTGATCGTGCCGCTGGTGGCGATCCCGCTGTCGCTGGTCGGGACCTTCTTCATCATGTACCTGCTGGGGTACTCGATAAACCTGCTGACCCTGCTTGCCCTGGTATTGGCGATCGGCCTGGTGGTGGACGACGCGATTATCGTGGTGGAGAACGTCGACCGGCATATCAAGGAAGAAGGCAAAGGCGTGCTGGAAGCTGCGCTGGTTGCCGCGCGGGAACTGGGTGGGCCGATCATCGCGATGACCGTGGTGCTGATCGCCGCCTACGTGCCCATCGGGCTGCGCAGCGGCCTTACCGGTGCGCTGTTCAAGGAGTTCTGCTTCTCACTGGCGGGTGCCGTGACCGTGTCGGCCGTGGTGGCGTTGACGCTCTCGCCGATGATGACCTCCCGGCTGTTCAAGTCCGGGCAGGAAGAAGGCCGGTTTGCCCGCAAGCTCGATCAGTACTTCGACTGGTTGCGGGGCCGTTACCACCGCGTACTCTCGGGCGGCCTGAACGTATGGCCGGTGCTGGTGACGTTTGGTTTTGTGCTGTTCCTGCTGGTGGCCGCCAGCGGCATGACCGCCAAAAGCGAACTGTCGCCCACCGAGGACCAGGGGCTGGTGTTCATGCAGATCAAGGGCCCGCCCACCGCCTCGCCGCAGCAGATGGAGCGCATCGCCGACCAGGCCTTCCAGATCGCCAACAAAGAGCCGGAATACGCGCAGATGTTCCAGCTGACCGGGTTGCCTATCCTCAACCAGGGCCTGGGCGGTGTACTGCTGAAAAACTGGGGCGACCGCACGCGCTCCCAAGCCCAACTGATATTGGAACTCCAGCAGAAATGGAACCAGGTGCCGGGCGCCACCATCGCCGCCTTCCCCCTGCCGTCGCTGCCGGGCGCCCAGGGCTTGCCGGTGCAGTTCGTGATCACCACCACCGACTCGGTGGAAAACCTCAATGAAGTCGCCCAGGCCGTGGTGGCCGAGGCCCAAAAACAACAGCTGTTCTATTTCTCCGACATGGACCTGAAACTCGACAAGCCACAAGCCAAGCTGGTGGTGGACCGGGAAAAAATCGCCGCACTGGGCATGACCCAGGCCGACGTCGGTGCGGCGCTGTCCGCGGCACTGGGCGGCAACTACGTGAACTACTTCTCCACTGCCGGGCGCTCGTACAAAGTGATTCCCCAGGTGTTGCAGGTTGATCGCCTCAACCCGGACCAGATTCTCGATTACTACATCCGCACGCCATCCGGCAGCATGATCCAGGCGCGCACCGTGGCGCATATCGAAACCTCGACCCAGCCGGAATCCATCAACCACTTCCAGCAACTCAACTCGGCGACCCTGTCGGGCGTCAGCGGCGTGGCCCAGGGCGAGCTGCTGGCGAAACTGAACACCATTCTGACCAATATTGCGCCGTCGGGTTACACCTCGGACTTCTCCGGCGAATCTCGCCAGTTCATGCAGGAATCCGGCGGGTTCTTCGGCTTGCTGATGTTCTCGATCCTGATCGTGTACCTGGCCCTGGCGTTTCAGTTCGAGAGTTTCCGCGACCCGGTGGTGATCCTGTTCTCGGTGCCCCCTGCACTCTTCGGCGCGCTGGCGTTTATCACCATGGGGTTTGCCTCGATCAACGTGTACACCCAGGTGGGCCTGGTGACGTTGCTGGGGTTGATCACCAAGCACGGGATCCTGATCGTGCAGTTTGCCAACGAGTTGCAGCGCGCCGGTCACAGCAAGCGCGAGGCCATAGAAGAAGCCGCCGGCGTGCGTCTGCGGCCGATCCTGATGACCACCGCCGCCATGGTGCTGGGCGTGGTGCCGCTGGTGTGGGCCTCCGGTGCCGGGGCTGCGGGACGGCATGACATGGGCCTGGTGATCTTTGCCGGGTTGTCGATCGGTACCGTGCTGACGCTGTTCATGGTGCCGGCGATGTATATGTTCATTGGCTCCACGCACCATCAGGAGGCGGAACAGCCGGTCCCCGTTTAGGAGCGAGCTGGCTCGCTCCTGCAGTGGATCAGTGGGTCAGATCACTACCCGCAGCGCCAAGCCTTCATACGCATCCAAGGTGATGGTGAAATCACCCTCGGGTGTCAGGTCGCCCTCCACCCGCTCATTGATGATGTCCACCACCGGCCCGGGCGCAATATCGGGCAGGTGCAGGGTTTCAGTAATCGGCGTCGAGCCGAAGTTCAGCGCCGTGATCTGGGTACCTTTGCCCGCCGGCAGCTCGTGCACCATGATCAACAGCCCCGGGTGCTGCACATCCGGCACCAGGATCTGGCGGCTGGCGGCGATGTCGTAGGCTCGGCGCACCGCGAGGATTCTTTGCAGTTGCGAGGCAAATGAATCCGGGTCGGCCAACTGGCTGATCAGGCTGCCATACAAGGTTTTCGGGCGCGGCATCTGCCCGGCGGATTGCTCCGCATCCGGATTCAGGTCCACCAGGTCATAGGCGCCGCGATGGATCCAGCGTGTGTCGCCATCCAGCATCAAGTGGGCCACCTCCTGCGCCGGCAACGGCAATGCGCCCACCAGGTCCCAGCCGGACAGTGCAAACACCCCCGGTTGCATCGCGTTGTACATCACCAGCAGCAGGTGAATCTGGCGGATCTGCTGGATATCCGCCGGGGTAATCGCCTCAAGGTCGCGAATGCCCAGCGCCGCCGTAATGATGCTGGCGGTGGTGCAGGACACGCCGTTGGTCACGAACTTCAGGTTATACGGCGCGTGTTCGCCAGCCAGGCGTTCGTACATCTGCTCACGGATATGCTCGCGCAGGATGCCGCCGGGAAAGGTCTGCCCCTGATAGAGGTAGGTGTCATGGGCGTGCAACGTCCAGAAGTGCACCAGTTCCAGGGTCAGCTCGTCATGGTTCTGCAAGGCGTGGATCAGCGAGCCGGGGTCGATGCCCAGGGTGTGCATCTCCCGCAGCATCAGGCGCAGGAATTCGGTGTCGCCCATCAATAACGCGTGCTGGTAAGCCGGGCGCGTGATGAAGTCGTAGGACAGGTCTGCGCCGCCGTGGGACATGGCGGCGATGTCGTCCACCGTCAGGTTCAGTTCCTGGAAGCTGAAACCGCCCGCCTTGCGAATTGCGCCGCCCAGGATCTGGTTGCCGGTGATGGACAGCGGATGGCTTTCAGACCAGGCGTTACCTTCCAGTTTTCGTTCCACGCCAAGGAAACCGTTGGCGTCAAGGCGCAGGATCTTCGCCCCCATCACGTCGATGGCGTGCAGGGCGTCGCCGATGATCATCTGCTGCGCGGCGAAGGTCGGGTCCAGCCAGTTCAGCGACGGCTGCCCTTCCTTGAAGTAATGCAGGTACACCCAGCGGCGGGGCTTGCCGTCCACGCCGATGACCACATCGGTCGCGCTCCAGTCGGTTTCCTTGACCCCGGGTTCGAAGAAGATCACCCGTTGCAACTGGCCGACGATGTAGTGCTTGTCCCTGAGCACGTCGACCTGCTGCGGGCTGAGGTTCTGCGCATCGCGGCCCTCGCTGATGTCGGGCAGCAGCGGCCAGTCTTCTTCGCGGATCTCCACCATGTGGTAGAGCCCGGGATAGTCTTCGTAGGCCATCTCGGCCAGGCGGAAGTCCGCGCCCTTGCCGGTGTGGGACGGGATCACATCGTCGATGATCACTGCGTTGTGCGCGGCGGCCATGCGAGCCAGCGCCTGAAGCTGGGCTTCGGTGCCCAGTTGCGGGTCGATGTCGAAGCTGATGCGGTCAAAATTGCCGTCAATGGTGGGGGTGTGCTCGGTGCCGGAAAGACCGCCCGAGCGTTTCAATGGACCGTTGTGAATGCCCTGGATGCCGATTTTTGACAGCGCGTGCCACAAGGTTTCATCCCCCAGGGCCTCCAGTACGCTGCCGTTCTCGCGGGTGACGATGGACGCCGGATAGGCCGTGAACCACACCGATGCCAGGGCTGAAGCATCACGGGGCCGTGTATGGGCATATGGCTGTTGCCACAACCGGCCTTGCCCCGAATAAAGCCTGGCGCGCTGCTTGGCGGCATGCAGCATCGATTGTTCCACCAGCCAGGCCACATGTTTCTTATCGGCGTCCGTCATAAATCAATCACCTGCACCCATGAAGTAGTCGGTTGCGGTGGCTGCATATGAACCACCGTTCGTTACTGTATGAGGCCCCGGGCGGCGATTCGTTGCATCCGGGATGGCGACCCTTCCCCGGCCTAGACCCAGCCGCCGTCCACAATGAAGTTCTGTGCGGTACACATCGCCGATACATCAGAGGCCAGGAACAGCGCCATATTGGCGATATGTTCCGGCTCCACACTGCCCGGCAGGCACTGGCTGCGGGCGATCAATTCCCGGGCCGCGTCATCCACCCACATCGCCAGTTGTTTCTCGGTCATCACCCAGCCCGGCACCAGCGTATTGACCCTGATACGGCTGGGCCCAAGCTCCCGCGCCAGGGCCCGGGTCATGCCGTGGGCGGCGGCTTTGCTGGCGGCGTATACCGGGTAGCCGCTGGAAGCCATCATCCAGCCGATGGAACCCAGGTTGATGATCGACCCGCCGCCTGCGGCCTTCATCATCGGCACCACGGCCCGGGCCGCGAAAAACCCGTGCTTCAGGTTGACCGAAATCAGTTGGTCGAACCGCTCCGAGTCGATTTCATCCAGGGTGTGCCGAACGTCGTTGGCGGCATTGTTCACCAGCACGTCGATCGGTCCAAGGCTCTGCGCCAGGCACGCTATCGCGGCCTTGTACGCGATCTCGTCGGTGATATCGCAATGGGCGAATTCGACGGCATGGCCCTCGGCCGACAATATCGCCGCCAATCGGTCGCCCTGCCCTTGCGCCCGGTCCACGAAGGCTACCTTGGCCCCCTGGCGTGCGAAGGCACGCACCATGGCCTCGCCTATCCCGGAAGCACCGCCGGAGATCAGCACGGTTTTATCCCGCAGGTCCGGGTACATCGCCTGCGCGCCGGGCTGTTTTTCAGTGTTCATGGGGCAGTCACTCCGCTGTATTTAGTCTTATTTTATATTGCATGTTTTGCGATATTGGCTATAAATCAGCCCTGCAGCCGAATAAATAGTAGAACTATTTAATTAACAACAATAAAGGTAGCTCAGTCATGCGGCAATCCCGATTCCTGCTTACCGGCCTTGGCCTCTCCCTGGCGGTGGCCAGCCTGGGCGCTCAGGCGGCTGGCTTGTCCAGCGAACACAAACCCTTCGGCAAAACCAATGACGGCACCGCCGTCGAGCAGTATGTATTGCGTAACAGTCATGGCGTACAAGCCACGGTCATCACCTATGGCGCGGTCTTGCAGTCGCTGAAAGTACCCGACAAACACGGCCAGTTCGCCGACGTGGTGCTGGGCTTCGATGACGTCCAGGGCTACCAGGCCGGTACTGCGTTCTTCGGCGCGACCATCGGCCGTTTTGGCAACCGCCTGGACAAGGGCAGCTTTGAACTGGACGGCAAACGCTATCAAGTGCCCCTCAACGACGGGCCGAACTCGCTGCACGGCGGCCCGCAAGGTTTCGACAAGCATGTGTGGAAAGCCCAGCCGGTCAAGCAGGACGATTCGGTGGGCGTGACCCTGAGCTACCTGTCCAAGGACGGCGAGATGGGTTTCCCCGGCAACCTGAAAGTCGATGTCACCTATAGCCTCAACGACAAGAACGAACTGCACATCGACTACAAGGCCACCACCGACAAACCCACGGTGCTCAACCTCACCAACCACAGTTACTTCAACCTCGCCGGCGCCGGCAGCGGTGATGTGCTCAAGCAAGTCGCCACCCTGCATGCCAGCCATTACACCCCGGTCAACAGCACCCTGATTCCCATCGGCGAACTGGCCCCGGTCGCCGGTACGCCGATGGACTTTCTCAAGCCCACTGCCATCGGCCAGCACATCAAGGACGATCATCCCCAGCTGAAATTCGCCGAACCTAAACAAGGTGGCTTTGACTTCAACTGGGTGCTGGATGCCAAGGGTGATATCGGCAAACTGGCCGCCGACGTTCGTGACCCGCAGTCCGGTCGCCGCTTGCAGCTGTATACCAGCGAGCCTGGCGTGCAGTTCTATACCGGCAACTTCCTCGACGGGACGATCAAGGGCAAGGGTGGCAAGCCTTACGCCCACTGGAGTGCGTTCACCCTGGAAACCCAGCATTTTCCCGACGGCCCCAACCAGCCGAGCTTCCCCTCTACCCGTCTCGATCCTGGCCAGACCTACACGCAGAATACCGTGCTGAAATTCTCTGCTGACTAAACCTGTGGGAGCTGTCGAGCTTTGGCGAGGCTGCGATGACGTCGGCACTATCAATATCCAAGGTGCCTGACCCACCGCTATCGCAGCCTCGCTGAAGCTCGACAGCTCCCACAGTACCGGTGTTAGCAGGGCTGCCGGGAAACGTCAGCGGCCATCAGTTCCACAAACCGATCTTTTCCAGCTCCTGCTTGAAGTTCTCGCGGGTGATCAGCGTCACCTCATCCATGGCCGTGTACTTCGGCGGCTCCTTACCCGTAGTGACCCACTCGAACATCATGCTCGCGGTGTTGTAGCCCTCGATGTGCGGGCTGGGCAGCATCGAGCCGAAGAAGCCGCTGTTGGCTTTCTTCAATTCGCCAATGGCATCGGTGCCGTTGATGCCGATGCCGATGACATTCGCCGCCGCAAACCCGGCGCTTTCGGTGGCGCGCACGCCGCCAAGCACGGTGTTGTCATTCATGCCGCCGATGATCAGGTTTTTCGCGCCGCCGGGCAGCTTGACCAGCGCCGAGTTGGTGGCGTCCATGCTGCCGGGGACGTCGAGGGTCTTGAGGGCTGCGTACAGGATGTGGTCATCCGGAATACCCGCAGCCTTCAGGGATTTGACCGAGCCATCAGTGCGCTTTTTACCGGTATCGAGTTCGTTGTAGGTGTTGATCACCGCATAGGTGTCCTTCCAGTCCCAGCCACGTTTTTTCGCTTCAGTGGCCATGGCACTGCCCTGCTTCTCGCCCACTTCAAACGCGGCCATGCCCAGGTAAGGCACGTCTTCCATGAAGTTGCCCTTGGCGTCCACAAAACGGTCATCCACGGCGATCACTTTCAAGCCGTTGGCTTTGGCCTTGGCCATGATCGCCGGGCCGAGGGACACGTCCGGCGGGCAAATCACAAAACCCTTGGCACCGTTGGCCGCCAGGCTGTCGATGGCCGAGAGGGTTTTCTCGCCGTCGGGCACGGCGATCTTGATCACCTCGAAGCCCTTGTCCTTGCCGGCCTTTTCGGCGAAGGCCCATTCGGTCTGGAACCAGGGCTCTTCCGCCTGCTTGACCAGAAAGCCGATCTTCACCGGCTCGGCCGCCAGCAACAGGCTGCTCAGGCCGACGGCGGACACCGCCACAGCGGCGCAGCACAGGGAACGGATACCACGACGACGATTCATAGGGTGACTCCTTGTTGTTGTTTTTGAGTGCGTTAAACAGCCTGTTGGTTATCCTGCAAAGCGGTGGCAGACTTTCCCCGGCACATCGACCTCAATGGCCAGCACCGCACCGTCCAGCGGGTGATCCAGCGGGCTGGCGGCACTGGTGATGTACAAGGTCTTGAGGTCGGGGCCTGCGAACACGCAACTGGTGGGACGGCTGACCGGCAATTCGATGACCCGGTCAACTTCACCGTCCGGCGTCAGCCGCAGCAGGCAGCTGCCGTCCCAGCGCGCGTTCCAGATATAGCCTTCGGCGTCCATGGCGGAGCCGTCCGGGCCACCCCGGGAGTGAGGCCCGAACCAGACTTGCGCAGGTGCGAGCTGGCCCTGTTCAGTCATCGGGTATCGATAGAGCGTGCCGTCCAGGCTGTCGCCGAAATGCACGTGGGTGGCGGCGTCGTTCCACAGCAAGGTGTTGGGAATCCCTAGGCCTTGCAGCAACGGCGTGACCTGCCCGTCGGTATCGACCCGGAACAGGCCGCCGGAACGTCGCAGCACCGGCAAGTCTTCACCGTGCTCGCCGATGTTGTTCTGCATGGTGCCCAGCCACAGCCGGCCCTGGGCATCGCAGCGGGCTTCGTTGGCACGGTTGCCCGGTTGCGGATCGGCGACGCAAAGCAAGGTCAGGCGTGGATCGCTCGGCGTCGAATCGAGGTCGAGGCGATACACGCCGCTGCTCAGGGTCACCAGTGCATCGCCGCTGGCGCACGGGATAAACGCCGAGACCGGCTCAGGCAATTGCCAGGTGTGCAATTGCCCGCCCTGCAGGCGCAAGGCCTGCTGGCCGATGATGTCCACCCAATACAAGGCCTGGCCCGGTACATCCCAGAACGGCCCTTCGCCCAGCCGAGCCCGGTGCGGTGTGACTGCGGTCCACGACATGAAACCTCCTGCTTTCTTGTTGTTTTCAGGTGGTACCGGTTACAGCGCGTCGCGCGACGGCTGCCCATCTACCAGACGCTGAATGCGCAATGGGTTGGCATTCTTCAGCGCGTCGGGGAGCAGGCTATCAGGGTAATTCTGAAAGCACACAGGTCGCAGGAAACGCTCGATCGCCAGGGTGCCCACGGAAGTGCCACGGGCATCCGAAGTCGCCGGATACGGCCCGCCATGGACCATCGCGTCACACACCTCGACGCCCGTGGGGTAGCCGTTGAGCAGGATGCGGCCAACCTTTTGCTCCAGCAGCGGCGTCAACTCGCCGAACTGGGTGAAATCCGCCGGCTCGCCGATGATCGTCGCGGTCAATTGGCCGTGCAGGCCGTGCAACGCCGCAGTGAGTTGGACCTGGTCGGCGACTTCCACGAACACCGTGGTGGGGCCGAACACTTCCTCCTGCAGCACTTCATCGCCGTTGATCAGCAGGCTGGCGTCCGCTTTGAACAGCTGTGGCTGCGCCTGATTGCCGGTTTGCGTCTGGCCCGCCAGGTGCTCGATGCCAGGATGGGCCAGCAGCGTGTGCAGGCCTTTGCCGTAGCTGTTCAAGGTGCCGGCATTGAGCATGGTTTGCGCGGGCTGGCCGCCGATCAGTTGGGCGACCTGTTGGGTGAAGCCTGTGAACGCTGGCGAGGCAATCCCGATCACCAGGCCCGGGTTCGTGCAGAACTGGCCGCACCCCTGCACCACCGAGGCGACCAGGTCGCGGGCGATGGTGTCTGCCCGGGTTTGCAGGGCCTGGGGCAAGACGATCACCGGGTTGATGCTGGACATCTCGGCGAACACCGGGATCGGTTGCGGGCGTGCCGCCGCCATATCGCACAACGCCCGGCCGCCCTTGAGCGAGCCGGTGAAACCCACGGCCTGGATCGCTGGGTGCTTGACCAGCGCTTCCCCCACACCGCCGCCAAAGATCATGTTGAACACGCCGCCGGGCATACCTGTGCGCTCGGCCGCCCGCATGATCGCATCGGCGACCCGCTCGGCGGTGGCCATGTGGCCGCTGTGGGCCTTGAACACCACCGGGCAACCGGCCGCCAGCGCGGCGGCGGTGTCGCCACCGGCAGTGGAAAAGGCCAGGGGGAAATTGCTCGCCCCAAACACCGCGACCGGCCCCAGGCCGATGCGGTATTGGCGCAGATCCGGGCGCGGCAAGGGCTGACGATCCGGCAGCGCCTGGTCGATCCGCGCCCCGTAGAAATTACCGCGCCGCAGTACCTTGGCGAACAACCGCATCTGGCCGCTGGTACGACCGCGCTCACCCTGGATACGCCCGGCGGGCAACGCCGTTTCGCGGCAGACCAGGGCGACAAAGTCATCGCCCAGGGCGTCCAGTTCATCGGCTATCGCCTCCAGGAACGACGCACGATGCTGCGCGCTCAGGCTGCGATAAGCCGGGTAAGCCTGAGCGGCGGCGTTGGCCGCGGCGTCGACCTCCTGCGCGGTGGCCTGGTAGAAATCAAAGGGCAATGCCTCGCCACTGGTGGCGTCGATGCTCTGCAGGGTGATGCTGCCGGCAGCGCTGCGCTGGTCGCCGATGTAGTTGTGGCCACAAATCCGGGTCATGCCTGTCTCCTTCAAAGGGTGCCTATGCCGCCAGGTGCCACGCCGCTGTTGGCCACGGCAATGCCGTTGATCAATGGCGCGCCGAATTCGGCTTGGCTGATTTCAAACACATCGCCTGGCTGGGTACGAATGCCGTCGGCAAACGACAAGGTGGCGGTGCCGAAGAAATGGATATGCACGTCACCCGGGCGCAGGAACTGGGTGTATTTGAAATGGTGGTATTCAAGGTTTTCGAGGCTGTGGCACATGTTGGCTTCGCCACTGAGGAATTCGTGCTGCCACAACACCTCGCCATTGCGCACGATACGGCTGGTGCCCGCCAGGTGCCGGGGCAGTTCACCCAGGCGCAACTCGGGACCGTAGCTGCAACTGCGCAGCTTGGAGTGGGCCAGGTACAGGTAATTCTTGCGCTCCATCACGTGGTCGGAAAACTCGTTGCCCACCGCGTAGCCCAGGCGATACGGCTTGCCGTCGTGACCAATCACATACAGCCCGGCGATTTCCGGCTCTTCGCCGGCGTCTTCGGCAAACGCTGGCCACGGGAATGGCTGGCCCGGACGCACCACGATGCTGCCGTCGCCCTTGTAGAACCATTCGGGCTGCACACCGGCCTGGCCAGCAGCCGGTTTGCCGCCCTCCACGCCCCATTTGAAGATGCGCATGCTGTCGGTCATCGCGCTTTCGTCACTGGCGTTCTGGTGCATCTTGTCCCGCGCCGACGCACTGCCCAGGTGGGTCAGGCCGGTACCGCTGACCAGCGTGTGGGCCGGGTCCGGGTGATCCAGCGGTGGCAAGATCTTCTGCGCGGCCAGCAGTCTGGCGTAGTCGTGGCTCTCGGCCAGGCCGAGGTGGTCTATGTGCTGTTGCAAGGTGACGCCAGCCTCGATGGCGGCGAGTGCCAGGTCGCGTACCGTGCGGGCGGCCCGCACCTCGCGTACCTGATCGCCGTCGACCACGCCCACTCGGCGTTCGCCGTTGTTCAATTCAAACTGCACTAACCCCATGAGTGTTCTCCTGATTGCCAATTAAGTACGCGTGGCGCCACGGGCGCTGGCGGCGAACTGGTCGGGCGGCAGCACGTGCCTGCGCTCCAGCAACCGATAGACCACCCCGGTCAACACCACCCCGAACAGCATCACGCACGCCAGGAAGTACAAGCCCGACGCAAGGTTGCCGGTGTACTCCTTGAGGGCGCCGATCACGAACGGCCCGATGTAGCCGCCGAGGTTGCCCACCGAGTTGATCAAGGCGATGCCCGCCGCTGCACTCGCGCCGGCAAAGAAACGTCCCGGCAAGGTCCAGAACACCGCCGTGCAAGAGAACAGCGCAAACGCCACCAGGCACAGCGCTGCCAGTTGCCACAGCGGCACTGTCAGCCAGGCGCTGAGGAACAGGCCGATGGCGCCCAACACGTAGAGCACGGCAAGATGACCGTAGCGATCATTCAGGCGATCGGAACTGCGCGGGACGATCAGCAAACCGATGATCCCGAAGATGTAGGGCACTGCCGACACAAACCCGGTGGTCAGGTCGCTGCCGCCAAACTGCTTGATCAAGGTCGGCAGCCACAGGCCCAGCCCATAAATGCTCAAGGTCACCGGCAAGTAGAACAGCGCCAGCAGCAGCACGCGTTTGTCCTTCAGCGCATGCAGCGGGTTGCCGTGCCGGGTCTGGCCGTAGGCTTGCAGGTCTTTGGCCAGCTCGCCGGTGAGCCAGGCCTTCTCCGCCTGGTCCATCCATTTCACCTGTTGCGGCCCATCCGGCAGGTAGCGCAGCACCGGCCAGGTCAGCAGGATCGCCGGGGTGCCGATGACGATGAACAACCACTGCCAGCCGTGCAGGCCGAGTATCCCGTCCATGCCGAGCAAGCCGCCCGCCACGGGGCCGGTGATCATCATGGCGATGGGTTGGGACAGGATGAACAGCCCGAGGATCTTGCCGCGGTGCCTCACCGGGAACCATTGGGTGATGTAGTAGAGGACACCCGGGAAGAACCCGGCTTCGGCGGCGCCCAGCAGAAAGCGCATCACATAGAAACTGTGGGGGCCCTGGACGAATGCCATGCCGATGGTAATCGCGCCCCAGGTCACCATGATTCGTGCGAACCAGCGCCGCGCGCCGAAACGGTCGAGCATCAGGTTGCTGGGGATTTCCAGCAGGAAGTAGCCAATAAAGAACAGCCCTGCTCCCAGTCCATACGCCGCATCGCCGATGCCGACATCCGCGCCCATGTGCAATTTGGCGAAGCCCACGGCCGAGCGATCCACGTAGGCAATCAGGTACAGCAAGATCAGGAAGGGAATCAGTTTCAGCGTGATGCGACGTATCAGCCGCTGTTCCTGGCTCATGTGAGCGGTCTCCGATTGTTATTTTTATAGAGCGTTTCGGGTCGCCTCTCGCGGAAAACCGCCAGGGCCAGGCCTCGTTAAATCGGACTATATAGTAATACTATTTAATCAACAACACTTCCAAACACCCGAATTTACGCCTATGTTAAGCCGAGAATGGATCAATATAGTCTTACAATAAGAGAGTCAGCCATGTCCGAGAAAAAGCCCGTCCTGCGCTCCGCCAGCTGGTTTGGTACCGCCGATAAAAACGGCTTCATGTACCGCAGCTGGATGAAAAATCAGGGGATTGCCGATCATCAGTTCCACGGCAAACCGATCATCGGGATCTGCAATACCTGGTCGGAGCTGACGCCCTGCAACGCGCACTTCCGCCAGATTGCCGAGCATGTGAAACGCGGCGTGATCGAAGCCGGTGGCTTTCCGGTGGAATTTCCGGTGTTCTCCAACGGCGAATCGAACCTGCGCCCCACCGCGATGCTCACCCGTAACCTGGCCAGCATGGACGTGGAGGAAGCCATTCGCGGCAACCCCATCGACGGCGTGGTGCTGCTGACCGGCTGTGACAAGACCACCCCGGCGCTGCTGATGGGCGCCGCCAGTTGCGACGTGCCGGCGATCGTCGTCACCGGCGGGCCGATGCTCAACGGCAAGCACAAGGGCCAGGACATCGGCTCGGGCACCGTGGTGTGGCAGCTCAGCGAACAGGTCAAGGCGGGCACCATTACCCTCGACGATTTCCTCGCGGCCGAAGGCGGCATGTCCCGCTCGGCGGGCACCTGCAACACCATGGGCACCGCCTCGACCATGGCCTGCATGGCCGAAGCACTCGGCACTTCCCTGCCCCACAACGCGGCGATTCCCGCGGTGGATGCGCGGCGTTATGTACTGGCGCACATGTCCGGCATGCGTGCGGTGGAGATGGTGCGTGAAGACCTGAAGCTGTCGAAGATCCTGACCAAGGAGGCTTTCGAAAACGCGATTCGCGTCAACGCAGCCATCGGCGGCTCGACCAACGCGGTGATTCACCTGAAAGCCATCGCCGGACGCATCGGCGTCGAGCTCGACCTGGACGACTGGACCCGCATGGGCCGTGGCATGCCGACCATCGTCGACCTGCAGCCGTCCGGGCGCTTCCTGATGGAGGAGTTCTACTACGCTGGCGGCCTGCCGGCGGTGCTGCGCCGCCTCGGTGAGGCCAACCTGATCCCGCACCCGAATGCCTTGACCGTCAACGGCAAGTCCCTCGGCGAAAACACACGGGAAGCGCCGATCTACGGCCAGGACGAAGTGATCCGCACCCTCGACAACCCGATCCGCGCCGACGGCGGCATTTGTGTGCTGCGGGGCAACCTCGCACCACTGGGTGCAGTCCTCAAGCCCTCGGCTGCCAGTGCCGAACTGATGCAGCATCGCGGGCGTGCCGTGGTGTTCGAGAACTTCGACATCTACAAGGCACGGATCAACGACCCGGAACTGGACGTGGATGCCAACTCGATCCTGGTGATGAAAAACTGCGGGCCCAAGGGTTATCCGGGCATGGCGGAAGTCGGCAACATGGGCTTGCCGGCCAAACTGCTGGCCCAGGGCGTGACCGACATGGTGCGGATTTCCGATGCGCGCATGAGCGGCACGGCCTACGGCACCGTGGTGTTGCACGTGGCGCCGGAAGCGGCGGCCGGCGGCCCGTTGGCCACGGTCAAGGAAGGCGACTGGATCGAACTCGATTGCGCCAATGGCCGCCTGCACCTGGACATCCCGGACGCCGAACTGGCGGCCCGCATGGCCGACCTTGCACCGCCCGAGCAACTGATTGTCGGAGGCTACCGGCAGCTGTACATCGACCACGTATTACAGGCAGACCAGGGCTGCGACTTCGACTTCCTGGTGGGCTGCCGTGGCGCCGAAGTGCCGCGTCATTCCCACTAATTGGGACGGGAGCAATGTTATGATGCCGCGTATTTCGCCAGAGTAGCCTCCCTGTTATGGATCAGCAGCCGACCAAGCCGCGCAAGAGCATGCACGCCCAAATCGTCCAGGACTTGGGCATGCACATCGTTTCCGGGCGCTTCAAGCCGGAAGAACGGTTGCCCATGGAGGCCACCTTGTGCGAGGAGTACAAGGTCAGCCGCTCGGTATTGCGTGAGGCGACTCGGGTGCTGAGCGCCAAGGGCCTGGTGATTTCCAAGCCCAAGGTCGGCGCTGTGGTGCGCCCTCGGGTGCAGTGGCACTTGCTGGACCCGGACGTGCTGACCTGGCTGATGCAGTCGACACCCCACAGCGAGTTTTTCAACACCCTGGCCGGTGTACGCCGGATCCTCGAGCCGGAAATCGCCGCGATGGCCGCGACCACCGCCACCGACGCCGACATCGCCACCATCGAAAAAGCCTACCTCGGCATGGAAACCGCCAATACCCACGAAACGTTGCTGCAGGCCGACCTGGACTTCCACCGGGCGATTGCCGATGCGACCCGCAACGACTTGCTGGCCTACATGTGCAACATGCTGTCGCTGCCACTTCGCGAGTCCATCAACATCACCAACCGCCGCCCCGACATCCAGGGCCTCAGCCTGCCCCGGCACAAAGCGATCCTCACCGCGATCAAGAACCGTGACGCCCTCGGCGCGCGGCATGCCTCCCTGGTGCAACTGGACGATACCCGGGTGGCGCTGGACACCGTGATGAATGTGCTGACGCCGCTGTAGGCCAGGCAACCCACCGTCAAGATCGAGGCCGCCCTTGGATTACTTCGCTGCGTTAACCGCCTTTGTCGAAGCCGCCGAGGGCAATAATTTCTCCCGCGCCGCCGACCGGCTTGGCATCAAGGCCTCCACGGTTTCCCGCTACGTGAAGGACCTTGAACAGGACCTCGGCATCGCCTTGTTCAACCGCTCTACGCGCACGCTGCACCTGACTGAGGGTGGCCAGACGTTTCTGATGCACGCACGCCGGGTACTGGATGAACTCGAACAAGCCAAGGCCGCCACCTCCGCACTGAACGAACAGCCACGGGGCGTGCTCAAGCTCAACCTGCCGCCCGCCTTTGCCCGCCACCATGTCCTTCCCACCTTGAATGCCTTCCTGGCCCGCTACCCGCAGATCAAGCTGGAACTGGTGCTGGACGACAGCCACGTCAATCTGATTCATGCCGGTGCGGACTTGGCGATCCGTATTGGAACCCTGGCGGATTCCACGTTGAAGGCACGCAAGATCTGCGATGAGCGCTACCGGCTGGTGGCCAGCCCGGGGTTTTGCCGGGAGTATCCGGCGCCGGTCAACGCTGCCGACCTGGCTGCCATGCCGGCGATTCTGGGGGCGGCTGACAGCGCATTTGCCAACGGGCATGAGGTGCCACCGCTGGTGCATAAAGACAGCATCCGGATCAACGACCTGGACGCACAATTGATCGCCGCACAACAAGGGCTGGGATTTGCCTTGCTCCCCGACTGGCTGGTAGCCAAACCCATTGAAACCGGCGAGTTGCTGGTGTGGTTGCCTGAGTGGGATATCCGCATCGCAGGCCGTGAATCGGCGGTGTGGTTCGTGTATCCACCCAAGCGCATCGTGTCTTCCAAAGTGCGGTGCTTCATCGACTTTATCGTCGAGCAACTGGGCGAAACACCGCACTGGAAACGTCTCAGCTGAAGCGGATATCCAGCGACCGCAGATAGGTTTGCAGCCCCGCATCCTGGATCGGAATCAGGAAGGCTTCCGTGTCGGACTCGTTGAAGTGGGCATGCCAGTAACCTGGCGGCGTCACGAACGCCAGGCCCGGCGACCAGTCGACCCGCACCGGGTTGCGGATCTGCCCATCGGCGTCCAGTTCGGTGCCCACGAGCGAATAGCAGCCCTTGGGGCAATCAATGATGAAATCCAGCGCAATCGACTGGTGTCGGTGGGGCTTCTGAATCGACCCTGGCGGCAGGATGCCGTACATCGCCCACAGCACATGGGTCACGGTACGGGTCTGCGGGAAGTTGCGATTGCCCAGCAGGATGCTGATACGGCTACGGTCCTGGGCGCGGGGATCATCGGCCGCTTCCCGCAGTTTTGCGTTGGCCAGCTCCGCGGGATACAGCGTCGGCACGAAGCGATCGGCACTGCGGGTCACGCCCAGGTAACGCAACAGCGGCTCATCGTGGACGTAATACAGGCGCGCATCCTCTGATGCGCTGAACTGCGCTTGCTGCAGACCTGGCAGCGCAATGAAGCAGCCTTTGGTCCAGTCGATGCGGTGCGCGCCCTGAACCACACTGCCCTGCCCTGCGATGACATAAAACACCTGTGAGGTGGCGTTGGGGTGCAGTTCCAGCGTATCGCCGGCGTTCAGGCGAATGAAGTTCGCACACAGCCCCGGACCGGTGGCCGGACCTTCGCAACCCAAGGCATCGCTGAGGTCCAGCGGCACTACCCGAGAGGGCCCACTGTCGTACAGCGAGGCCGGGAAGCTGTGATAGGGAATGCGCGTGATCAGGTTGGCGCTGATGGGATTGGCGGCCTTGCTGTATTCAAAGTATTCGGCATCGAGCAGGTGCTGCGGTTGGGTATCGGCCACGTCAGGCTTGAATTCGCTATTCATTATGATCACCTCAATCTACGGCTGGATTTCGCATGCCCCGTGGGGCGCTGCGGCGGTGAAAGAACTATAGGCATTCAGCGGCGGTGGATTAATCCCTCATCTTGCATAGCAGTTGTGCGAAATGGGGCAGGCACAAGCCTCTCTTGGTGTACTGATAGTTTGATTCAACCAACTATCAAAGTGCCACTTTATAAATAAGTTAAATATATATACATCAGCGCCCATAAAAAATCCGCCGCAGAGACTGCGGCGGCAAACCAAAGGATGTTGTCGAAGCAGAGCGGCTAAGACAGGGTTAAAACTACAGCAGCGTGCGCATATGCACAGTGAATTTTAATTAATCGAGTTTAATCGGCAGTGCACCTGCGCACGCAACTATTGGCAATTAAACTATCCACGAAACAACAGGCTAGTTAAACAAACACGGTTGATCGTGGACTTCCGTTTTACCTTGCTGCTTCGCCGAAAAGGCCCGGGTTTGCCCCGGGCCTTTTTTTCGAGGACCATATCGGCCTTCTTTCTGATGTCACCCAAGGGAATCCCATGGCCAACCACGACCTCGCCTTCACCCCCGATCTCGACCCGGACTCCATCTCTTCCGACGTTATCGGCTTCAACGGCATCCTCGTCTCCACGCAAATCCCTACCCGCGCCGACGGCAGCCTGGAGCTTGGCGACATCACCCTGCAAAG
Organism: Pseudomonas sp. D4002; assembly: GCF_013385665.1. NCBI lineage: Bacteria > Pseudomonadati > Pseudomonadota > Gammaproteobacteria > Pseudomonadales > Pseudomonadaceae > Pseudomonas > Pseudomonas sp. D4002. Next base: position 107,402 of record NZ_JACAPN010000016.1, read on the forward strand.
CGAATGCACCCTGCAAGCCCTCAAGGTTGCGCTCGAACGTGCCGGCAGTTCGATTGACCGGGTCATGCACCTGACCATCTACCTGACCGACATGGCCGACCGCGCCGCTTTCAATGAAGTCTACAAGCGCTACTTCGCCAAGCCTTGGCCGGTGCGTGCGGCGGTTGGTGTTGCCGCCCTGGCCGTCGAAGGCATGCGGGTTGAAGTCACGGCGATGGCCGCCAAGGGCTGAGCCAAACGCTCTATATCAACCAACGATGATCAGATGTGGGAGCTGTCGAGCCCCAGCGAGGCTGCGATGGGATCGCCGCGGTGTCACTGATACACCGCGGTGTCTGCATCGCGGGCAAGCCCGGCTCCCACCGTTGAGTGCATTCCAATTTGGGAGCACACCTGGGGCTTGATAGATGTCGATAGCGCATTTCGCAGCTACAATGCCCGCCTCCGTGACAAGCCTGACTAAAAAAACTATGTCCTTGCCCAAGCATCACCTGGAATTGCTCAGCCCTGCGCGCGATGTTGCCATCGCCCGCGAGGCCATCCTGCATGGCGCCGACGCCGTGTACATCGGCGGCCCGAGTTTCGGCGCGCGCCATAACGCCTGCAACGACGTGAGCGATATCGCGCAGTTGGTGGAGTTCGCCCGGCGCTACCACGCGCGGGTGTTCACCACCATCAACACGATCCTGCACGACAACGAGCTGGAGCCGGCGCGCAAGCTGATCCACCAGCTCTACGATGCCGGCGTCGACGCGCTGATCGTCCAGGACCTGGGGGTGATGGAGCTGGATATCCCGCCCATCGAACTGCATGCCAGCACCCAGACCGACATCCGCACCCTGGGCCGGGCCAAGTTCCTCGACCAGGCCGGTTTTTCGCAGCTGGTGTTGGCCCGTGAGCTGAACCTGCAGGAAATCCGTGCGATTGCCGATGAAACCGATGCCGCCATCGAGTTCTTTATCCACGGTGCCTTGTGCGTGGCCTTCTCCGGCCAGTGCAACATCTCCCACGCCCAGAATGGCCGCAGCGCCAACCGTGGCGATTGCTCCCAGGCCTGCCGCCTGCCCTACACCCTGAAGGATGACCAGGGCCGTGTGGTTGCCTTTGAAAAGCACCTGTTGTCGATGAAAGACAACAACCAGAGCGCCAACCTGCGCGCCCTGGTGGATGCCGGCGTGCGTTCGTTCAAGATCGAAGGCCGCTACAAGGACATGGGTTATGTGAAGAACATCACCGCCTATTACCGCCAGCGCCTGGACGAGATTCTTGAAGACCGCCCGGACCTGGCTCGCGCCTCCAGCGGCCGCACCGCGCATTTCTTCCTGCCGGACCCGGAAAAGACCTTCCACCGTGGCAGCACCGACTACTTCGTCACCGACCGCAAGGTCGACATTGGCGCCTTCGACACCCCAACCTTTACCGGCCTGCCGGTGGGGGTGGTGGAAAAAGCCGGCAAGCGTGACTTGCAAGTGGTCACCCATGAGCCGCTGTCCAACGGCGACGGCCTCAATGTGCTGATCAAGCGTGAAGTGGTGGGTTTCCGCGCCAACATTGCCGAGCCAAAAGGCGAGTTCGAAGAAGACGGCGAGAAGCGCTATCGCTACCGCGTCGAACCCAATGAAATGCCGGCAGGCTTGCACCAACTGCGCCCGAACCATCCGTTGAACCGCAACCTGGACCATAACTGGCAGCAGGCTTTGCTGAAGACTTCCGCCGAACGCCGGATCGGCGTGTCATGGGCGGCTCGCCTGCAGGAAGATCACCTGGAACTGACCGTCACCAGCGAAGAAGGCATCAGCGCCAGCGTTGCCCTGCCCGGCCCGTTTGGCGTGGCCAACAAGCCGGAACAGGCCCTGGAAACCCTGCGCGACCTGCTGGGCCAACTGGGCACCACGCAGTACCACGCCACTGCGATCGAGCTGGATGCGCCGCAGGCGTTCTTCATCCCGAATTCGCAGCTCAAGGCCCTGCGCCGTGAAGTGATCGAGGCGCTGACCGAGGCGCGTATCCAGGCTCATCCACGGGGCGGCCGCAAGGCGGAAACCACGCCGCCGCCGGTGTACCCGGAATCGCACCTGTCGTTCCTGGCCAACGTCTACAACCAGAAGGCCCGCGACTTCTATCACCGCCATGGTGTGCAACTGATCGATGCGGCGTATGAAGCCCACGAAGAAACTGGCGAAGTGCCGGTGATGATCACCAAGCACTGCCTGCGGTTCTCGTTCAACCTCTGCCCCAAACAGGCCAAGGGTGTGACGGGGGTGAAGACCAAGGTTGCGCCGATGCAGTTGATCCACGGCGACGAAGTACTGACGCTGAAGTTCGACTGCAAGCCTTGCGAGATGCACGTGATCGGCAAGATCAAGGGCCACATCCTCGGCCTGCCGCAACCGGGCAGCGTGGTGGGTTATATCAGCCCGGATGACCTGCTCAAGACCATCCCGCGCGGCGCACATTGAGTCGCGGGTGAGCGTCATGCTACGGCGTGACGTTCACCGCTGTTTTCGAGCGCCACCACCAACCCCACTGCAACCCCGCCGCCGCGAGCAAAATCGCCGCCACGCCCAGCCATTGCAACCAGCCCAGGCGATGCCCAAAGGCAATCCAGTCGACAAAGATTGCCGCAATCGGGTAGATAAACGACAGCGCCCCGGTGATTGCCGTCGGCAACTTCTGGATCGCGCCATACAGCAGCACGTACATCAAGCCGGTATGCACAACGCCCAGGGTCAGCAATGCCGCCCAAGCATCCATCGATGCAGACAGGCTGTGCCACTGCATCAGCGGTGCCAGCAGCAAGGCGCCCGTGGTCACCTGGATCAAAGCCATCAAATGCGGCGGCACCTCTTTCAAGCGCTTGATGATCAGGGCGGCAATCGCGTACAAAAGCGCCGCGCCCAGCGCCAATGCCACGCCCACCAGATAGTCGTCCCCGGTATTTGACTGATCGCCATGGGCAGTGACAATCGCCAGCATTCCCACGAACGCCACGCTCAGCCAGGCGAGCTTCTGCACGGTGATTTTCTCGCCCAGGAACACTGCCGCCAGCATAACCAGCATGAACGGCTGCACGTTATACACCGCTGTACTGATGGAAATGGATGCCCTGGCGTAGGACTCGAACAGCAGCAACCAATTGCCCACGATCGCCACGCCGCTGAGCATCGCCAGCCCGAGTTTGCGGTAGTCCAGCAAGTCCAGGCGCAGATAGCCGAGCAGCCAGCACACCACCAGCAACGTCAGCGCGCCGATCACGCAGCGCCAGAACACCACTTCGACCACCGGCACTCCCGACACCAGCACGAACCAGCCGATGGTGCCGGATATGAGCATGGCGGCGACCATTTCCCATGAACCGCGACGTATGGATTTGTCCATGATTGAGCTCCTCAAGTGAGGCTCAATTATGGCAATCTGGCCTGTAGCGACTCCAGATTCTAAATAAGGCGAACCTTGCATTTCGCCTATTCTTATTAGGCAAACCTGAGCAATCGCTTTCGGAGCGACCATGATTGACAGCATTGACCAGCAACTGATCGCCGCATTGATGGACGATTCGCGCCTGTCCCTCAAGGCCTTGGCGGGTATCACCGGCCTGTCCTCCCCCAGCGTCGGCGAGCGGTTGCGACGGCTGGAAGAGCGTGGCGTGTTGAAGAACTACACCGTGGACATTGACCCCAAGCATTTTGGCTATCTGCTGCAAGCCATCGTGCGCATTCGCCCTTTGCCCGGGAAACTGCAGGAGGTGGAGCGCCAGATCCAGGCGATCCCCGAGTTCACCGAGTGCGACAAGGTGACCGGCGATGACTGCTTCATCGCACGCCTGCATGTGCGCACCATGGACCAACTCGACACACTGCTGGATAAGCTCAACGCTTACGCCGAAACCAACACCGCCATCGTCAAGAAAACCCCGGTAAAACGCCGATTGCCACCACTGAGTGATTCATGATTCTGAGTCACTGATGCAGTGACGGGATCGCTATTCTGTCAATCCAGGGCGGTGTTTATGCTTGATCCACACATTGGAACAACAGGCGTAAACACCATGTATGTCATCACCGGAATCACAGGCAAAGTCGGCGGCGCCCTCGCGCGCTTTCTCCTCAACGATCGTCAACCCGTGCGCGCAGTCATTCGCGATGCCGGCAAAGGCGCCGTATGGGCCGCCCTTGGTTGCGAGGTCGCCATCGCCAATATGGACGACGCTGCGGCCCTCACCGAAGCATTCAAGGGCGCCACCGGCGTGTTCATCCTGCCGCCTTCGGATTTCGACCCGGAGCCGGGTTTTCCCGAGGCGCGCAAGGTGATTGCCGCCGTCGCTCAGGCCATTGAAGCTGCGGCCCCGCAGAAAGTTGTTTGCCTGTCGACCATCGGCGCCCAGGCCGAACACCTGAACCTGCTGACCCAACGCACCTTGATGGAACAGGCGCTGAGCGCGTTGAACGTGCCGGTGACCTTTTTGCGTCCGGGCTGGTTCATGGAAAATACCGCCTACGACGTAATCACGGCCCGTGAACACGGAGTGATCCACAGCTTCCTGCAACCGCTGGATAAGACCGTACCGATGATCGCCACCGCCGACGTCGGCCGCCTCGCTGCGCAATTGTTGCAGCAACACTGGAGCGGGCGTCGGGTAGTTGAGCTGGAAGGCCAATGGGTCAGCCCGAACGACATCGCTCGCACGTTGACCGAAGTGCTTGGTCGTGGTGTGACAGCACAGGTGGTGCCTCGCGATGCGTGGGAGCCGATGTTTCGTGAGCAAGGCGCGCAGAATCCAATGCCGCGCATGCGCATGATTGATGGGTTTAACGAAGGTTGGATCTGCTTTGAGCAGGCGGACGTGGTTAAGGGTGAGACCACATTGCTCAAGGTGCTGCGGGAGTTGGCTGCAAAAACCTGATGCCATGGCCTGCAAGCCAGCTCAGTGATTGGGTACATATCCGTTATTTGGGTAACGGCGGCGTATGGTTTCGCTCTTACAGCGAGTCACTTTGCAAAAGCGGCAAAGTCCACCAAACGGCATTGCTCCGCGGGCCGCCGCTCCGCAATACCTGCGTTCGGCCTCGGACTTATTGGGGCAGTCAGATCAAAATCAAAAGCAAGAGCACAGCGGCCTCCCGGCGGGCTTGAGTGTTAAAAGCAAAG